>NZ_PIPF01000007.1:0-450150 GCF_004025845.1 Janibacter hoylei PVAS-1
CGCGCCTCCTCAGGGACCACTGTCGGGGGCGTGGCTTACCGTTGACGTCATGCGCCCGGTGACCGATCTGCAACGCACGGTGGCTCCCTTCGAGGTCATCTCGGAGTACGAGCCGGCCGGTGACCAACCGACCGCCATCGCCGAGCTCGCTCGACGGGTGCGAGCCGATGAGCAGGACATCGTGCTGCTCGGTGCGACGGGTACCGGCAAGTCGGCGACGACCGCCTGGCTCATCGAAGAGGTCCAGCGCCCGACCCTCGTCATGGCGCCCAACAAGACGCTCGCGGCCCAGCTGGCCAACGAGTTCCGGGAGCTGCTGCCCAACAACGCCGTCGAGTACTTCGTCAGCTACTACGACTACTTCCAGCCCGAGGCCTACGTCCCGCAGACCGACACCTACATCGAGAAGGACAGCTCGATCAACGAAGAGGTCGAGCGTCTGCGGCACAGCGCGACCAACAGCCTGCTCACCCGTCGGGACGTCGTCGTCGTCGCGTCGGTCTCGTGCATCTACGGTCTCGGCACCCCTCAGGAGTACGTCGACCGCATGGTCACCCTCGAGGTCGGCGCCGAGATCGACCGTGACGACCTGCTCCGCCAGTTCGTCACCATGCAGTACACGCGCAACGATCTCGCCTTCACCCGCGGCACCTTCCGCGTCCGGGGCGACACCGTCGAGATCATCCCGGTCTACGAGGAGCTCGCGGTGCGGATTGAGTTCTTCGGCGACGAGATCGAGCGCATCCACACGCTGCACCCGCTCACCGGCGAGGTCGTCCGCGAGGAGCAGCAGATGCACATCTTCCCCGCGACCCACTACGTCGCGGGCCCCGAGCGCATGGAGCGGGCCATCGCCGGCATCGAGCACGAGCTCGAGGAGCAGCTCGCCGACCTCGAGCGCCAGGGCAAGATGCTCGAGGCGCAGCGGCTGCGCATGCGCACGACCTACGACATCGAGATGATGCGCCAGGTCGGCAGCTGCGCGGGGATCGAAAACTACTCGATGCACATCGACGGCCGCCTTCCCGGCAGCGCGCCCAACTGCCTCCTCGACTACTTCCCCGAGGACTTCCTGCTCGTCATCGACGAGTCGCACCAGACCGTGCCGCAGATCGGCGCGATGTACGAGGGCGACGCCTCCCGCAAACGCACGCTCGTCGACCACGGCTTCCGCCTGCCGAGCGCCATGGACAATCGCCCGCTCAAGTGGGAGGAGTTCCTCGAGCGCATCGGCCAGACCGTCTACCTCTCGGCGACCCCCGGCGACTACGAGCTGGCCAAGTCCGACGGCTACGTCGAGCAGGTCATCCGACCCACCGGGCTCGTCGACCCCGAGGTCGTGCTCAAGCCGACCAAGGGCCAGATCGACGACCTGCTCCACGAGATCCGCGAGCGCGCCGACCGCGACGAGCGGGTGCTCGTCACCACACTGACCAAGAAGATGGCCGAGGACCTCACCGACTACCTCCTCGACAAGGGGGTGCGGGTGCGCTACCTCCACTCCGACATCGACACCCTGCGTCGCGTCGAGCTGCTGCGCGAGCTGCGGCTGGGGGAGTTCGACGTCCTCGTCGGCATCAACCTGCTGCGTGAGGGGCTCGACCTGCCGGAGGTCTCGCTCGTCAGCATCCTCGACGCCGACAAGGAGGGCTTCCTGCGCAGCGCCCGCTCCCTCATCCAAACCATCGGGCGCGCCGCGCGCAATGTCTCGGGTCAGGTGCACATGTACGCCGACAAGGTGACCCCGTCGATGCAGGAGGCGCTCGACGAGACCCAGCGGCGGCGCGAGAAGCAGATCGCCTACAACCGCGAGCGGGGCATCGACCCGCAGCCGCTGCGCAAGAAGATCGCCGACATCACCGACATGCTCCAGCGGGAGGACGCCGACACCGACGAGCTCCTCGGCTCCGGGCGCGCCCAGTCGCGGGGCAAGGGGCGCGGGTCGAAGGCGGCGACCGAGACGAGTGAGCGTGGGCGCGACCTGCCCGCGAGCGACCTCGCCCGGCTCATCCAGGAGCTCACCGACCAGATGCACCAGGCCGCGACGGACCTGCACTTCGAGCTGGCGGCGCGCCTGCGCGACGAGATCGGCGACCTCAAGAAGGAACTGCGACAGATGACCGCTGCGACGCGGTGACGGGCGGGCGGCACCGGCCGGCCCCCTTCGGTCCACGCGCCGGCGCGCATGACGTGAGAGACTCGACGCAGCGGAGGGGAGTATCCCCGAGCGCTGTCTCGTCAACACGGTCGGCTCTGCCGGCCCGGGGCAGCGGCCATCGATAGGTGGGAGAGACCTCCGGACGCGTCAACCCTGTCCGGAAGGTAACTCTTGTCCACGATCTCCACCCTCCAACCCGCGATCATGAGCGGCGGCACGATGGACGTGCCCACCTGGGCATGGCTGCTCACGCTCGCGGTCGCCGCAGCGGTCCTGACCTTCGACGTCGTCATGGTGGCCCGGAGGCCGCACGTGCCGTCGACCAAGGAGGTCTCGGTCATCCTCGGCATCTACGTGACGGCCGCGGTCATCTTCGGCATCGTCCTGTGGTTCCTCGAAGGGGGTGACCGTGGCACCGAGTTCTTCGCCGGCTGGCTGACCGAGTACTCGCTCTCGATCGACAACCTCTTCATCTTCATCATCATCATGTCGAAGTTCGGCGTGCCCGGGCGCTTCCAGCAGACCGCACTGCTGTGGGGCATCATCATCGCCATCGTCCTGCGGACGATCTTCATCTTCGTCGGCGCGGCCGCGATCAACCAGTTCGCCTGGGTCTTCTACATCTTCGGTGCCTTCCTCATCTACACCGCGATCAACCTCGCGACCGAGAAGCACGACGAGGAAGAGGACTGGGAGCCCAATGCCATCATCAAGTGGTTCCAGCGCACCGTGCCGAGCACGGAGGAGTGGTCCTCGCGCCTCTTCACGAAGGAGAACGGCAAGCGCGTCGCCACGCCGATCTTCATCGTCGTCGTCGCCCTCGGCATGACGGACCTGCTCTTCGCGCTCGACTCCATCCCGGCGATCTACGGCCTGACCAAGGAGCCGTACATCGTCCTGACGGCCAACCTCTTCGCCCTCATGGGTCTGCGCCAGCTGTACTTCCTCATCGGTGGTCTGCTGAAGAAGCTCGTCTACATGAGCCTGGGTCTGTCGGTCCTCCTCGCCTTCATCGGCGTCAAGCTCATCCTCCACGCGCTCCACGAAAACACGCTGCCCTTCATCAACGGTGGCGAGCACGTGAGCGTCCCGGAGATCTCGACGCTGTTTTCCCTCGGTGCCATCGTCGTCATCCTCGGTGTCACGACCGTGGCCAGCCTGTGGAAGTCCAACAAGGACGCCAAGCAGGGCATCAGCTCGGACCACTGAGCCGCCCAGCCCACCTCGACAGGGGGGTGCCCACCGTGCGGTGGGCACCCCCTTCGTCGTGCTGGGTGGGGCTCAGGCTGGCAGATCGGGGCGGGGCCGGCGGGCGCCGACACCCAGGACGAGGACGCTGGCGAGCACCACGAGAGCCATCCCCAGCAGCTGGACGGGCTCGAGCCACTGGCCGAGGACGACGAGACCGGCGAGCGCGGCGACGGCCGGCTCGAGGCTGAGCATGATCCCGAAGACGGAGGGACTCATCCGCCGCAGGGCGAGGAGCTCGAGCGAGTAGGGCAGGACCGAGCTCATGACGGCGATGCCCAGTCCCTTGAGCAGGACCTCCCCGTCCCAGCCGGTGGTGCCGTGCCGCGCCACGTCGAGCAGGCCGAAGGGGAGGACGACGACGGTGGCGACGACCATGGCCAGGGCCAGGCCGTCGAGAGCAGGGAAGGCCGCACCGGTGCGACCGGAGAAGATGATGTAGGCGGCCCAGCAGGCGCCCGCCGCGAGGGCGAGCAGGATGCCGGTGCCCTGCAGCTCGTCGAGCGGGATGCTCAGCGCCCGGGAGATGAGGACCACCCCGACGGCGGCCGCACCGACGGCGGCGAGGTCGCGTGGTCGACGGGAGAGGACGGCGGCCAGGGTCAGCGGCCCGACGAACTCGATCGTGACGGCGACCCCGATGGGCAGGTGGCCGAGGGAGCCGTAGAAGGCGAAGTTCATCAGCCCCAGGGCGACGCCGAAGGCGCCGACGGTGAGCCAGTCCCGACGGCTGTGCCCGCGCCATCGTGGCCGGGCGATGGCCAGGAGGAGGACCGTGGCGATGCCCAGGCGCAGCACGACGGAGCCGGCGGCACCGATCTGGGGGACGAGGGTGGCGGCGAGCGCTCCGCCGAACTGGACCGAGACGACCCCGGCCAGCACGAGGACCGGCGCTGGGACGGCATCGACACGACTCACGGGGGCAATCTAGCCTTGCTCCGTGGCGACCTACCTCTCCTTCCTCGCGCTGGTCCTCGTGATCACCATCGCGCCCGGACCGGACTCCGCACTGACCCTGCGGGCGGCTCTCGTGCGCGGCCGTGGAGCCGGGCTCGTGACGATGGCCGGGGTGAGCGCCGCCGGGGCCGTGCAGGGCCTGCTCGCGGCCGGTGGCCTGGGCGCGATCATCGTCGCGAGCGAGCCACTCTTCCTCACGGTCAAGTGGGTGGGCGCCGCCTACCTGCTGTGGCTGGGGGCCCACGCGCTGTGGACCGCGTGGCGCGGCGACTTCGCGCCCGATGCCGACGAGTCCGTGCCGGTCGGGCGGCGCGATGGCCACGGCAAGGTCTTCGCGCAGGGGTTCCTGTGCAACATCACCAACCCCAAGGTGCTGGCCTTCAACCTTGCCGTGCTGCCCCAGTTCGTCGGTGACGGCGCCGGCGTCCCGGTGCTCGCGCTGTACGCCCTGAGCCTCGTTGCCCTCGGTGGCCTGTGGCTCACCGGCCTCGTGGTCCTTGCCGACCGCGCTCGGGCGGTGCTCTCCGCGCCGCGGGTCCGTCGCGGGATCGAAGGGGGCATGGGCGCGGCGATGATCGGCTTCAGCGCGAAGGTCGCGACCACCCACTGACCCGCGGGACCGTGCGCATTTCCCTAGGGAAATGCGCACCCCCTGGCGCATTTCCCTAGGGAAATGCGCACCCCCTGCCGTATTTGCCTAGGGAAATTCGGCAGGGGTCAGTGCGTCACCAGCCCCGCTCGCGCCACTCCGCGAGGTGGGGGCGCTCGGCGCCGAGGGTGGTGTCGGACCCGTGCCCCGGGTAGACCCACGTGGCGTCGTCGTAGACGTCGAAGACGCGCTCGGTGACGTCCGCGTACAGCGACTCGAAGCTCTGCCCGGGGTTCTTGGTGTTGCCCACGCCCCCCGGGAAGAGGCTGTCGCCGGTGAAGAGGTGGACGTGACCCTCCGGGTCGTCGTAGGCCAGGGCCACCGAGCCCGGGGTGTGGCCCCGCAGGTGGATGACGTCGAGCGTGATCTCGCCGAAGGTCACGGTGTCGCCGTGCTGGAGCCGCACGTCGGGTGCCAGGGGCAACGCGTCGGCGTCGTCCTCGCCCGCCTGGGTCGTCGAGGAGAAGGCCGCGGCCGTCTCCTCGAGCGCCCGCACGTGGTCCCAGTGCTGGTGCGTGGTGACGATCTGGGCGAGCCCGGACCCGCCGGCGGCGACGAGGTCACGGATGCGGTCACCTTCGTCGGCGGCGTCGATGAGCAGCTGGGCGCCGCTGGCTCGAGACGTGAGCAGGTAGACGTTGTTGTGCATCTCCGACACCGCCATCTTGCGGATCGTCAGGTGCGTCAGCTCGCGGGTGGCCCACGGGCCGCCGGGGGCGACCTCGGGGTCGTAGGCGTCGGTCGGGGTGGTCATGCGGTCACTCCTCCAGTGGTGGTGGTCCGGGCTTCGGCGTCGCGCAGGGCGTAGGCGGCACCGATGAGCGCCAGGTGGCTGAAGGCCTGCGGGAAGTTGCCGGCCTGCCGGTCACCCTCGACGTCGTACTCCTCGGCGACGAGGCCGACGTCGTTGAGCAGACCGCACAGCCGCTGCATCAGCTCGTGGCCCTCGTCGAGCTGGCCGGTCAGGGCGTACGCGCTGACGAGCCACCACGAGCAGGCGAGGAAGGGGTGCTCGTCACCGGCGAGCCCGTCGACGCCCGACTCGGTGCGATAGCGCAGGAGGAAGCCGTCACGCATGAGGTCGCGCTCGACGGCGGCCACGGTGCCGTGCACCCGGGGGTCGTCCGGCGGCAGGAAGCCGACCATGGGGATGAGCAGCAGCGAGGCGTCGACCTCGTCGGTGTCGTAGTGCTGGGTGAAGGTCTGCTTCGCCTCGTTCCACCCGCGCTCGAGCACGTCGGCACGGACCCGCTCGCGCAGGTCACGCCACAGCTCGACCTCACCTTCGTAGCCGTGCACCTCGACGGCTCGGACGGCGCGGTCGAAGGCCGCCCACACCATGACGCGCGAGTGGGTGAAGTGCCGCAGCGGGCCGCGGATCTCCCACAGACCGTTGTCGGCCTGGTCCCAGTGCTCGGCGAGGTTGTTGACGAGCGCGCGCTGTACGGCCCACGACTGCGGCGACTCCCGCAGCCCCTGGGCGCGGGCGTCCTCGAGGGCGATCATCACCTCGCCGAGGACGTCGGTCTGCTTCTGGTCGACCGCTCCGTTGCCGATGCGGACGGGCCGGCTGTCGGCGTAGCCGGGCAGGTGGTCGAGCTCCCGCTCGGGCAGCTCCCGGCCGCCGTCGACGGCATACATGATCTGCATGTCCTCGGGGTCGCCGGCGACGGCCCGGACGAGCCAGTCGCGCCAGAGCTTCGTCGCGCCGACGTAGCCGGACTTGAGCAGGGACTCGAGGGTGAGCGAGGCATCACGCAGCCAGCAGTACCGGTAGTCCCAGTTGCGCACCCCGCCGAAGTCCTCGGGCAGGCTCGTCGTCGCGGCCGCGACGATGCCGCCGCGCCGCGTGTCGGTGAGCAGGCGGAGGGTGAGCAGCGAGCGCACGACCTCGGCGCGGTAGGGCCCCTCGTAGGTGCAGCGTGAGGCCCACTCGGACGAACGCTGGTAGGTCGCCTCGATGCGGGAGCTGATGTCGAGTGGCGGCGGGATGGGCTTGTACGAGGCGAACCAGGTCGTCGAGAAGTTGTAGTGCTCGCCGGCCCGGACGGTCCACCGGTCACGGTGGTGGTCGCCGTCGGACACGGGCAGGCGGGAGCCCCGCAGGACGAGCATGTCGTTGCCGGCGATGGCGGTGATGACCTCGTGGTCCTGCTCGTGGCCGGGGGAGTGGGCGACCCACGGGCGAATGCGGCCGTACCCGAAGCGGACGATCCACTCGTGCTGCATCTCCACCTCGCCCTCGATGCCCTCGACGACCCGCACGAGATCGGCGCGGCCGTCGCCGAGCGGCATGAGGTCGATGACCTTGACGGCGCCGGTGGCGGTGCGGTGGATCGTCTCGAGGACGAATGAGTCGCCGCGGTAGGCGCGGGTCGTCGTCGCCTCGCCAACGGGTCCGATGAGCCACCGACCGTGCTCGGGGGTGCCGAGCAGGGCGGTGAAGCACGACGACGAGTCGAAGCGGGGCAGGCACAGCCAGTCGACGGACCCGTCCCTGGACACCAGCGCGGCGGTCTCGGTGTCGCCGATGGCGGCGTAGTCGTCGATCGGGGTGCTCACCCCGACAGGTTAGGCCCTGGGGTCCTCCGCAGCAGGAAGGGGGAGGGTTGTCGGTGGCGCCGCCTAAGGTGGTGGGCGTGACTGTTGCCAAGGCTGCCGGCTCCCGCATGCACGACCGGATCGTCGTCCAGGGAGCCCGCGAGCACAACCTCAAGAACATCCATGTCGACATCCCCCGGGACTCGCTCGTGGTCTTCACCGGCCTCTCGGGATCGGGCAAGTCCTCGCTCGCCTTCGACACGATCTTCGCCGAGGGCCAGCGGCGCTACGTGGAGTCCTTGTCCGCCTACGCCCGGCAGTTCCTCGGTCAGATGGACAAGCCCGACGTCGACTTCATCGAGGGTCTGTCGCCGGCGGTCTCCATCGACCAGAAGTCGACGAACCGCAACCCGCGCTCGACGGTCGGCACGATCACCGAGGTCCACGACTACCTGCGCCTCCTCTACGCCCGGGTGGGGCGGCCGCACTGCCCCGTGTGCGGCGAGCCGATCACCCGGCAAAGTCCGCAGCAGATCGTCGACCGGCTCCTCGAGCTGCCCGACCGGACACGCTTCCAGGTCCTCGCGCCGGTGGTGCGGGCCCGTAAGGGCGAGTTCGTCGACCTCTTCGCCGAGCTGCGGGCGAAGGGGTACAGCCGCGCCATGGTCGACGGCGAGGTCGTCTCGCTCGCGCAGCCGCCGACTCTCGAAAAGCAGGTCAAGCACACGATCGACGTGGTCGTCGACCGCCTCGTGTCCAAGGGGCCGGAGGACCGCGCGGCGAAGCAGCGGGTCACCGACTCCGTCGAGACCGCCCTCGGGCTGGCCGGGGGCGTGCTCGTCGTCGACTTCGTCGACCTCGACGAGGACGACCCGCAGCGGCAGCGCCGGTACTCCGAGACGATGGCCTGCCCCAACGACCACCCGCTGGGCATCGACGAGATCGAGCCGCGTTCCTTTTCCTTCAACTCTCCCTTCGGCGCCTGCCCCACCTGCACTGGCCTGGGCACCGAGCTCGAGGTCGATGCCGAGCTCGTCGTGCCGGACGACGACCTGACCCTCGCGGAGGGGGCCATCGCCCCGTGGGCGCAGGGGACCCAGTCGGCCCAGTACTTCCAGCGGACGATGGCGGCGCTCGGCGACGACCTCGGCTTCGACATGGACACCCCGTGGCGGGCCCTGCCGAGCCGGGCCCGTGAGGCTCTGCTCGAGGGCCGCAACCACAAGGTGCACGTCAAGTACCGCAACCGCTTCGGGCGCGAGCGCTCCTACAGCACGGGCTTCGAAGGGGTCATCCCCTTCATCAAGCGGCGCCACGCGGAGACCGAGTCGGACTGGAGCCGGGAGAAGTACGAGGGCTACATGCGGGAGATCCCGTGTCCCGCGTGCTCCGGGACGCGGCTGAAGCCCGAGTCCCTCGCCGTGCTCGTCGGAGGCCGCAGCATCGCCGATGTCTCAGCCCTGTCGATCCGTGAGGCCGCGGGCTTCCTCGAGACCGTCGACTTCAGCGAGCGCGAGGTGCAGATCGCCGAGCAGGTGATCAAGGAGATCAACGCTCGACTCGGCTTCCTGCTCGACGTGGGTCTGGAGTACCTCTCGCTCTCCCGTGCCGCCGGCACGCTCTCCGGTGGCGAGGCCCAGCGCATCCGTCTGGCGACCCAGATCGGGTCGGGGCTGGTCGGTGTCCTGTACGTGCTCGACGAGCCGAGCATCGGTCTGCACCAGCGCGACAACCGCCGACTCATCGAGACCCTGACCCGGCTGCGCGACCTGGGCAACACGCTCATCGTCGTCGAGCACGACGAGGACACCATCGCCGCGTCCGACTGGGTCGTCGACATCGGTCCGGGTGCGGGCGAGCATGGTGGTCACGTCGTGCACTCGGGCCCGCTGGCCGACCTGCTGACGAGCGAGCGATCGGTCACCGGCCGGTACCTGTCGGGGGACCTGGAGATCCCGGTCCCGCAGGTGCGGCGACCGCAGGAGCCGGGCCGTGAGCTCGTCGTCCGGGGTGCGCGCGAGCACAACCTCACCGGGGTGGACGTCACCTTCCCCCTCGGCAACTTCGTCGCCGTGACCGGGGTCTCCGGGTCGGGCAAGTCCACGCTGGTCAACGACATCCTCTACAACGTCCTGGCCAACAAGCTCAACGGCGCGCGCCGCGTCCCCGGCCGGCACAAGACGGTGACCGGTCTCGAGCACCTCGACAAGGTTGTCCACGTCGACCAGAGCCCGATCGGTCGTACCCCGCGGTCCAACCCGGCGACGTACACCGGGGTCTTCGACCACGTGCGCAAGCTCTTCGCGCAGACGAGCGAGGCCAAGGTCCGTGGCTACCAGCCCGGTCGGTTCTCCTTCAACGTCAAGGGGGGACGGTGCGATGCCTGCTCCGGTGACGGCACGCTGAAGATCGAGATGAACTTCCTGCCCGACGTCTACGTCCCCTGTGAGGTGTGCCACGGGGCGCGGTACAACCGCGAGACGTTGGAGGTGCACTTCAAGGGCAAGAACATCGCCGAGGTCCTCGACATGCCGATCGAGGAGGCCGAGGACTTCTTCGCCGCGGTGCCGGCCATCGCGCGCCACATGAAGACCCTCAATGCGGTTGGCCTGGGCTACGTCCGGCTGGGACAGCCCGCGACCACGCTCTCCGGTGGTGAGGCGCAGCGTGTCAAGCTCGCCGCGGAGCTGCAGAAGCGCTCCAACGGCCGCACGGTCTACGTGCTCGACGAGCCGACGACCGGTCTGCACTTCGAGGACATCCGCAAGCTCCTCCTCGTCCTGCAGGGCCTCGTCGACAAGGGCAACTCGGTGCTCGTCATCGAGCACAACCTCGACGTCATCAAGTGCGCGGACTACCTCATCGACATGGGGCCCGAAGGGGGGTCCGGCGGCGGTCAGGTCGTCGCCAGCGGGACCCCCGAGCAGGTCGCGGCGGTGCCGCGCTCCTTCACCGGCCAGTTCCTCGGTCCGATCCTCGCCAAGAGCGCTCCGCCGGTCATCGGTGAGCTGGTCCGCGAGGACGAGCCCGCCCCCGCGGCGAAGAAGGCCACCCCCAAGGAGAAGAGCACCACCAAGAAGACCGCTGCGACGAAGAAGACGGCGGCGAAGACGTCAGCGACGAGGAAGACCGCCGCCCCGAAGAAGAAGGCGACGGTCTCCAGCAAGGCGGCCGCTGCGGCCCGCCGCGCGAAGAAGGCCGGCTGACGGAGCAGGAAGGTGAGGAGGGGTTCGGCGCACATCAAGCCGAAGTCCGACACGTCACCCCGCGCCTGCGGGAGAAAGAGGGGACTTCGGCGGGCGCCGACCCCCTCCTCGCCGCTCCCGCCGTGAGTGACCCGAGCGACGAGGAGGACGAGATCAGTCCTCGCCGAGATACGCCTTGCGGACCTCGTCGGAGTGGAGGAGCTCCTGACCCGTGCCCTGGGTGACGATCTTGCCGACCTCGAGCACGTAGCCCTTCGTGGCGAGCTTGAGCGCAGCCCGGGCATTTTGCTCGACGAGCAGGATCGTGGTGCCCTGCTCCTGCAGGGTCTTCACCGTGGCCATGATCCGCTTCATCATGATCGGCGACAGGCCCATGGAGGGCTCGTCGAGCATGAGCAGCTTGGGCCGCGAGAGCATGGCCCGTCCCATGGCGAGCATCTGCTGCTCACCTCCCGAGAAGGTGCCGGCCGGCTGCGTGGAGCGCTCCCCGAGGATCGGGAAGAGCTCGTACGCCGCGTGCAGGTCCTTGGTGATCTCCTTGTCCCTGCGCCCGAAGGCGCCGAGGAGGAGGTTTTCCTCCACGGTCATCCGCGGGAAGATCCGCCGCCCCTCGGGGGAGTGGGCCAGACCGAGGCTGACGATCTGGTGCGCCGGCGTGGCGTCGATCCGCTCCCCGCGAAAGAGGATCTCGCCACCACTCGGGCGCAGCAGGCCCGAGATGGTGCGCAGCGTCGTCGTCTTGCCGGCGCCGTTGGTGCCGATGAGGGTGACCACCTCACCTTCGTCGACGGTGAAGGAGATGCCCTTGACGGCGATGATCTTGCCGTAGGAGACCTCCAGGTCCTTGACCTCGAGCATGGCGCTCATCGGTCGTCCTCCTCGTCCTCGACCGCGCTGAAGGTCGTGGAGACCTCGAGCGGGGCGACCTCTTCGTCCTCGTCGTCGGCGCCTCCGATGTACGCCTCGATGACCCGAGGATCGGACTGCACTTCTCCCGGGGTGCCCTGGACGAGCACCTCACCCCGGACGAGACACAGCACGCGGTCGCAGAGGTTGAAGATGAAGCGCATGTCGTGCTCGATGACGACGACGGCCAGGCCGGAGTCGCGGATCTTGAAGATCAGCTCCATGGCCTGCTCGGTCTCCCGAGGGTTCATCCCGGCAGTCGGCTCGTCGAGCAGCAGCACCTTGGGGTCGGTCGCGAGCGCTCGGGCGATCTCGAGACGTCGCTGGTCGCCGTAGGGCATGTTGCGGGCGAGCAGGTGCGCGCTCGAGCCGAGGCCGACGTACTTGAGCAGCTCGTGCGCCTTGTCGGTCGTCTCCCGCTCCTCCCGACGAAACTTCGGGCCCCGGATGATCGAGGTGAAGGCGCCGGAGGAGGTGCGGCAGAAGCGACCGACCATGACGTTTTCCAGAGCCGTCATGTTGCCGAAGAGACGGATGTTCTGGAAGGTGCGGGCCATGCCGGCCCGGACGACGGCGCGCGGCTTCGGGGGGATCTGCGTGCCGAAGAGGGAGACCTGCCCCTCGGTCGGCTTGTACATCCCGGTGAGGCAGTTGAAGAAGGTCGTCTTGCCGGCGCCGTTGGGGCCGATGAGGCCGACGATCTCTCCTTCGCGCACCTCCATCGACACGTCGTTGACGGCGACGAGGCCGCCGAAACGCATCGTGACGTTGCGGGCGTCGAGGATGACCCCGGCGCCCCCCTTCGTCCCGTGCTCGGGCGGGGTGACGGTTGCGGTGCTCACTTGGCTGCCTCCAGCTCGTCGATGACCACTGTCTCGGCCAGGTCCTCGTCGTCGTCGTGGAACTCCAGCTGACGACGCTTGCTCGCCACGAGGCCTTCGGGACGCACGCGCATCATGACGACGAGCACGAGCCCGAACATCAGCAGTCGGTAGTCGTCGAGGAAGCGCAGCTTTTCCGGGAGGAACTTCAGCAGCGCGGCACCGATGAGGACGCCACCGACCGTGCCCATGCCGCCGAGGACGACCGCAGCCAGCAGGAAGGCCGACTCGAGGAAGATGTAGCTGTCGGGGGAGACCGCCTGGTCCATGTGTGCCTTGACCGTGCCCGCCATGCCGGCGAGCGAGGCGCCACCGGCGAAGGCGAGCAGCTTGAGACCGAAGACGTTGACGCCCATGGCCTCGGCAGCGCGCTCGTCCTCACGGATCGCCACCCAGCCACGCCCGATGCGGGAGTTGTTGAGATGGGAGAAGACGACGATGACGAAGACGATGAGGGCAATGAGCACGAAGTAGTAGTTGCCCGCCCTCGGGATGTCGATGCCGAGGATGTTGTGCGTCTCCCCGAAGTTGAACCCGAAGAAGTTCAGGTCCGGGATGGCGTTGATGCCGTTGGAGCCCCGGGTGATCATCGGGCCCGACGTGCCGTCGAGGTTGAACATCGCCAGGCGGAAGATCTCGCCGAAGGCGAGGGTCACGATGGCGAGGTAGTCACCCGAGACCCGCAGCGTCGGCGAACCGATGATCAGGCCGAGGATGCTCGAGACGATCGCGCCGATGACCATGACGACGAGGAAGGGCGGCTTCCACCCGATCGTCGCGAAGGCGGACATCGACATCGAGGCGCCGACGTACGCCCCGGCGCCGAGGAAGGCGATGTACCCGAGGTCGAGCAGTCCGGCGAGGCCCACGACGATGTTGAGCCCCAGAGCCGTGGCCGCGAAGATCAGCACGTTGCCGGCGATCGTCAGGTTGGCCTCGGACCCGCCCTGGGTGAAGGGGAAGGCCAGCGCCACGACGAAGGTCGCGAGCGTGAAGACCCGCCGGTGACGCATCGTCACACCGCCGAGCCACGCGGCCAGGTTGGACCGCGTGAGCGTCAGCGTCACGCCGATGAGCATCGCGACGAGGAGCACGAGGACCCATGGCTCGCTCTGCTTGAGGGCGTACTGCGCGGTGTAGAGCGCCGCACCCAGCAGGAGGGCGATGACGATGATCTCGACCCAGGCGGGCAGGACGACCGACGTCGGGTCGAGCACCTTGATCTCGGCGAGGAGGTAGCCGCCCGCCGTGACGAGGATCGCGCCGACGAGCGCGATCCACACGCCTTCGTTGGCATTGATGAGGCCGCCGGTCTCCGTGGTGATCGCCACGAGCGAGGCGATCGTGAAGATCAGCGCCGTGGCACCGATGGTCCGCAGACCGCGTGCCGGGTCGACGTACTCCTGCCAGCGACGAAGGGGGCCGGACGCGACGAGTGCGAGCACGAGCGCGACGACGCCGATGACCATGGCGTAGACCTGCAGGGTGACCGGCCAGAAGCGGACCGAGATGTCACCGAGGATGGGCTCGTAGCTCCACGAGAGCAGCCCGGAGACGACGAGGAGGACGGATCCGACGAGGGCGAGGAGGCCGCCGAGTCGGGGATTGCGGGACAGCGTCTTCATGCGCGGTCCACCACCTTTGCGCCCATGATGCCCTGCGGTCGGAAGACGAGGACGAGGATGAGGATCGAGAAGGCCCAGATGTCCTTCCACGGCGAGCCGCCGGGCAGGTACTGGATGGCGATGGCCTCGAGCACACCGAGGACGAGCCCGCCGACGACGGCGCCCTGGATGTTGCCGATGCCGCCGAGGACGGCGGCGGTGAAGGCCTTGAGGCCGTAGATGAAGCCCATCTTGAAGTTGATGTTCGTCGTCTGCAGGCCGTAGGCGACGCCGGCGATGGCGGCCAGCGCGGCACCGACCGCGAAGGCGGTGACGATCATGCGGTCGACGTTGATGCCCATGAGGCGCGCGGTGTCGGGGTCCTGCGAGACGGCCTGCATCGCGCGCCCGGTGCGGGTGCGGTTGATGTAGTACCAGAGGCCGACGGCGCAGATCGCCAGGCAGGCGATGGTGAAGAGCGCCGGGCGCTGCAGGGTGACGTCACCGAAGGTGAAGGCCTCGCCGGAGATGCCCTCGACCTGCGGGAAGACGACCTTCTGCTTGGCAGAGGGGAAGTCGAAGGGGTTGGCGTCGGAGATGAAGAGCGTCGGGTCGTTGTAGCCGACGCGGACGAGCTCCTGCAGGAAGACCGAGATGCCGATGGCCGTGATGAGGGGGGCCAGTCGAGGTGCATTGCGCAGGGGCCGGTAGGCCACGCGTTCCATGACGACCGCCACGGTCACCGATGCGGCGATGGCGCCGAGGAGGATGAGCGGCAGGGTCCACAGGGCGGTCTGCCCGGGGAAGAGGATGAGCGAGGTGGAGAGCGCACCGAAGGCGCCGATCATGAAGATCTCGCCGTGGGCGAAGTTGATGAGCTGGATGATGCCGTAGACGACGGTGTAGCCGACGGCGATGAGTGCGTACAGGGACCCGATGGTCAGACCGTTGACGATCTGCTGGGCGACTTGTTCCACGTGTCCTCCTGGGACGTGACCGCAGGTCGTGCGGCCACCACGTGTCGGGGGGTGTCGAGTGGTGTGTCGACTGACGTCGAGGAGTGTCTGCTCGCCGGTGGGGTGGGGACGCATGCGTCCCCACCCCACCGGGTGACCTGATCGGGTGATCAGGTCAGGTCGATCACTTGAACTCCTCGGTGCTGACGTCCTTCCACTCGCCGCCCTTGACCTCGTAGGCCGTGAGCACGCGGGTCGTGTTGTCGCCGTACTCGTCGAAGGAGACCTTGCCGGTGACGCCGTCGAAGGAGACGTCCTTCATCGCGTCGATGGTCGCTTGGCGGGCGTCCTCGACCGTGTCGGCGTCCTTGAGCGAGACCTTCATGGCCTCGATGATCGACTGGCCGGCGTCGTAGGCGTAGGCGCCGTATGCCTCCGCCGGGTCGCTGTAGCCGGCGGACTCGTAGTCCTCGAGGAACTTCTTGCCGGCGTCGAGCTTGTTGGTCGGGGCGCCGACCGAGGTCGCGAGGTCACCGTCGGAGCCCTTGCCCGCGAGCTTGATGAACTCGGGGGAGAAGATGCCGTCACCGCCCATGAGCGGGACGTCGAGGCCACCGGCCTTGAGCTGCTGCGACAGCGGGGCGGCCTGCGGGTACTCACCGCCGTAGTAGACGGCCTTGGGGTTCTTCGCCTTGAGCGAGGAGACGACGGCGTCGTACTTGTCCTCGTCGGGGTTGATCGTCTCGGAGGCGACGATCTTGCCGCCGAGCTTCTTGTACTCGACGGAGAAGGCGTCGACGAGACCCTGGCCGTAGGTCTTCTTGTCGTGGACCGTCGCCAACTCCTTGATGCCGGCCTTCTCGTAGAGGTAGCGGGCGGCGAAGGGGCCCTGGACCGTGTCGGTGGTGCAGACACGGAAGTAGCTCGCGTAGACGCGCTCGGGCGAGTCCTCCGGCTTGGCGCCACGGGTGAGGGTCGGGTTGGTGTTGGCCGGCGAGACCATGGTGATCTTCGCCTTGTCGAGGATCGGCTGGACCGGGCCGGCGACGGAGGAGTTCAGGGTGCCGACGACACCGATGACGTCCTTGTCGGAGGCGAGGGTGGAGGCGGCGTTCTTGCCGACCTCGGGCTTGCCCTCGTCGTCCTGGGGGACGACTTCGATCTCCCAGTCGCCGAGGTCGCCGGACTCGTTGGCCTGCTCGGCCGCGAGCTCGACGGAGTGCTGGATCCCGAGACCGAGAGCGGACAGGTCTCCGGAGAGCGGCGCGATGACTCCGATCTTCACGACCTTCTTGTCGCCATCGCCCCCGCCCCCGTCCCCGCCGCTGTCGCCGCCGCGGGTCCCGCATGCGGACAAGGCCATGGATGCGACGAGGATGGTCGCACCAGTTGAGATGACGGAACGCCTGTTCACGTGTCCTCCTGATTAGGAATGGGGCCGTGCGGCCGCCGCCGGCAACTTCTGTGTCGCAGGCTGTGGAGGGAATGTAGGCCTCCGCGGGGCAGGTGCGGTCCCACATGGCAAGACCGTGTCCGGCTCGTTACCAAGTCCTGACGGAGCGCGCTGTGCGCGAGGTGAGTGGAAGCATGGCACCCCACGGACCAACTCGCACCCGGAGGTTGAGATGACGACGACACGACGCACGGCGATCGGGCTGGTGGCTGCGGCCGGAGGGGCCGGCACGCTCGCCGCCTGCGGTGGGGACGGCGGTGACGCCGGCGGTGCCTCGGGCGGCGGTGAGGCGGTGACCGTCCCCGTCGCGGAGGTGCCCGAAGGGGGTGGCGTCGTGCGTGATCGCGTCGTCGTCACCCAGCCGTCGGCGGGCGAGTTCAAGGCCTTCGACGCGACCTGCCCGCACCAGGGCTGCGCCGTCGACACGGTGACGACCGAGGCGATCATCTGCCCCTGCCACGACAGCCGCTTCGACCCCGCTGACGGCTCGGTGGTCCAGGGCCCGGCCACGGAGGGGCTCACCGCCCGGACCGCGACCGTCGACGGGGATGTCGTGAGCGTCTCCTAGGCTCGGGGGGTGGCAGATCCGGCGACCTACCGACCCTCCCCGGGCTCGATCCCGACCGACCCCGGGGTCTACCGATTCCGGGACGAGCACGGCCGAGTCATCTACGTCGGCAAGGCGAAGTCGCTGCGCTCGCGGCTGTCCTCCTACTTCCAGGACATCTCGGCGCTGCACCCGCGCACCTCGCGGATGGTGCGGACCGGTGCGAGTGTCGAGTGGACCGTCGTGTCGACCGAGGTCGAGGCCCTCCAGCTCGAGTACGCGTGGATCAAGGAGTTCGACCCGCGCTTCAACGTCAAGTACCGCGACGACAAGTCCTACCCCTATCTCGCCGTGACGATGGGCGAGGACTACCCCCGCGCGCAGGTCCTGCGCGGTGCCAAGCGCAAGGGGACGCGCTACTTCGGCCCCTACACGCACGCGTGGGCGATCCGCGAGACCCTCGACCTACTGCTGCGGGTCTTCCCCGTGCGCACGTGCAGCAAGGGCGTCTTCAGGCGTGCCGAGCAGTCCGGTCGGCCGTGCCTGCTCGGCTACATCGACAAGTGCTCCGCCCCCTGCGTCGGCCGGGTCAGTGCCGAGGAGCACCGCGCCCTGGCCCAGGAGCTGTGCGACTTCCTCGCCGGTGACACCGCCCGCTTCGTGCGCCGCCTCGAGCGGCAGATGAAGGCCGCGGCCGCGGACCTCGACTTCGAGCAGGCCGCCCGCCTGCGCGACGACGTCGCGGCCCTGACCAAGGCCCTCGAGAAGTCGGCGGTCGTCCTGCCCGACGGCACCGACGCCGACGTCTTCGCACTCGCCGACGACGAGCTCGAGGTCGCGATCCAGGTCTTCCACGTCCGCGGCGGCCGGATCCGCGGACAGCGGGGATGGGTCGCGGAGAAGGACGCCGAGGACCTGCCCGAGCTCGTCGAGCACCTGCTGCAGCAGGTCTACGGCGGCGAAGGGGGTGAGACCGTCCCGCGAGAGGTGCTCGTCCCCGTGCTCCCGCCGGACGCCGACGGCGTCTCGGCCTGGCTCGGCGATCGCCGCGGCAGCGCGGTGAGTCTGCGGGTGCCGCAACGTGGCGACAAGCGGGCCCTCATGGAGACCGTGGCGCGCAATGCCGAGCAGTCCCTCGCACGGCACAAGGTGGCCCGTGCCGGCGACCTCACCGCGCGCAGCCAGGCCCTTCAGGAGCTCCAAGAGGCCCTCGGGCTGGACGACGCCCCCCTGCGCATCGAGGGCTACGACATCAGCCACGTGCAGGGCAGCGACGTCGTGGGCTCGATGGTCGTCTTCGAGGACGGCCTGGTGCGCAAGGCGGAGTACCGACGCTTCATCGTCCGCGGAGACGTCGAGGGGCGCACCGACGACACCGCCGCGATGCACGAGGTGCTCACCCGGCGGTTCCAGCGACATCTCAATGACCGCGAGCGCGAGGCGACCGACCCGGAGACCGGGGAGGCCCGCCGCTTCGCCTACCCGCCCAACCTCGTCGTCGTCGACGGCGGTGCGCCGCAGGTGGCCGCCGCGCAGCAGGTCCTCGACGAGCTCGGCGTCGACGACGTCGCGATCGTCGGCCTGGCCAAGCGGCTGGAGGAGGTGTGGGTCCCCGGCGACGACCACCCGGTGATCCTCGCCCGCAACAGCGAGGCGCTCTACCTGCTGCAGCGGCTGCGTGACGAGTCGCACCGCTTCGCCAACACCTTCCACCGCGAGCGGCGCAGCAAGTCCATGACCCGCAGTGCGCTCGACGGGATCCCGGGGCTGGGGGAGTCGCGGCGCAAGGCGCTGCTCACGCGCTTCGGCTCCGTCAAGCGGATCCGGGCGGCCTCCGCGGAGGAGCTGGCGTCCACTCCGGGGATCGGACCCTCCCTCGCCGCCCGGATTGCGGCAGAGTTGTCCGCGCAGACCCCGACACCCGCCGTGAACCTCACCACCGGTGAGGTCCTCGACGAAGGAGAGCAGCCGTGAGTGAAGCCCCCGTCGTCCCCGGTGCGGACGACGCCGCCGAGCCCGAGGTCGTCGTCGTCACCGGCATGAGCGGTGCCGGTCGGTCGACGGTCGGCAACGTCATGGAGGACCACGGCTGGTACGTCATCGACAACCTGCCCGTGAGCCTCATGCCCGACCTGCTCCACGTGAGCGTCGACCGCGGAGGTGACCTCGTCGGAGACGGTCGGGCCGCTCGGATCGGGATCGTCCTCGACGTGCGCGCCCAGGGCTTCGAGACGCTGACGGAGTCGATCCGGGTCCTGCGGGAGCGGGGCTGGCGCACCCACCTCATCTTCCTCGAGGCCACCAACGAGGCTCTCGTGCGGCGCTTCGAAAGCGTGCGGCGCCCGCACCCGCTCCAGGGCAAGGGGCGACTGCTCGACGCCATCATCCGTGAGCGCGAGGTGCTGGCCGAGGTGCGGGCCGAGGCCGAGAGCATCATCGACACCTCCGGGCTCAACGTGCACCAGCTGAGCCGCAAGATCAGTCCCCTCTTCCAGGCCGAGAGCTCCGACCGGCTGCGCCTGGCCGTGCTGTCCTTCGGCTTCAAGTACGGCGTGCCGCTCGACGCCGACTTCGTCTTCGACATGCGCTTCCTGCCCAACCCCTTCTGGGTGCCCGAGCTGCGTCAGCACACGGGGCAGGAGACGCAGGTCTCCGACTTCGTCCTCTCGCAGCCGGGCGCCCGGGAGTTCATCGACGGCGTCGAGGGCCTCATGACGCCCGTCATCGGGGGGTACCTCCGCGAAAACCGTCGGTACGTCACCCTCGCCGTCGGGTGCACCGGCGGCAAGCACCGCTCCGTGGCCATCGCCGAGGCTCTGGCCGCGCGCCTGGGGTCCGACCACGTCGCGACCTTCGTCGTCCACCGCGACCTGGGGCAGGAGTAGCCGTGGTCGACTCCTTGCGCACCTCGAAGGTCGTGGCTCTCGGAGGTGGGCACGGGCTCGCGGCGAGCCTGTCCGCCCTTCGCCTCGTCTGCGACCAGGTCACCGCCATCGTCACCGTCGCCGACAACGGTGGCTCGTCCGGCCGGCTGCGTGCCGACTACGACGTGCTGCCCCCCGGGGACCTTCGGATGGCCCTCACCGCACTCTGCGACGACAGCGAGTGGGGCCAGACGTGGAGCGACGTGCTGCAGCACCGCTTCACCGGCGACGGGGACCTCTCCGGCCACGCGCTCGGCAACCTGCTCATCGTCGCCCTGTGGCAGCTCCACGAGGACCCGGTGACGGGCCTGGACCTCGTCGGGCGCCTGCTGAGCGCTCGCGGCCGGGTCCTGCCGATGGCTGCGGTGCCGCTCGAGCTCGTCGCCGAAGTCAGCGGCCTCGACGCCACGGACCCGACGGTGGCGACGACGGTCCGTGGCCAGGTCGAGGTGGCCCGCACCAAGGGTCTCGTCGAGTCGATCTCCCTCGAGCCGGACAACCCACCGGCCCGCCCGGAGTCCGTCGCAGCGGTCGACGCCGCTGACCACATCGTGCTCGGCCCGGGGTCCTGGTACACGTCGGTGCTCACGCACCTGCTCGTGCCCGAGCTGCGCGACGCGCTGGTCCGGGCCAGGGCGCGCAAGGTGCTGACGCTCAACCTCGAGATGCACACGGCGGAGACACGCGGATTTTCGGCCACCCGGCACATCGAGACCCTGCACGACCTCGCGCCCGAGCTGCGCTTCGACACCGTGCTCGCCGACCCCCTGACGATCGAGGACCGTCACCGCCTCACCGACGCCTGCGAGCGACTGGGCGCCGAGCTGGTCGTCGCGCCCCTCTCCCGCCTGGACCACCGGGGCCAGCACGATGCGCTGCGCCTGGCGGCCGCCTATCGTGACATCCTCTCCTGATGCGCTGGCCCGTCCCCGGGCCGCTGCTGCCTGACAACGTGGAAGGAACCCGCCGATGGCGATGACCGACAAGGTCAAGGACGAGCTGAGCCGGTTCGAGGTGACCAAGACCTGCTGCCGCAAGGCGGAGGTGGCGAGCCTGCTGCGCTTCGCCAACGGTCTCCACCTCGTCAACCGACGCATCGTCATCGAGGTCGAGCTCGACACCGCCCAGGCCGCGCGCCGCCTCCGCCGCGACGTCAAGGAGCTCTACGGCTACGACTGCGACCCCATCCAGCAGCTCGCGGCCGGGGGGCTGCGCAAGGGCAGCCGCTACATCGTCCGGGTGAGCAAGGACGGCCAGGCGCTCGCCCGGCAGACCGGCCTCATCGATGCCGATGGTCGTCCTGTCCGGGGTCTGCCGCCGCGCGTCGTGGGCGGTTCCCCGTGCGACGCCGAGGCCGCCTGGCGTGGCGCTTTCCTCGCGCACGGGTCCCTGACCGAGCCCGGGCGCAGCTCGTCGCTGGAGATCACCTGCCCCGGTCAGGAGGCCGCACTGGCGCTCGTCGGCGCCGCACGGCGCCTCGGCATCCCCGCCAAGGCCCGGGAGGTGCGCGGCGTGGACCGCGTCGTCATCCGCGACGGTGACGCGATCGGCGCGATGCTCACCCGCCTCGGCGCCCACGACGCGGTCCTCGCCTGGGAGGAGCGCCGCATGCGACGTGAGGTGCGGGCGACGGCCAACCGCCTGGCCAACTTCGACGACGCCAACCTGCGGCGCTCGGCTCGGGCGGCCGTCGCTGCCGGGGCGCGGGTGCAGCGCGCCCTGGAGATCCTCGGCGACGACATCCCCGACCACCTGCGCGAGGCCGGTCAGTTGCGGCTGGAGCACAAGGAGGCCTCGCTCGAGGAGCTCGGCCAGCGGGCCGACCCCCCGATGACCAAGGACGCGGTGGCCGGGCGGATCCGCCGGCTGCTCGCCATGGCCGACAAGCGCGCCGAGGACGAGGGCATCCCCGGCACCGAGGCATCGCTGACCTCGGACATGCTCGACGGCTGACGTCGACCGCGACCTGGACACCCCTGCCGGCGGTGTGACGCAGGCCATAGGCTGGGTGGCGAACGGGGGCTGCCGCCGTAGTCCCGTGGACGCTGACGATCGGAGGCACCACCTGTGACTGTTCGAGTAGGGATCAACGGATTCGGCCGCATCGGCCGCAACTTCTTCCGCGCGGTCGAGGAGTCGGGTGCGGACGTCGAGGTCGTGGCCTTCAACGACCTGGGCGACGACGCGACCCAGGCCCACCTGCTGCGGTACGACTCGATCCTCGGCCGGTTCGGGGGGCAGGTCGACGTCGTCGAGGGTGGGATCGAGGTCGACGGGCGGCTCATCACCTCGCTCGCCGAGCGCGACCCGGCGCAGCTGCCGTGGGGTGACCTCGGCGTCGACGTCGTCGTGGAGTCGACGGGCTTCTTCACCGACGGCGAGGCGGCACGCGCCCACGTCGAGGCCGGTGCCACCAAGGTCGTCATCTCGGCTCCCGCCAAGAACGAGGACATCACCATCGTCATGGGGGTCAACGACGACCAGTACGACGGCACGCGGCACACGATCATCTCCAATGCCTCGTGCACGACCAACTGCCTCGCGCCGATGGCCAAGGTGCTCAACGACAGACTGGGCATCACCCGCGGACTCATGACGACGATCCACGCGTACACCGCTGACCAGAACCTGCAGGACGGCCCGCACAAGGACCTGCGACGCGCCCGAGCCGCGGCGCTCAACATCGTCCCGACCTCGACGGGAGCGGCCCGGGCGGTCTCGCTCGTGCTTCCCGAGCTCGAGGGCAAGCTCGACGGCTACGCCCTTCGCGTCCCCGTGCCGACGGGCTCGGCGACCGACCTGACCTTCGAGGCCGCCCGCGAGACCTCGGTCGAGGAGGTCAACGAGATCATGCGCGCCGCCGCAGCCGAGGGGCCGCTCGCCGGCCGGCTCGTCTACACGGAGGACCCGATCGTCTCGTCCGACATCGTCACCAACCCGGCCAGCTGTATCTTCGACTCCGGACTGACCAAGGTCATCGGGGACCAGGTCAAGGTCGTCGGCTGGTACGACAACGAATGGGGCTACTCCAACCGCCTCGTCGACGTCGTCACCCTCGTCGGCGCCTCCCTCTGACCTCCTCCCGACGGCCCCACCCGAAAGGCACACGTGAAGACCCTCGCTGACCTCGGCGACCTGCGCGGCAAGCGCGTCCTCGTACGCTCCGACCTCAACGTCCCGCTGGACGGCGCGACGATCACCGACGACGGGCGCATCCGCGCCTCGCTGCCGACGATCACCCAGCTCGTCGAGGCCGGTGCCCGCGTCGTCGTCTGCGCGCACCTCGGTCGCCCCAAGGGCGCGCCCGACCCGCAGTACTCGCTCGCGCCGGTCGCCGCCCGTCTGGGTGAGCTCCTCGGCAGCGAGGTCGCCTTCGCCAGCGACACGGTGGGGGAGTCGGCCCGGTCGGTCGTCGCCGGTCTGGCCGACGGCCAGGTGGCACTGTTGGAAAACCTGCGCTTCAACGCCGGTGAGACGAGCAAGGACGAGGCCGAGCGCGGCGCCTTCGCCGACGAGCTGGCCCAGCTGGCCGACGCCTACGTGTCCGACGGCTTCGGCGTCGTGCACCGCGCCCAGGCGTCGGTCTACGACATCGCGAGGCGGCTCCCTTCGGCCATGGGCGGGCTCGTGCGCACCGAGGTCGACGTCCTGCGCCGGCTGACGAGCGACCCGGAGCGGCCCTACGCGGTCGTCCTCGGCGGCGCCAAGGTCAGCGACAAGCTCGGCGTCATCGACAACCTCCTCGGCACTGCCGACCGTCTGCTCATCGGCGGCGGCATGGTCTTCACCTTCCTCAAGGCCCAGGGGTACGAGGTCGGCAACAGCCTCCTCGAGGAGGACCAGCTCGCGACGGTCACCGAGTACCTCGAGCGCGCCGAGCGCGACGGGGTCGAGATCGTCCTGCCCACCGACGTCGTCGCGGCGAGCGCCTTCTCGGCCGACGCCGACCACGAGGTCGTCGCCGCCGACGACATCCCCAGTGACCGGATGGGCCTGGACATCGGGCCCGACTCGGCGCGGCTCTTTGCGGACAAGTTGGCTGACTGCCGCACCGTCTTCTGGAACGGCCCCATGGGCGCCTTCGAGATGGCCCCGTACGCCGCCGGGACCGAGGCGGTGGCGCGGGCGCTCGTCGAGGCGACGAAGGGCGGTGCCCTCACCGTGGTCGGTGGCGGGGACTCCGCGGCCGCGGTGCGCCAGCTCGGCTTCGCCGACGAGGACTTCGGGCACATCAGCACCGGTGGCGGGGCCAGCCTCGAGTACCTCGAGGGCAAGCAGCTGCCGGGTCTGTCCGTCTTCACCGAGCAGGCGGGCTGACATGGCGACTCGCACCCCGCTCATGGCGGGCAACTGGAAGATGAACCTCGACCACCTGCAGGGCACCCATCTCGTGCAAAAGCTCGACTGGACCCTGCGCGACGCCAAGCACGACCCGGCGAGCGTCGAGGTCGCCGTGCTGCCGCCCTTCACCGATCTGCGCTCCGTGCAGACCCTCGTCGAGGGTGACCGGCTCGCGCTGCGCTACGGCGCGCAGGACGTCAGCCCGCACGACTCAGGCGCCTTCACCGGTGACGTCTCCGGCGCCTTCCTCGCCAAGCTCGGGTGCACGTACGTGGTCGTCGGCCACAGCGAGCGTCGCGAGGGCCACGGCGAGAGCGACGCGGTCGTCGCGAGCAAGGCCGTGGCGGCGTACCGGCACGGCCTCGTGCCGATCGTCTGCGTCGGGGAGGGCCTCGATGTGCGGCAGGCAGGCGAGCACGTCGCGCACGTCCTGACCCAGCTCGAGGGCAGCCTCGCCGGCATCACCGCCGAGCAGGCCGCGACCGTCGTCATCGCCTACGAGCCCGTGTGGGCCATCGGCACCGGTGAGGTCGCCACGCCCGACGACGCGCAGGAGGTGTGCTCGGCGATCCGTGGGCGTCTGGCGCAGCTGTACTCGCCCGAGGTCGCCGACGCCGTGCGCGTCCTGTACGGAGGCTCGGTGAAGTCGGGCAACGTCGCCTCGATCATGGCCGGTGCGGACGTCGACGGAGCCCTCGTCGGTGGAGCCTCCCTGCAGGCCGAGGAGTTTGCGGCGATCTGCCGCTACCAGCAGCACCTGACCACCTGACGGCACACGCGGTGCCCGGTCGGCAGCGGTTCCCGTGACGCGGGGTATCCTGAGCCGGGCGCCGTCGCCAGGTGGTGCCCGACCCAGTCCCGACCGACAAGGACCTGAACGCGTGAACGCCGTCCGCATCGGACTCCAGGTGATCCTCGTGATCACCGGCCTGATCCTCACCCTGCTCATCCTCATGCACAAGGGGAAGGGCGGTGGCATGTCCGACATGTTCGGCGGCGGCATGTCCGCGTCGCTCGGCAGCTCGTCCGTCGCCGAGCGCAATCTCTCCCGCTTCACGATCGTCGTCGGCCTGATCTGGTTCGCCGCGATCGTCGGCATCGGTCTCGTCGACCGCTTCGACGCCTGACGCGTCCCCCTCCACACACACGAGGAGCACGACATGGTTGGTGGCAATGCGATCCGCGGCAGCCGCATCGGCGCCGGCCCCATGGGCGAGGCGGAGCGGGGCGAGGCCGCGCCGCGCACCTTCGTGACCTACTGGTGTGCCAATGGGCACGAGGTCACCCCCTCCTTCGCGGTCGACGACAGCGTCGAGGTCCCGGAGCAGTGGGAGTGCAAGTTCTGCGGACTGCCGGCCGGCCAGGACCGCGACAACCCGCCGGCCCCGCCGACGGCGGAGGTCTACAAGACCCACCTGGCCTACGTGAAGGAGCGCCGCTCCGACTCCGAGGGTGACGCGATCCTCCAGGAGCGGCTGGGTGAGCTGCGCGACCGCGGCCTGATCCAGTAGCGCCGCAGGTCAGGGGCGCCGCGACGCGGCGGCCTCGTCGACCAGCCAGAGCGTACGTCCCCGGGCCCTGACCCGGGCGGCGCTGCTCTCACCTGCCGGGGCGCCGGCCACTCCCTTCGCCACGGCCTCGGCCTTGTCCTCGCCGGCCACGACGAACCACACCTCACGGGCCCGCGACAGGCACCCCGTCGTCAGCGACACCCGCGTGGGCGGGGGCTTGGGGGAGTCGTGCACTGCGACGGCCAGCGCATCGTCGAGCAGCTGGGCCGGGTGCCCGGGGAAGAGCGAGGCGACGTGCCCGTCGGGCCCGACGCCGAGCAGCACGACGTCCCACTCCCCGCCGCCGTGCTCGCGCAGGGTGGTCTCGTACGCGGCCGCCGACTCCTCGGGAGAGGCGCTGGCATCCGGACCAGCGACCCGGTGGACGTGCTCGGGCAGCAGACCGAGCAGCCGCAGACCGGCGGCATCGTTCTGCACGTCGTTGCGATCCGGGTCGCCCGCCGGCAGGTAGCGCTCGTCACCCCACCAGACGTGCACCCGGGTCCAGTCCACGAGCAAGCGAAGGGGGTGACCGGACAGGGCGCCCACCACGGCCGACCCCATGGACCCGCCGGTCAGGGACAGGTCGGCCCTTCCACGGGCGGCCACTGCCTCCTGGACGACGGTGAGCAGCCGGGCCGCCGTCATCTCGGCGAGGGTCTCGCTGTCGGGGTGGACGAGGACGAGCGGCGTCGCGGTCATGCCGGGCTCTCGTCGAGCCGCTCGCGCACGGCGACCTTGACGGCCTCGGGCGAGCTGTCGGCGGCCTCGGGCTCGGCCTGGACCATCGCGCTGCGGATGGCCTCCTTCGACCTCTCGGCGAGCCGGACGGCGGTGCGCCGGGCATCGCTCGGGGAGGGGACGAGGCCCTGCTCGACCGCCTCGGTCATCGTCAGGCGACGACGGGTCACCTCCGGCAGGCCCCGCGTCAGGGCGTCCTCGTAGACCTCGTCGGGGTCGAGTCGTCGCAGCTCGTCGGCCAGGCACTCCGCGTCGGAGCGGGGGGCGAGGGCGATGGCCCGGCGCGGTTGCCCCGCTTGGTCGAGAGTCGCGGTGTCGCTCGCGGTGGGACGCACCAGGTCGATGGGTCCGGAGGCCCGCTCGAGCCGCACGCTCACCAGACCGGTGCCGTTGCGCGAGCGGATGATGGCGACGGGGCAGCGCAGTCGGTGGCGCAGCCAGCCGGCGATGAGGTCGGCCGAAGGGGAGTCCCCGGCCCCGACGACGGTCGCCGCGGTCACCGGCTCGAAGGGAGCCCGGTCCAGCGTCGTCGCGAGGAGGCCACGCCACAGCGTGATCCGGCTCCAGGCGAGATCCGTGTCGCCGGGCGCGTAGGTGCGGGCCAGCCGCTTGAGGGTTGGGCCGATGCTCGCCTCCGCGGAGGAGTCGGTGATGCGTCGCTGCGCCATCGCGCCCACGGGGTCCTGGGCCGGGTCCTTGGGAGCGTCGGTGGGCCACCATGCGACGACGGGGGAGTCCGGCAGGACGAGTGGGGTGACGACGCTGCGCGCGTGGCGGGTGAGCTCGCCGTAGAGGCGGAGCACGACGACCTCGGAGGCTCCCGCGTCGCCGCCGACACGGATCTGGGCGTCCAGCCGGGCCTTGCCGCGCGCGTTGGCGAGGATCACGCAGATGATCCGGGCCGGGTGCTGGTGGCTCGCGGAGTTGGCGACGGCGAGGGCCTCCTCGGCGTCGCCCTCCGGGACGACGACGACGAGGGTGAGCACGCGGCTGAGCGCCATCGCGCCCACGTCCTCACGGATCTCGATGAGCCGCTGGCTGATGAGCGATGTGCTGGCGCTCGGCAGGTCGACGATCACGGCATCCTCCAGGTGCGTCCGTCACGCTCCATCATCGCGTCGGCCGCGGGCGGTCCCCACGTGCCGGCGGGGTACTGCTCGACCCCGCTGCGCTGCCTGCCCCAGTACTGCTCGATCGGGTCGAGGATGCGCCAGGAGAGTTCGACCTCCTCGTGCCGGGGGAAGAGCGGCGGGTCGCCGAGGAGCACGTCGAGGATGAGCCGCTCGTAGGCCTCGGGGCTGGACTCGGTGAAGGCGCGGCCGTAGCCGAAGTCCATCGTCACGTCGCGCACCTCCATCTGGTTGCCCGGGACCTTGGCGCCGAAGCGCATGGTCACCCCTTCGTCGGGCTGGACCCGGATGACGACGGCGTTCTGCCCCAGCTCCTCGGTCTCGGTGTCGGTGAAGGGCAGGTGGGGCGCCCGCTTGAAGACCACGGCGATCTCCGTGACCCGGCGGCCGAGACGCTTGCCCGTGCGCAGGTAGAAGGGGACACCTGCCCAACGCCGGGTGTCGACGTCCAGGCGCATGGCCGCATAGGTCTCGGTCGTCGAGTCGGCGGCGACACCGTCCTCCTCGAGGTAGCCGATGACCTTGTCGCCACCCTGCCAGCCGGCGGCGTACTGCCCGCGGACGGTGGCCTCGCCGAGGTCATCGGGCACCTGGACGGCCGCGAGGACCTTTTCCTTCTCGGTCCGCAGCGCCGCGGCGTCGAAGCTCGTCGGCTCCTCCATCGCCGTCAGCGCGAGCAGCTGGAGGAGGTGGTTCTGGATGACGTCGCGCGCGGCACCGATGCCGTCGTAGTACCCCGCCCGACCGCCGATGCCGATGTCCTCGGCCATGGTGATCTGCACGTGGTCGACGTAGTGGCTGTTCCACACCGGCTCGAACATCTGGTTGGCGAAGCGCAGCGCCAGCAGGTTTTGCACCGTCTCCTTGCCGAGGTAGTGGTCGATGCGGAAGATCGCGTCGGGCGGGAAGACCTCCTCGACGATCGCGTTGAGCTCCTGCGCGCTCTCGAGGTCGTGACCGAAGGGTTTTTCGATGACGACGCGCCGCCACGAGTCCTCGGTGGGCGAGGCCAGCCCCGACCGCTGCAGCTGCTGGCAGACGGTGGAGAAGAAGCCCGGCGGGATCGACAGGTAGAAGGCGTGGTTGCCGCCCGTGCCGCGCTGCTCGTCGAGCTCGCGCACCGTCTGCGCCAGCAGGTCGAAGGCGGCGTCGTCGTCGAAGGTCCCCGGGACGAAGCGGAAGCCCTCGGAGAGGCTGCGCCACACCTCCTCGCGGAAGGGGGTGCGGGCGTGCTCGCGGACGGCGTCGTAGACGACCTTGCCGAAGTCCTGGTCGGCCCAGTCGCGCCGGGCGAAGCCGACGAGCGAGAAGCCCGGCGGCAGCAGCCCGCGGTTGGCGAGGTCGTAGATCGCCGGCATGAGCTTCTTGCGGGCGAGGTCGCCCGTCACCCCGAAGAGGACGAGGCTGCACGGCCCGGCGATGCGGGGCAGGCGCTTGTCGCGCGGGTCGCGCAGCGGGTTGACGTCGGCCGTGACCCGGGCCGGCCTCATGGCCGGTCACCTCGCAGCGCCGCGCCGACCCGAGCCAGGCCGGCGTCGTGGTCGGTGAGGTGCAGCACGAGCACGGGCCGACCGTGGTCGGCGAGCACCTGCCCGTCGCCACCGGCCTGGGCCGCGATGAACTCGCCCAGCGTGAAGTCGCGCCCGGGGACGGGCAGGTCCTCACGGGGCTCGTCGGTCACCTGGATGTACACCCCGGTGGCCGGCCCGCCCTTGTGGTACTGCCCGGTGGAGTGGAGGAAGCGTGGCCCCCACCCGAAGGTCACCGGCCGGTCGACCCGCTCGGCGAGGGCGTCTGCCACCTCGGCGAAGGGGGCATCGCCCTCCCGGTCGAGGTAGGCCATGACCGCGACGTAGCCGTGGTCGGGGTCGAGCTGGTCGAGCAGGGCCGTCACCGCCTCGTCGAGCGTGCTCGCCCCGCCGAGCCAGTCGCCACCGGCGTGGCTCACGGTCACCGGACCGTCGGTGAGGTCCGGCTCGCTCGCGGTCGCCCCGTCGCCGGACATGAGGTCGCGGGCGGCCTGCTTGGCGCTCTCGACGTCGGGCTGGTCGAAGGGGTTGATGCCGAGAAGTCGTCCGGCGACGGCGGTCGCGGTCTCCCACAGCAGGAACTGCGCCCCGAGGGAGCCGCCGACGTCGACCGTCGACGGGGCGACCGGCACCTCGTGCTCACCGTCGTCGGCGACGAGGCGCACGACGGTCGCATCGGCCGGGGGAGCGCCGGCGCCGGGGCGGTCGAGCACGACGGGCAGGAGGCCCTTGCCCTCCTTGCCGGTCGACTCCGCGATGAGCTGCTCGGCCCAGTCGCCGAGTCCGGAGATCAGCGTCCCGTGGTCGACGAGGTAGAGCTTGTCGCGCAGGGGCGAGGTGCCGCCCATCGCTGCGCCGAGACGCAGGGCCGGGTTGGCCTCGTCGTCCTCGGCGAGCAGGTCGGCCACGGACTCGGCGTCGTCGAGCAGGGCCTCGACGTCGGCTCCGGCGAGGCCGCTCGGGACGAGGCCGAAGGCAGTCAGGGCCGAGTATCGGCCACCGACGGACGGGTCCGCGGTGACGACGCGCTGGCCCTTGGCCCGGGCATCCTCCTCCAGGGGGCTGCCGGGGTCGGTGACGACGACGATCCGCGCGGCGGGGTCGATGCCGGCCTCGGTGAAAGCCTGCTCGAAGACCCGACGCTGGCTGTCCGTCTCGACCGTGGAGCCGGACTTGCTCGACACCACGACGACGGTGCGCTGCAGGTCGGTCGCGGCGGCCCGGACGACGTCCGGGTGGCTCGAGTCGAGGACGACGAGCGGGACGCCGGCCGTGGCGCAGATGACCTCCGGCGCCAGCGAGGAGCCGCCCATGCCGCAGAGCACGACCCGGTCGACGCCCTGCTCGGTCAGCTCGGCGCGCAAGGCCGCGATCTGGCCGACGAGGTGGCGCGAGGTCCGTCCGAGGCCGACCCAGGCGAGTCGCTGGGCGGCCTCCTCCTCGGCGGCAGGACCCCACAGGGTCGGGTCCTGCTCGAAGATCCGGCTCGCCACGCGATCCGCGACGAGGGCGGGGACGTGGGTCGTGACCGCGTCGGCTGCAGCACCCGCGGCGGCCACCGAGAGCGAGGTCACTTGGCCGCCTTGGCCAGTTCGGCGCTGACGCCGTCGAGCAGCTCGGCCCAGGCCTTCTCGAACTTCTCCACGCCCTCCCGCTCGAGCTGGGCGGTGACCTCGGTGTAGCTGATGCCCAGGCCCTCGAGGGCGTCGAGCACCTGCTGCGCCTCCTCGTAGCCGCCGGTGACCGTGTCGCCGGTGACCTCGCCGTGGTCGATCGTCGCGTCGAGGGTCTTCTCGGGCATGGTGTTGACCGTGTCGGCCGCCACGAGCTCGGTGACGTAGAGGGTGTCGGGGTAGGCGGGGTCCTTGACGCCGGTCGAGGCCCACAACGGACGCTGGCGGCGTCCCCCTTCGGCCTCGAGGCGCTGCCACCGCTGCGTGGCGAAGACCTCCTCGTAGGCCTGGTACGCGAGGCGGGCGTTGGCCAAGCCGGCCTTGCCCCGCAGGGCGCGGGCCTCGTCGGTGCCGATCTCGTCGAGGCGGCCGTCGATCTCGGAGTCGACCCGCGAGACGAAGAAGGACGCGACGGAGTGGATCTGCGAGATGTCCTTGCCGGCGGCGAGGGCCTGCTCGAGCCCCTCGACGTAGGCATTCATCACCGCGCGGTACCGCTCGAGGCTGAAGATCAGCGTGACGTTGACGCTGATGCCCTCGGCGAGGGTGGCGGTGATGGCCGGCAGGCCGGTCTCAGTCGCGGGGATCTTGATGTGGACCTGGGGGCGGCCCACGGTCTCGGCGAGCTGCTTGGCGACGACGGCGGTCTGCTCCGCGTCGTGGGCCAGGCGTGGGTCGACCTCGATGGAGACGCGCCCGTCGACCCCGTCGGTGGCTTCGTAGATCGGGACGAAGAGGTCGCAGGCCTCGCGCACGTCGTCGGTGGTGAGCGCGAAGACGACCTCGTCGACATCCTTGCCCTCGGCCGCGAGGGCGGTGAGCTGCTCGGTGTAGGCGTCGCCGTCGGCGAGGGCGGCCTGGAAGATCGACGGGTTGGTCGTCACGCCGACGATGCCCTTGGTGTCGATGACCTCCTGGAGGTTGCCCGAACGGAGCCGCTCACGGCTCAGGTCGTCTAGCCAGACCGAGACGCCTGCCTCGCGCAGCGCGGCGATCGGTGCGGGTGCGGTGGGGAGCTGGTCTGCCATGTCGATCATCCCTTCGCCTTCTTGATGGACGCCTTGGCCGCCTTGACGACGGCGGCCGGCGTGATGCCGAACTTCTCGTAGAGCGTGCCGGCGTCGGCCGACGCGCCGAAGTGGTCGATGCCGACGATCTCGCCCGCGTCGCCGACGACCTCGCGCCAGCCGAAGGGGGTCGCGGCCTCGACCGAGACACGCGCCCGGACGGCGGCCGGCAGGACCTTCTCCTTGTAGGCCTTCGACTGGGCGTCGAACCACTCGCGGCAGGGCATCGAGACGACGCGGGTGCCGATCTTGGCCTTCTCGAGCGTCGTGCGGGCCTCGAGCGCGACCGCGACTTCCGTGCCGGTGGCGACGAGGATGACGTCGGGCACCTCGGTGCTCGACTCGGCGAGGACGTAGCCACCCTTGGCCGCCCCCTTCGCCGCGGCGTACTCTGACCGGTCGACGGTCGGCGTGCCCTGACGGGAGAGCGCCAGCGCCGCGGTGGAGCGGTTCTTGAGGATCTGACCCCAGCACACGCTGACCTCGTTGGCGTCGCCCGGGCGGACGACGTCGAGGCCCGGCATGGCGCGCAGCGACGCGAGGTGCTCGATCGGCTGGTGGGTCGGGCCGTCCTCGCCGAGGCCGATGCTGTCGTGGGTCCAGACATAGGTGACTGGCAGCTGCTGCAGGGACGCCAGGCGCACGGCGGGGCGCATGTAGTCGGAGAAGACGAGGAAGGTGCCGCCGTAGACGCGGGTGAGGCCCTCGAGGGCGATGCCGTTCATCGCCATGCCCATACCGTTCTCACGGATGCCGAAGTGGAGGGTGCGGCCGTACTCGTCGCCCTTCCACGTGTCGGTCTGCTTGCTCTTGGGTGTGAAGGAGGGCTGGCCGTCCATCGTCGTGTTGTTGGAGCCGGCGAGGTCGGCGGAGCCGCCCCACAGCTCGGGCATGACGTCGGCGAGGGCGGTGAGGACCTTGCCCGATGCGGCGCGCGTGGCCAGGCCCTTGGCGGAGGCCTCGAAGGTCGGCAGCGCCTTGTCCAGGCCCGCCGGGACCTTGCCCGCGACGACACGGTCGAGCAGCTCGGCGCGCTCCGGGTTGGCCTTGCGCCACGCGGCGAGGCGCTTGTCCCACTCCTTGTGGGCCTCCTTGCCCCGCTTCTTCACCGCGCGGGTGTGGTCGAGGACGGCCTTCTCGACGGCGAAGGACTTCTTCGGGTCGAAGCCGAGCAGCTCCTTGGTGGCCGCGACCTCGTCCTCGCCGAGCGCGGAGCCGTGCGAGGCGCCGGTGTCCTGCTTGGTCGGGGCCGGCCAGGCGATGATCGTGTGCAGCACGATGAGCGTGGGGGCCTTCGTGTTCTTCTTCGCCTGCTGGGTCGCGGCGAGCAGGGCGTCGATGTCCTCGACGTAGGCCTTGCCGTCACCGGTCTTGCGCCAGTCGACGTCGATGACCTCCCAGCCGTAGGCCCGGTAGCGCGCACCCACGTCCTCGCTGAAGGCGATGTCGGTGTCGTCCTCGATGGAGATCTGGTTGGCGTCGTAGATGACGTTGAGGTTGCCGAGCTCCTGGTGGCCGGCGAGCGAGCCGGCTTCTGCGGAGACGCCCTCCTGCATGTCGCCGTCGGAGGCGAGGCACCAGATCGTGTGGTCGAAGGGGGAGGTCCCCGGCTTTGCGTCGGGGTCGAAGAGACCGCGCTGGCGGCGCTGGGCCATCGCCATGCCGGTGGCGGAGGCCAGTCCCGACCCGAGGGGGCCTGTGGTGATCTCGACGCCCGCGGTGTGGTGGACCTCGGGGTGGCCCGGGGTGAGGGAGCCCCAGGTGCGCAGGGACTTCAGGTCGCTGAGCTCGAGCCCGTAGCCGGAGAGGAAGAGCTGGACGTACTGGGTCAGCGAGGAGTGACCGACCGACAGGACGAAGCGGTCGCGCCCCAGCCAGGCCGGGTCGGACGGGTCGTGCGTCATGACCTGCTGGTAGAGCAGGTAGGCGACGGGGGAGAGGCTCATCGCCGTGCCGGGGTGGCCGCTGCCGCACTCCTGGACGGCGTCGGCGGCCAGGAGGCGACCGGTGTCCACGGCGCGCACGTCGAGGTCGCTCCAGCCGGCCTTCTTCGCCACCGGCATCGGCAGGTCGCTCGATCGGGACGAGGTGCCGGCCGGGCCGGCGGGGTTGGCCGAGGTCACGGTGCGGGTCGTTCCCTTTGAGGCAGCACGACCGGCTGCCTTCTTCGCGGGAGCCTTGGGCGAGGTGTCGGTGTCCGTGCTCACGGAGGACCTTTCTGCTGCGGGAGCGTGCGTGCTGCTGTCCACACTAGTGCGCGCCCGATGTGTGCGACGCCGCGTGGGGCGGGGCCGGACCCGTGGTGCGGCACGGGTACAGTGGGACCCGGCCGTACCCCGGTGCGGCCGGTCCCCTCACCCCTTCGGCAAAGGCAGTCCGTGACCACTCTCGAGTCGACGCGCGAGCTGTCGCCGGCGACCCGCCCGTGGCGGCGCACCGTGCGTGCGTACGTCGCGCTGACGAAGCCTCGGATCATCGAGCTGCTCCTCGTGACGACGGTCCCGGTGATGTTCCTCGCGGAGCGCGGCGTCCCCTCCCTCTCGCTCATCGTGCTCACCCTCGTCGGTGGCAGCCTGAGCGCGGGCGCGGCCAACACCTTCAACATGGTCTACGACCGGGACATCGACGCCCAGATGGGGCGGACGCAGAACCGGCCGCTCGTCACGGGCGAGGCCACCCCCCGCGGCGCGCTGATCTTCGGCTTCGTGCTGACCGCCCTGTCCACTGCTTGGCTGTGGTTCTTCGTCAACCCGCTGTCGGCGGGCCTCTCGCTCGCGGCGATCGTCCTCTACGCCGTCGGCTACACGATGATCCTCAAGCGGCGCACGCCGCAAAACATCGTGTGGGGCGGCATCGCCGGGTGCATGCCCACGCTCATCGGGTGGTCCGCCGTGACCGACTCCGTCGGCTGGCCGGCGATCATCCTCTTCCTCGTCATCTTCTTCTGGACGCCCCCGCACTACTGGCCGCTGTCGATGAGCTTTTCCGACGACTACGCGCGAGCCGGGGTGCCGATGCTGCCCGTCGTCGAGCAGATGACGACCGTTGCCCGCCAGATCGTCGCCTACTCCTGGGTCATGGTCCTCACTTCCCTGGCCCTCGTGCCTGTCGCCGACATGGGCTGGGTCTACCTCGGCGCCGCCCTCGTCTCGGGTGCGCTCTTCGTCGGCGAGGCGCACCGGCTGCTGGCCACGGCGCGGCGCGGCGAGACGAAGCAGTCGGTGCTCAAGCCGATGCGTCTCTTCCACTTCTCGATCACCTACGTAACGCTGCTCTTCCTCGGCGTGGCGATCGACCCGCTGCTGCACCTGCCGCTGCCCGGCCTCTCCTGAGTCCCGCCTGTCCGGCACTGCCCGCGTGGTCGGGTCCTCCTGCTCTGACGCGGCCGAAGGGAGCAGGTCGGCGTTGGGAAACGTGCGCCGCCACTGATCCACCAGCGTCACCTGGTCGCACAGCGGCGCATGTTCCTTGAGTCGCGCCGACCTGCCCCCTTCGTCTGCTGCTGCCATCGCCGGGTCGAAGAAGGAGCGCCCGCTCGAGCGGGCGGTCCTTCTTCGACACACGCGGCTGAGGGGCGCGTGGGCCCCGCCCTCAGTCGGCGGGGAGGGTGTCCGGGGTGCGGGACAAGACGATCGCGCGGGTGATGGCGACGACGAGGAGGCTGGCACCGAGCATGTGGGCCAGGACGAGGACCTCGGGCAGCTTGGTGAGGTACTGGACGTAGCCGACGAGGCCCTGGGCGAGGGTGACCCACAGGACGACCCACCACGCGCGGGCGGGGCCGGCGGCTCGCTCGGTGAGCTTGGCGCCCAGCCAGACGGCGACGCAGATGCCGACGAAGAGCATCACGGCGTCGGCGTGGAGCCACGAGATGGTGCGCGGGTCGAAGCCCGTGCGGGCCGGGGTGTCGGCGTCACCGGAGTGCGGCCCGGAGCCGGTGACGACCGTGCCGAGCACGAGCACGACGGCGGCGATGGCGACGAGCAGCCACTGCAGGCGGGTGACGACCGGGTGGAGCAGGGACCGGGTGCGGCCCGAGGGCTGCCGCTGGCGCCAGTAGAGCCAGGCCGACACGGCGATGAGCCCCATCGAGCACAGGAAGTGGAAGGCGACGATCCACGGGTTCAGCCCGGTGCGCACGGTGATGCCCCCGACGATCGCCTGGGCGAGGATACCGGCCATGACGACCCAGGTGCCGATGAGGAGCTCGCGCCGGTCACGCGCCCAGCGGTAGAGCGCGATGAGCAGCGCCAGCGCGACGAAACCGAGCAGCCCGGTGAGCGTCCGGTTGCCGAACTCGATGAGCTTGTGGATGCCCTCCTCCTGCTCGACGGTCGGTACGTAGGAGCCGGGGACGCACTCGGGCCAGGTCGGGCAGCCGAGGCCGGAGCCGGTGAGGCGGACGAGCCCGCCCGTGACGACGATCCCGACCTCGACGATCAGGTTGAGCAGGAGCAGGCGCGTCAGCCACGTGCGGGCGGCCTGGGGGAGGTTCTCGGGCACCCCACTACGGTATGTCGTAGCCGCGGGACCGCGGACCACCGGGTCCGACGGTGGTCAGTCTCGCCAGCGGAAGAAGCGCACGACGCCGAGGCTGAGCACCGAGCCCCACCCCACGAGGACGAGCCAGGGCAGGAACGGCACGCCGTCGCCGGTGAGGGCCTGGCGCAGGGCATCACCGAGCGCGCCCGACGGCAGCCAGCGCACGACCGCGTCGAGCCCGCCGACGGTGTCGCCGGGCAGGAGCAGCCCGCCGGCCCCGGCGAGCAGGACCCACACGAGGTTGGCCACCGCGAGCACGGCCTCGGCGCGCAGCACCCCGGCGAGCAGCAGGGCGAGGGTGACGAAGACCCACACCCCGAGCGCCGCGCTCACCGGCGTCACGAGCAGACCGAGCGGGTCGGGGCGCCAGCCGAGGACGGCCGCGACGACGCCGAGGACGACGAGCTGGCCGGCGACGACGGACGCGACGGCCAGGGCCTTGCCGGCGAGCAGCCCGTCGGTGCCGACGGGCGAGGTCGCGAGCAGGCGCAGCACGCCGTAGCGCCGGTCGAAGGCGGTCTGGATCGCCTGACCGGTGAAGGCCGTCGAGACGATGGCGAGAGCGAGCACACCGGGTGCGACGAGCGCGATCCGCGGCGCGGGCAGGTCGGGGTACGAGCTCGCGGTCAGGGCGAGCATGGCGAGCACGGGCAGGACGAGCGAGACGAGCAGCTGCTCGCCGTTGCGCACCAGGATCTCGGCCTCGAAGCGCGCCTGGGCCAGGATCCGCCGGCCGCTCGGCTGGACGGTGCTCGTCGTGGTCTCAGCGGTCACGCAGGCCTCCGGTGAGCGCGAAGTAGGCGTCCTCGAGACGAGCACCGTCGGCGATCTCGTCGGGCGTGCCGTCGGCCACGACCCGGCCGCCGGCGAGGATGACGACCCGGTCGGCGAGGCGCTCGGCCTCCTCGAACCCGTGCGTCGTGACGACGAGGGCCACGCCCTCGTCGCGCCGCTCGCGCAGCAGGTCCCACACGTCCAGGCGGGCGTGCGGGTCCAGCCCGGCGGTCGGCTCGTCGAGGAAGGCGACCTCGGGGTCGCCGAGCAGGGCTGCGGCCAGGGCGACCCGCTGGCGCTGGCCGCCGCTCAGACGACGGACCGGCGTGCGGGCGAAGGGGGTGATGTCGAGTCGGTCGACGAGCTCCGCGGCGCGGTGGGTCCGGTGGAGCCGGCCGAGGTGGGCGAGCAGGCGGGTGGCCGGCACGCTCTGGGGGAGCCCGCCGTCCTGGAGCATGACCCCGACCCGGGCGCGGTGCTCGGCGCTGGCCTGCCAGGGGTCGGTGCCGAGGACCCGGCAGCTGCCGGAGTCCGGCCGCTGCAGACCCTCGAGGCACTCGATGGTCGTCGTCTTTCCGGCGCCGTTGGGTCCGAGCACGCAGGTGATCTGCCCGGTCTCGGCAGCCCACGAAGCCCCGTCGACGGCGACGGTGTCACCGAAGACGCGGCGCAGGTCCTCCACGACGACGGCACGAGTCACAGCAGGCGAGTCTAGGCAGCAGGTGCTCCCGACCGTGGTTAGGGGGGCCTTTGTTGTGCTGTGTGTCGATTTACATAACATGGATGTGTGGTTATTTCCCCGCGAGCACCGAGGGCGTCGGCCGACGACGCCCGGATCAACGATGCCGCGTCGCGGGATGCCCGCACCCGAGACCGCGTCCTCGCCCTCATCAGCGAGCGTGGGCCCATCACGGCGGCGGACCTCGCGGCCGACCTGGGGCTCACCGCGACGGGCGTGCGCCGCCACCTCGACCAGCTCGCCGAGAGCGGCGCCGTGACCAGCCGCGCCCCGCACATGGGCAAGCGCGGTCGCGGTCGCCCGGCTCGTGAGTGGGTCGTCGGTGAGATCGGTCACGACCACCTGACCTCCGACTACGACGAGCTGGCGGCCGACGCCGTGCGCTTCGTGCGCGAGACCGCGGGCGACAAGGCGGTGCGTGCCTTCGCCGACCAGCGGGTCCGCGCACTCGAGGAGCGCTGCTCCGCCGAGATCGACCGTGCCGGCGACGACCCGGCCGCACGGACCGCGGCGCTCGTCGACGCCCTTCGCTCCGAGGGCTACGCTGCCAGCGCCCGCACGGTCGGCGACGACGTCGTCGTCGGCCTCCAGCTGTGCCAGGGCCACTGCCCGGTCCAGCACGTCGCCGCGGAGTTCCCCGAGTTGTGCGAGGCGGAGACCGACGCCTTCAGCCGCCTCCTCGGAGTCCACGTCCAACGCCTGGCCACCCTGGCCCAGGGCGATCACGTCTGCACCACCTTCGTCCCCACCCCGGGGGCGCGTCCCCACACAGAGAGGTCCACCCGATGAGCACCAACATCGAAGAGCTCAACCCAGGGCTCAAGGACATCGGCAAGTACGAGTTCGGCTGGGCCGATGCCGACACCGCGGGTGCCAGCGCCAAGCGCGGCCTCAACGAGGACGTCGTCAGCGACATCTCCGAGCGCAAGGGTGAGCCGCAGTGGATGCGCGACCTGCGTCTGAAGTCGCTGCGGCTCTTCGACAAGAAGCCCATGCCGAGCTGGGGCAGCGACCTCACCGGCATCGACTTCCAGAACATCAAGTACTTCGTGAAGTCCACGGAGAAGCAGGCCGCCTCCTGGGAGGACCTGCCCGAGGACATCAAGAACACCTACGACAAGCTCGGCATCCCCGAGGCGGAGAAGCAGCGCCTCGTCGCCGGTGTCGCGGCGCAGTACGAGTCGGAGGTCGTCTACCACCAGATCCGTGAGGACCTGGAGGAGAAGGGCGTCATCTTCGTCGACACGGACACGGGCCTGCGTGAGCACGAGGACCTCTTCCGCGAGTACTTCGGCACCGTCATCCCCGCCGGTGACAACAAGTTCTCCGCGCTCAACACCGCAGTGTGGTCGGGTGGCTCCTTCATCTACGTGCCGCCGGGTGTCCACGTCGACATCCCGCTGCAGGCCTACTTCCGGATCAACACCGAAAACATGGGCCAGTTCGAGCGGACGCTCATCATCGCCGACGAGGGCTCGTACGTGCACTACGTCGAGGGCTGCACCGCGCCGATCTACAAGACCGACTCGCTGCACAGCGCCGTCGTCGAGATCGTCGTCAAGAAGAACGCCCGCGTGCGCTACACGACGATCCAGAACTGGTCCAACAACGTCTACAACCTCGTCACCAAGCGCACCACGGTCGCCGAGGGCGGCACGATGGAGTGGGTCGACGGCAACATCGGCTCCAAGGTGACGATGAAGTACCCCGCGTGCTTCCTCCTCGGCGAGCACGCGAAGGGCGAGACCCTCTCGATCGCCTTCGCCGGCGAGGGCCAGCACCAGGACGCGGGCGCCAAGATGGTGCACGCGGCCCCCAACACGTCGAGCTCGATCGTCTCCAAGTCCGTCGCCCGTGGCGGCGGTCGCACCTCCTACCGAGGCCTCGTGCAGGTCCTCGAGGGCGCGACCAACAGCAAGTCCTCGGTCGTGTGCGACGCGCTGCTCGTCGACACGATCAGCCGCTCCGACACCTACCCCTACGTCGACGTCCGCGAGGACGACGTGCAGATGGGTCACGAGGCGACCGTCTCCAAGGTCTCGGCCGACCAGCTCTTCTACCTCATGTCCCGCGGCATGAGCGAGGAGGAGGCCATGGCGATGATCGTGCGCGGCTTCGTCGAGCCCATCGCGCGTGAGCTGCCGATGGAGTACGCCCTCGAGCTCAACCGCCTCATCGAACTCCAGATGGAAGGAGCCGTCGGCTGATGGCCCTGCTGACCGACTCGGGCCCCCAGGCCCACACGCACTCCGCCGAAACCCTCGTGCCGGACCAGTCGCGCGCGGAGCGCACCCGCTCGTGGGAGGTCGCCGACTTCCCCGTCCCGCAGGGACGGGAGGAGGACTGGCGCTTCACGCCCGTCGGGCGTCTGGCCGAGCTCTTCACCGACGAAGGGGGCTCCGCCACCCTGTCCGTCGAGCACGACCTGCCGCAGGGCGTCACCCGGACGCAGATCCCGGCGGCCGAGGCCCGCACCGCGGGCGTGCCGCTGCCGGCCGACCGCGCGGCCGCCGTCGCGGCCAGCGGTGACTCGGTCGTCGTCATCGACGTCCCGGCCGAGGCCGAGCTCGCCGAGCCGGTGCGCGTGCACCTGACGGGCGAGGCCGGCGAGCCGGTGCGCGCCCACCACCTCGTGCGCGTGGGTGCCTTCGCCAAGGCGACCCTCGTCGTCGAGCACTCGGGCACCGCCGAGTACACCGAGCTGCTGTCCGTCATCGCCGGCGACTCGGCCCAGCTGACGATCGTCAGCCTCCAGGACTGGGAGGACGACGCGGTCCACCTCGGCCAGCACGACGTCGTCGTCGGTCGGGACGCGAGCGTGCGCCACATCGCCATCACCATCGGCGGCGGCATCGTCCGGCTCAACACCAATGCCTCCTACGCGGGCCCCGGCGGCTCCTTCGAGGCCTTCGGCGTGTACTTCGCCGACGCGGGCCAGCACCTGGAGCACCGGCTCTTCGTCGACCACGAGGCGCCGCACTGCTCGAGCAATGTCGAGTACAAGGGCGCGCTACAGGGCGAGACCGCGCACACCGTGTGGGTCGGCGACGTCCTGATCCGCGCCGCGGCCGAGGGCACCGAGACCTACGAGCTCAACCGCAACCTCGTGCTCACCGACGGTGCGCGGGCGGACTCCGTGCCCAATCTCGAGATCGAGACCGGCGAGATCGTCGGTGCGGGTCACGCCTCGACGACGGGCCGCTTCGACGACCAGCAGCTCTTCTACCTGCAGTCGCGCGGTGTGCCCGAGGACGAGGCCCGTCGCCTCGTCGTGCGCGGCTTCTTCAACAGCATCGTCCAGCGCATCGGTGACGCCGACATCAGCGAGCGCATCATGCGGGCGATCGACGTCGAGCTCGAAGGGGGCGCAGCGTGACCACCCCTGACGAAACGGACTTCGTGCGGGTGTGCGGCGTCGACGAGCTGCCGGCCGTCGGTGCGGCCAAGGCCGACATCGACGGGCGCCTCGTTGCCATGGTGCGCACCGAGGACGGCACCGTCCACGCGATCGACGACACGTGCACGCACGCCAACGTCTCGCTCTCCGAGGGCGAGGTGGAGGACTGCAGCATCGAGTGCTGGCTGCACGGCTCCCGCTTCGACCTCCTCACCGGCCGACCGAGCCACCTCCCGGCGACGGTCCCCGTGGCGGTCCACACCGTCCGCGTGACCGACGACGGTGACGTCCTCGTCGCCTTGGCCGGCTGACCCCACACTTCCTCCAGACAAGGACAACAGATCATGGCAACGCTTGAGATCAAGGACCTGCACGTCAGCGTCGAGACCGAGGATGGCCCCAAGGAGATCCTCAAGGGCGTCACCCTCACCATCAACTCCGGTGAGACGCACGCCATCATGGGCCCCAACGGCTCGGGCAAGTCGACCCTGGCCTACTCCATCGCGGGCCACCCGAAGTACACCGTCACCTCCGGCGAGGTCACCCTCGACGGCGAGGACGTGCTGTCGATGTCCGTCGACGAGCGCGCCCGCGCCGGTCTCTTCCTCGCGATGCAGTACCCCGTCGAGGTCCCGGGGGTCACGGTGAGCAACTTCCTGCGCACGGCCAAGACCGCCATCGACGGCGAGGCGCCCAAGCTGCGCACGTGGGTCAAGGAGGTGCGCGGCACGATGGACGAGCTGCGCATGGACCCCGCCTTCGCGGAGCGCAACGTCAACGAGGGCTTTTCCGGTGGGGAGAAGAAGCGCCACGAGATCCTCCAGATGGAGCTGCTCAAGCCGAAGTTCGCCGTCCTCGACGAGACCGACTCCGGCCTGGACGTCGACGCCCTCCGCGTCGTCTCCGAGGGTGTCAACCGCGCCAAGGAGGCCACCGGATCCGGCGTCCTGCTCATCACCCACTACACGCGGATCCTGCGGTACATCACCCCGCAGTTCGTCCACGTCTTCGTCGACGGCAAGATCGCCGAGCAGGGTGGCCCCGAGCTCGCCGACCAGCTCGAGGCCGAGGGCTACGACCGCTTCATCGCGACGGGGGAGCCCGCCACGACCGCGGGGGCCTGAGCATGACTGCGCAGCTGATCCCCGAGGGTGAGCTGGCCGCGATCCGCGGCCAGTTCCCCATCCTCGAGCGCACCGTGCGTGGGGACAAGCCGCTCGTCTACCTCGACTCCGGCGCCACCTCGCACAAGCCGCTCGCGGTCCTCGACGCCGAGCGCGACTTCCTCGTCACGGCCAACTCCGCCCCGCACCGCGGCGCGCACGCGCTGTCGGAGGAGGCCACGGAGGCCTACGAGGCCGCTCGCGCCGACATCGCCCGCTTCATCGGTGCGCAGGAGCGCGAGGTCGTCTTCACCAAAAATGCGACCGAGGCGCTCAACCTGGCCGCCTACGCCTTCTCCAACGCGGAGGTGGGCTCCCCCCTTCGTCTGGGGGAGGGCGACGAGGTGCTCATCACCGAGGCCGAGCACCACGCCAACCTCGTGCCGTGGCAGGAGCTGTGCCGGCGCACCGGTGCCACCCTGCGGTGGATCGGGGTCACCGACGACGGCCGGCTCGACCTCGACCAGCTCGACGAGCTGGTCACCGAGCGGACCAAGGTCATGGCCTTCACCCACGCGTCCAACGTGCTGGGTGCCGTCAGCGACGTGCCGCGTCTCGTCGCCGCGGCGAAGTCCGTCGGCGCGATCACCGTGCTCGACGCCTGCCAGTCGGTGCCGCACCTGCCGGTCGCGGTGCGCGAGCTCGGCGTCGACCTGCTCGCCTTCTCCGGCCACAAGATGTACGGCCCGAGCGGCATCGGTGTCCTCTGGGGCCGCTACGACCTGCTCGAGCAGATGCCCGCCTTCCTCACCGGTGGGTCGATGATCGAGGTCGTGCGGATGGAGGGCAGCACCTACGCGCCGCCGCCCACCCGCTTCGAGGCCGGCGTGCCGATGACCAGCCAGGCGATCGGTCTGGGTGCGGCCGTGCGCTGGATCCGTGACATCGGTCTGGAGCGCATCGCCGCGCACGAGCAGGCCCTCGCCGCGCAGCTGCTCGACGCGATCGCGCAGCGTCCGTGGGTGCGGCTCGTCGGCCCGGCCGACACCGTCCACCGGGGCGCGGCCGTCTCCTTCGTCGTCGACGGTGTCCACGCCCACGACGTGGGGCAGGTCCTCGACGACCAGGGCGTCGCCGTGCGCGTCGGCCACCACTGCGCGTGGCCGCTGCACCGCGCCTTCGGCGTCGCCGCCACCACGCGCGCGTCGCTCGCCGTGTACAACACGCCGGCCGAGATCGAGTCGCTCGTCACGGCGCTCGACCGCGTGCCGGAGATCTTCGGCGTGGATCGGGGTGCTGCCTGATGGACCTCTACCAGGAGCTGATCCTCGACCACTCCAAGCGCAAGGTCGGCCACGGCCTGCGTGAGGGCGAGGCCGCCGAGGTGCACCACGTGAACCCGACCTGTGGTGACGAGGTGACGCTGCGCGTCCACCTCGACGGCACCGGTCCCGAGGCGCACATCACCGACATCTCGTACGAGGCGATGGGCTGCTCGATCTCCATGGCGAGCGTGTCCATCCTCGCCGAGGAGGTCACCGGCGAGACCATCCACGAGGCGATGGACGTCCACGAGGCGATGCGCCAGATGCTCACCAGCCGGGGCCAGGACCCCGGCGACGAGGAGGTCATCGGCGACGGTGTCGCCCTCGCCGGCGTCGCCCAGTACCCCGCGCGCGTCAAGTGCGCCCTGCTGGGCTGGATGGCCCTCACCGACGCGCTGGCCCGGGCCGGCGTCGACGTCTCGACCACTTCCCAAGGAGAGAGCGCATGACCGCACAGGCCCCCACCCCGAGCAACGTCGCGGACGTCGAGGAGGCGCTGCGTGACGTCGTCGACCCCGAGCTGGGGATCAACGTCGTCGACCTCGGCCTCGTCTACGGCATCACCGTCGACCCGCAGAACCACGCGGTCATCGACATGACCCTCACCTCGGCCGCGTGCCCGCTGACCGACGTCATCGAGGACCAGGTCGACCAGGCCCTCAGCGACCTCGTCACCGACTCGCGGATCAACTGGGTCTGGATGCCGCCGTGGGGTCCGGACAAGATCACCGACGACGGGCGTGAGCAGCTGCGCGCCCTCGGCTTCAACATCTGAGCCACCACCGGATGGTCCGCACCGTCGAGGTCGACCCCGCTCGCCTCGACCGGTGGGTCGCCGGCTTCGCAGCCCGGCACGACGGCGTCACGCGCGCCGACGTGCCGGGCTCGTTCGTGCTCACCGGCGGGGACGGTGCGACCGCGACGGGGGAGCACTTCGACCACCCGCGCATCGGTCTCGTCCTCGTGCGGCGCGGCGGTCACGCCGTGGGCCGTGACGAAGGGGGCGAACTCCTCGCCCACACCTGCGGCACCGCGTATGTCTAGGGCAGGACGAAGAAGGGCGGCTGGAGCCAGCAGCGCTACGCGCGCCGGCGCGGCAACCAGACCGACGGGGTCATCGACAAGGTCGCCGACCTCGCGCTGCGCCACCTGCCTCGAGGTGCGCTCGACGCCCTCGTCGTCGGCGGCGACCGACGCATGGTCGAGCAGGTCCTCGACGACGAGCGGTTGGCCCACCTCCGCGACCTGCCGCGCCGGGAGCTGTGGGACCTGCCTGACCCGCGCTTCGCCGTGCTGCAGGAGGCAGCCCGTCGGGCCCGCTGCGTCCGGGTGGTCCTCAGGGACTGAGCCGCGACTCAGATGTTGTTGGGGTCGCTGACCTCGAAGGTGTCGCAGGAGTTGACCGAGTCGGCCTTCATCCCGCGCAGCAGCCAGGCCTGACGGGCCTTGGCCGAGCCGTGGGTCCAGGCCTCGGGCTGCACGCCGCCGCCGGACTTCTTCTGGATCTCGTCGTCGCCCACCGACTTGGCGGCACCCATCGCGTTCTTGACGTCGTCCTCGCTGATGTCGGTGATCAGTGCCTGTCCCTGGGAGTCCTCGGTCTGCGTCGCCGCCTTGATCCACATGCCGGCGAAGCAGTCGGCCATGAGCTCGACGCGCACGGCACCGGAGTCGGCGCCCTGGGGGTCCTTCTGCGCCTCGGGGAGGACGTTGTAGACGTTTTGGATGTGGTGGCCGTACTCGTGGGCGAGGACGTAGAGCTCGGCGAGCACGCCGTCCTCGGCGCCGAGCTGCTGCTCCATGATGTCGAAGAAGTCGGTGTCGATGAAGATCGACTCGTCGGTGGGGCAGTAGAAGGGGCCGACCTGGTTGCTCGCCGTGCCGCACTGCGACTGTGTCTGGCCCGTGTACACGATGACCTTGTTCGGGCCACGGAAGTCCTGCCCGGCGTTGTCGAGCGCCTTGGCCAGGTCGGGCTGCTCGCTCCAGAACTGGTGGAGACTGTTCTCGCCCAAGGTCATCAAGCAGCGACGATCCTTCTTGGCGTCGACGCCCTTCTTGCAGTTCTCCTGCACCCAGTTGTCGCCGGAGCCGGTCTCCTGCGAGCCGCCCCCGCCCCCGGTGATGTCCCCGCCCATGAAGTAGATGATCAGGGTGATGATGATGCCGACGACGCCGCCACCCCCGGCGATGACCGGGCCGCGGCCCCCTCCGCCACCGCCGCCGCCCATCCGGGAGGTGTCGAGCGAGGCGTTGTCGTTGATGCTCATGGCTGGTCCTCCATGGGGCGCGGTCCGGGGACCGACGGCGGATGCGGTGACCCGTGGGTCTGCGACTTACACTAACGGCCGACCCACCCTCAGCACGTGCAGGAGAACCACCCGTGATCACAGCCAGCGGCATCGAGCTGCGCGCGGGGTCGCGGATCCTGCTCGAGGGGGCCTCCTTCCGGGTCGCCGCGGGCGACCGGGTGGGGCTCGTCGGACGCAACGGCGCCGGCAAGACGACGCTCACCAAGGTGCTCGCCGGGCAGGGCCAGCCCGCCGCCGGCAGCGTGACCAGCAGCGGAGGTATCGGCTACCTCCCGCAGGACCCGCGCACCGGTGACCTCACGGTGACGGCCCGGCAACGGATCCTGTCCGCCCGCGGTCTGGACCGCATCGTCACCGACCGACGCACGGCCGAGCAGCGCATGTCGAGCGCCGACCCCGAGACCCTCGAGCGGGCGATGGCGCGCTTCGCCCGCCTGCAGGAGGAGTTCGAGGCGGCCGGCGGCTACGCCGCGGAGTCGGAGGCGGCGAGCATCGCCTCGGCCCTCGGCATCGACGAAGGGCGTCTGGACCAGAGCCTCGAGACGCTCTCCGGCGGGCAGCGCCGCCGGGTGGAGCTCGCCCGGATCCTGTTTTCCGGCAACGAGACCCTGCTCCTCGACGAGCCGACCAACCACCTCGACGCCGACTCGATCGCCTGGCTGCGCGACCACCTGAAGAACTACAAGGGCGGGCTGATCATCATCAGCCACGACGTCGACCTGCTCGAGGTCGTCGTCAACCGGGTCTTCCACCTCGACGCCAACCGCTGCGAGATCGACCAGTACAACATGGGCTGGAAGAACTACCTCCAGCAGCGCGAGACAGACGAGCGCCGCCGCAAGCGCGAGCTGCAGAACGCGCAGAAGAAGGCCGGCGCCCTGCTCGACCAGGCCGAGAAGATGCGCGCCAAGGCGACCAAGGCCACCGCTGCCCAGCAGATGATCAAGCGGGCCGAGCGGATGCTCGCCGGCGTCGAGGGGGAGCGGACCCAGGACCGCGTGGCCAAGCTGCGCTTCCCCGACCCCGCGCCCTGCGGGCGGACCCCCCTTCGCGCCTCTGGGCTCTCCCGCTCCTACGGGAGCCTGGAGATCTTCACCGACGTCGACCTCGCGATCGACAGGGGGAGCAAGGTCGTCGTGCTCGGTCTCAACGGCGCCGGCAAGACGACGCTGCTGCGGATGCTCGCCGGCGTCGATGCGCCGGACACCGGGCAGGTCGAGCCGGGGCACGGCCTCAAGCTCGGCTACTACGCCCAGGAGCACGAAAACCTCGACGTCGACCGCTCGGTCCTGGCCAACATGAAGTCGGCCGCACCCGACCTCGGCGAGACCGAGGTGCGCAAGGTCCTGGGCTCCTTCCTCTTCAGCGGCGACGACGTCGACAAGCCGGCCGGCGTGCTCTCCGGCGGGGAGAAGACGCGCCTGTCCCTCGCGCTCCTCGTCGTCTCGAGCGCCAACGTGCTGCTCCTCGACGAGCCGACCAACAACCTCGACCCTGCCAGCCGCGAGGAGATCCTCGGGGCGCTGTCGACCTTCAAGGGCGCGGTCGTGCTCGTCACGCACGACGAGGGTGCGGTCGACGCGCTGCAGCCGGAGCGGATCCTGCTGCTGCCCGACGGGGTCGAGGACTTCTACAACGCGGACTACCGCGACCTGATCACCCTCGCCTGAGCCAGCGGCGGGAGGTCTGAGCCGGTCGACCGCCAACTCCGGCACGTCGCGAGGCGGCGGCACCGCCAGCACGTGAGACACATAACCGTGGGTTATGTGATCCATAAGTACGCCCGTAGGATGGGAGGGTGACTGTGACGACCCGCCCCACCCGCACGAAGTCCACCGGTGCCTGGGCCGACGGCGACCGGACCCCGCTGAACCACAACGAGGAGTTCAAGCAGGAGGACGACGCGCTCAACGTGCGCGCGCGGATCGAGGACGTGTACGCCCAGGGCGGCTTCGGCTCGATCTCTCCGGACGACCTGTCCGGCCGCTTCCGCTGGTGGGGTCTGTACACCCAGCGCAAGCAGGGGCTCGACGGTACGCACACCGGCGAGGACGGCCTCGACGACGAGTACTTCATGATGCGCGTGCGCAGCGACGGCGGCCGGATGAGCACCGAGCAGCTGCGCACCGTCGCAGGCATCAGCACCGAGTTCGCCCGTGACACGGCCGACGTGTCCGACCGGCAAAACATCCAGCTCCACTGGATCCGCATCGAGGACGTCCCCGAGATCTGGCGTCGTCTCGAGTCGGTCGGTCTGTCGACGACCGAGGCCTGCGGCGACTGCCCGCGGACCATGCTCGGCTCGCCGGTCGCGGGCATCGACAAGGCGGAGATCGTCGACGGCACGCCGGCCATCGACATCATCAAGCGGGAGTACATCGGCAGCCCCGAGTTCTCCAACCTCCCGCGCAAGTACAAGACGGCGATCTCGGGCTCGCCGGTCCTCGACATCGCCCACGAGATCAACGACATCTCCTTCGTCGGTGTCGAGCACCCGGAGCACGGGCCCGGGTTCGACGTGTGGGTCGGCGGTGGCCTGTCGGTCAAGCCGATCTTCGCCCAGCGCCTCGGCGTGTGGGTGCCGCTCGAGGACGTCCCGGCCGTCTGGCACGGGGTCACCTCGATCTTCCGCGACCACGGCTACCGGCGTCTGCGCAACAAGGCCCGTCTGAAGTTCCTCATGGCCGACTGGGGCGCCGAGAAGTTCCGCCAGGTCCTCGAGGACGACTACCTCGGCCGCCGTCTCGTCGACGGGCCCGAGGCCGTCGCGCCGAAGGGGAGCCGCCGCGACCACGTCGGCATCCACGAGCAGGTCGACGGTCGGGTCTGGGTCGGCGCCGCGCCGATCGCCGGCCGCATGACCGGCACGAAGCTCACCCGTCTCGCCGACCTCGCCGAGGCCGCGGGGTCGCAGCGGATCCGCTTCACCCCGCACCAGAAGGTCCTCGTCCTCGACGTCGAGCCGGACAAGGCCGACGCCCTCGCGGCCGACCTCAAGGAGATCGACCTCGACGTGCACCCCAGCGAGTGGCGCCGCAACGTCCTCGCCTGCACTGGTCTCGAGTTCTGCAAGCTCGCCCTGACCGACACCAAGAACCGCGCCCGGTGGACCGTCGAGGAGCTCGAGAAGCGCCTGACCATCGACGTGCCCTTCAGCATCCACTTCAACGGCTGCCCCAACAGCTGCGCCCGCAGCCAGGTCGCCGACGTCGGCCTCAAGGGCATGCTCGACAAGCGCGAGGACGGCACCCACCAGGAGGTCTTCCAGGTCCACCTCGGTGGCGCCCTGGCCGAGGACACCGCCCTGGCCCGCAAGACCCGCGCGCTCAAGGTCGCCGGTGACGACCTGCCGGACTACATCGAGCGCCTCGCCCGCACCTACCTCGCCCAGCGGGACGAAGGGGAGTCCTTCGCCCTGTGGGTGCGCCGAGCCGACGAGGACGACATCCGATGAGCACGCTTCTCGACACCGACCGCCTGCGTGAGCTCGCCCGTGAGGGGGAGGAGCGCTTCACCGCTCTCGAGGCGGAGCTCGGCGGGACCCACGAGGGCCGGGTCGAGATCGGTCGGCAGGCGCTGCAGTGGGCCCACGAGACCTTCGGCGAGGGGCTGACCGTCGCCAGCTCGATGGGTGACGAGGTGCTCGTCCACCTCGTCGGCACGACGCTCGACGGGGCGGACGTGTTCTTCCTCGACACCGGCTACCACTTCGCCGAGACCCTCGGCACCCGCGACGCCTACGAGGCGATGCTGCCGATCAGCATCCGCACGATCTACCCGAAGCTCACGGTCGCCGAGCAGGACGCCGAGCACGGGCCGAAGCTGCACGACCGCGACCCCAACCTGTGCTGCGCGATGCGCAAGGTCGAGCCGCTCAACCGGGCGCTCGAGGAGCACGATGCCTGGGTCACCGGCATGCGTCGCGAGGACGCGCCGACCCGCACCGACATCACCGTCGTCGGGTGGGACGAGCGTCGCGGCATGGTCAAGCTCAACCCCATCGCCGGCTGGACCCAGGACGACGTCGACCGGTACGCCGCCGAGCAGTCGGTCTTCCTCAACCCCCTTCGCCAGAGCGGCTACGCCTCGATCGGTTGCGCCCCCTGCACGCGGCCCGTCGCCGAGGGCGAGGACGCTCGCGCCGGTCGCTGGTCGGGCACCGACAAGGTGGAGTGCGGACTGCACACGTGACGCATTTCCCTAGGGAGATGCGGTCATGACGACGGTCCTGCTGGCCCACGGCTCGCCGGACCCGCGGCACTCCACGACCCTGGAGCGGCTGCGCGCCAGGGTCGCCGGCCCCTTGGCGGACGAGGGGCGCGGCGAGACCCACCTCGTCTACATCGAGAACGACCACCCGCGCCCCGAAGAGCTCGGGCCGCGGATCGCCGACGACCTCACCGTCGTCCCGATGCTCATCACGCCGGCCTTCCACGCCCGGGTCGACGTACCCGCCGCCGTGCGGGCACTGGGCGCGGGCGGTGGACGGGCCCGGGTCACCAGCGCCCTGGGCGGGCACCCGCTGCTGCTCACCGCCGTCGAGGAGAGCCTGCGCGCTGCGGGCCATGACGAAGGGAGCCACGTCCTCCTCGTCGCCGGCGGGTCGAGCTCCGGTCAGGCGGGACAAAGCCTCCGCACCCTCCTCGACGCGCACCCGCGCCCCGGGTGGATGACGATGACGCTCGCCGCGCCCCGCGCGGGCGCCACCCGCGACCGGGTCGTCGTCCCGGCCACGCTCGCCGAGGGGGTCCTCCACGACAAGGTGGCCGCCCTCGCCGCTGCCGGGGGATCCCCCTTCGTCCCCGGCGGGCTCGCCGACACGTCGGCCCTCGCGCGTCTCGTCCTGCACCGCGTGCTGGGCTGAGGCTCCGGCCACGACTTTGGATGCGCGGGGAATCGACCGTGGTGCACGGTGGTTGTCGTCCCGGGACGACACGAGGAGCGCACACCGATGATGAACAGCGCATGGGGGCTCATGCAGTCGATGAGCCACGGCGACCAGGCCAGGGCGACGCCACTGCCGCGCGGCACCGCACGACGGGTGCTCGGCTACGCCCGCCCCTTCCGAGGACTCATCGCCGGCTTCCTCCTGCTCGTCGCCCTCGGGTCGCTGACCGTCGTCGCCGTGCCACTGCTGCTCCAGCGACTCATCGACGACGGCGTCACGCCCCAGGACCGCAGCGTCGTGGTGACGCTCGCCCTGCTCGTGGCGCTCATCGCCCTCGTCGAGGCGGCGACCACCCTGGTCCAGCGCTGGTTTTCCGCGAGCATCGGCGAGGGGCTCATCCACCACCTGCGCACCGAGGTCTTCACCCACGTCCTGCGCCAGCCCATCGCCTTCTTCACCCGGGCCCAGACCGGCGCCCTCGTCAGCCGGCTCAACAACGACGTCATCGGTGCCCAGCAGGCCTTCACGACGGTCCTGTCGTCCGTCGTCAGCAATGTCATCTCGCTCGTGCTCATCCTCGGGGCGATGTTTGCCCTGTCGTGGCAGCTGACGCTCGCAGCGCTGGTCCTCGTCCCCTTCTTCATCCTCCCGGCGAAGTGGATGGGGCGGCGCCTGGCCTCGCTGTCCGCCGAGCAGATGAACCTCAACGCCGACCTCGGCAACCAGATGACCGAGCGCTTCAACGTCGCCGGTGCGCTGCTCGTCAAGATCTTCGGCCAACCCGCCCGCGAGATCGCCCAGTACGACCAGCGCGCCGCCCGGGTGCGGGACATCGGTGTGCGGATCGCGGTCAACCGGGCCGTCTTCTTCGTCATGCTCACGCTGCTCGCGTCCATCGCGACGGCGATGGTCTACGGCTTCGGCGGGATCATGGCCGTCGAGGGAACGCTGACCGTCGGGACCCTGCTCGCCCTCGCCGCCCTGCTCGCCCGGCTCTACGGACCGCTCACGGCGATCTCCAACGTCCACGTCGACATCCTCACCGCACTCGTCTCCTTCGCCCGCCTCTTCGAGCTGCTCGACATGCCATCGAGCATCAGCGAGTCCCCGGACGCGCGACCGCTGCCCGAGGGGCAGGCCCTGTCCGTCGAGCTCGACGACGTGCACTTCACCTACCCCGGCGCCGAGGCGATCTCGCTGCGGTCCCTCGAGGGAGCCACGACCGGTGACCGGGAGGAGGGTGGCCCGGTGCTCCGGGGGGTCAGCCTGCGTGCCGAGCCCGGGCAGCTCGTCGCCCTCGTCGGCCCGAGCGGTGCGGGCAAGAGCACGATCACCTCGCTCGTCACCCGCTTCTACGACCCGACATCCGGTGCCGTGCGGATCGGCGGTCGCGACCTGCGCGAGGCCACCCTCGAGTCGGTCGGCGCGACGGTCGGGATGGTCACCCAGGAGGCGCACCTCTTCCACGACACCCTGCGAGCCAACCTCGCCTACGCCAAGCCGGAGGCCACCGAGGAGGAGATGTGGGCGGCTCTCGAGGCGGCCCGCATCGCCCACCTCGTGCACACCCTGCCGGCCGGGCTCGACACCGTCGTCGGTGACCGCGGGCACCGGCTCTCGGGCGGGGAGAAGCAGCGCTTCGCCATCGCCCGACTGCTGCTCAAGTCGCCGGCCGTGCTCATCCTCGACGAGGCCACCGCCCACCTCGACAGCGAGTCGGAGGTCGCCGTCCAGCGAGCCCTCGACACCGCTCTGCAGGGCCGCACCGCGATCGTCATCGCCCACCGGCTCTCGACGATCCGGGCCGCCGACCAGATCCTCGTCGTCGACGACGGACGTGTCGTCGAGCAGGGCACCCACACCGATCTGCTCGCGGCAGGTGGTCTCTACGCGACCCTCTACACGACGCAGTACGACGGGGGAGCGGCCGAGCGGGCCGAGGTCGTCGGCTGACCGGTCAGCCGTCCTCCTCGTCCCAGATCCGCACCTTCTTGGGGCGGGGCGTGCGCTCCGTGCCGGAGCCCTCGAGCGACTCGCGACGCAGCGCGAGGACGAGGAAGGCCCAGAAGGCGGGGATCGCCAGCCACCACTGGATCGCATACGCCATGTGCGGGCCGGTGTCGGTGTCCGGCACCTCGAGCGGGTCCGGGCGGTCGACCTCTGGGTCCTCGGACTGCAGCGCCAGGTAGCCGCCGAGCAGTCGTCCGTCGACCTGGCCCGCGACCTCGTCGAGGTTGATGCTCGCGAGCTGGCCCTCGGGCATGTCGCGGCCGAGGCTCCGCTCACCGAGGCGGACCCAGCCGGTGACGTCGACCGTGCCGGTCGGTGCCGGAGGGACCTCCGGGGCGACATCCGCCCCCTTCGGGCTGTTGGGGACCCACCCACGGTCGACGACGACGACCTCGCCCCCGGCCAGACGAAGGGGGACGAGCACCTCGTACCCGTACGTGCCGTCGAGCGGGCGGTTGCGCACGAGCAGCTGCTCGTCGGTGAGGTACGTGCCCTGCGCCGTCACCCGGGTCCACTCGACGTCGACCGGGGCCGGCTGCTCGCTGAGGACCTCGGTGACCGGCAACGGAGCGGCGGAGTAGTGCGACTCGATCCGCTCGGCCCGCGCCGAGCGGTCCTCGTACTTGCCCCACTGCCACTGGCCGAGCAGCACGAAGGCGACCGACGCGACGACGGCGAGGGCGAACCACCCGAGCCACCTCGGGGTGAGGGCCAGCCGCAGCATCAGCCGGCGTCGGCAGGGATGTTGGCGACGGCGCAGGTCTCGACGGGGAATCCGCGGACCGCGAGGTGCTCGCGCAGGTGCTCCTCGTGCTCGTCGCAGGCGAGCCAGACCTTGCGGCGGGACTCGTCGTGGATGCGGGGGTTGCGCCACAGCACCGCGCGGGTCGCCGTGGCCTTGCAGGCCTTGCGGCTGCAGATCAGCTCGTCGACCGTCATCACGAACCCAGCTGTCGTCGGTGGTCGGTCACGGCCTGGAAGCTGTCGTCGGCACCACGCGGCCGCACGGCGTTGACGAGCACGACGGCGACGTAGGGGAGGACGACGGCCAGGGCCACGCACACCCACCTCAGCCAGCCCTCGAAGAAGTACGCGCCGACGAAGCAGACGGTCCGCAGCGCCATCGTTGCGAGGTACTGGCGCATCCGACCGGCCTGCTCCTCCTGGAGCGAGATCGGGGCGGTCGTCACCGACGGGACGGACGTGTGGGGCACCTCCTCAGCGTACGCCGCGCACCCGGCCGCCCCGTCCACGGGGCGAGCCCGGTACCGCGTACCCGGCGGTAGTGATCTAGCGTGCGTCACGACGTGACCTGACCCACACCGCACCGACGAAGGGAGCTTCGATGACGTCGCGACGCGTGCTCGTCACCGGGGGCAACCGAGGGATCGGCGAGGCCATCGCCCGCCGCATGCAGTCCGACGGCCACCGGGTCGTCGTCACCTCGCGCTCTGGGGACCCCGTCGACGGACTGGACGTCGTGGCCTGCGAGATCACCGACAGCGACTCGGTCGATCAGGCCTTCTCGGCCGCCACCGAGCTGCTCGGCGGTGACGTCGAGGTGCTCGTCGCCAATGCCGGCATCACCAAGGACACCCTGCTCATGCGGATGTCCGACGACGACTTCTCGAGCGTCGTCGACACCAACCTCCACGGCACCTTCCGCTGCGTGCGACGCGCGGCCACGCCCATGGTCAAGGCGCGCTTCGGTCGGGTCGTGCTGCTGTCCAGCGTCGTCGGCCTCTACGGCTCGCCGGGGCAGGCCAACTACGCCGCCTCCAAGGCGGGCCTGGTCGGCATCGCCCGGTCGATGACGCGAGAGCTCGGAGCCCGCGGCATCACGGCCAACGTCGTGGCCCCCGGCTTCATCGAGACGGACATGACCGCCGAGCTGCCCGACAAGACCAAGGCGGAGTACCAGGCCGCCATCCCCGCCCGCCGCTACGGGCAGGCCGACGAGGTCGCCGCCGCGATCTCCTTCCTCGTCTCCGACGAGGCCGCGTACATCTCCGGCGCCGTCATCCCGGTCGACGGCGGCCTCGGCATGGGTCACTGACCCGCACCCTCCCTCCGAAAGGCAGCAGATGCTCACCGGCAAGACCTTCCTCATCACCGGCGTCCTCATGGAGTCGTCGATCGCCTTCCACGTCGCCAAGATCGCGCAGGAGCAGGGTGCCCAGGTCATCCTCACCAGCTTCGGTCGGACGATGAAGATCACCCGCACCATCGCCAAGCGCCTGCCGCAGGAGGCACCGGTCATCGAGCTCGACGTGACGAGCGAGGAGGACCTCGCGGCCCTCGCCGACCGCATCGGCGAGCACGCCGAACGACTCGACGGCGTGCTGCACTCGATCGGCTTCGCGCCCGAGGGCGCCTTCACCTTCCTCGACGCGACGTGGGAGGACGTCGGCACCGCCGTGCACGTCTCGGCCTACTCGCTCAAGGCGCTGGCCGTCGCGGCGCTGCCCCGCATGACCCAGGGCGGCTCGATCGTCGGTCTGACCTTCGACGCGAGCTACGCCTGGCCGGTCTACGACTGGATGGGCGTGGCCAAGGCCGCCTTCGAGTCGACCAACCGGTACCTCGCCCGCGACCTCGGCCCGAAGGGGGTCCGCTGCAACCTCGTCGCCGCCGGCCCGATCCGCACGACGGCGGCGAAGTCGATCCCCGGCTTCGAGCAGTTCGAGGAGACGTGGGACGACCGCGCCCCCGTGGGCTGGGACGTGGGCGACCCGGTGCCGACCGCCAAGGCCTGCACGATGCTGCTCTCCGACTGGTTCCCTGCGACGACCGGCGAGATCCTGCACGTCGACGGCGGCGTGCACGCGATGGGGGTCTGACCTCCCTTCGTCCGCGGCCGGTCGACTCACGTTCCCTGAGGAGGCCGTCCGCGGCCGTCTCGAAGGGGTCGGACGTCGGGCGAAGGGAGACGTCGGCACCCGCCGACGTCCTTCGTCGGCGTGTGGGCGCCTGATCGTTCTCGACGTCGGCTTGATGTGTGCCGACATCTCCCTTCGCACTCCGCAGCGCGAACTGCCGTCCGCCGCGCGGTCAGGCGAGGGGGTGGCCGCCCTCGTCGTCGGGCTGGGGGACCGGGGTGACGCCGAGCAGGTCGAGGACCTGGCGCAGGTCGGGCTCGTCGATCGCGACGTCGGCCTGCTCGCGCACGGTGGGCTTGGCGCAGAAGGCGATGCCGACCTGTGCGGCCGCCATCATGTCGAGGTCGTTGGCGCCGTCGCCGACGGCCACGGTGCGGTCCATGTCCACCCCGGAGGCGGCAGCGAGCCGGGTGATGAAGTCGGCCTTGGCCGCGCGGTCGACGACCTCGCCGAGGACCTTGCCGGTGAGCCGTCCGTCGACGATCTCGAGGTGGTTGGCGCGGGCGGTCGGGATGCCGAGTTCGCGGGCGAGGTCGTCGACGATCTCGGTGAAGCCGCCGCTCACCAGACCCACGACGTGACCCGCCTCGACGAGGCTGCTCACGAGGGTGCGGGCACCGGGGGTGAGCCGCACGGCGGCACGGACCCGGTCGAGCACCTCGACCGAGAGGCCCTCGAGGGTGGCGACGCGTGCGTGCAGGCTCCCCGCGAAGTCCAGCTCGCCACGCATGGCCGCCTCCGTCACAGCGGCCACCTCGTCGCGGGTGCCGGCGTGCTCGGCGATGAGCTCGATGACCTCGTCGAGGATCAGGGTGCTGTCGACGTCCATGACGAGGACGAGCGGTCCTTCGCCGGGCAGGTCGACGGGAGTGAGGGCTGGCCCGGAGCTGGAGGTCATGCGCCGCAGTCTATTTCGCGTCGAAGACGTGGCCCTTGCCGACCACGGTGATGCCGGACTCGGTGACGAGCAGGCCGCGGGCGAGGTCCTCTTCGCGGTCGTGACCGAGCCGGATGCCCTCGGGTAGCCGGACACCCTTGTCGACGATGACGCGGTGCAGGTCGGCGTGCCGCCCGACGTCGACGCCGTCGAGCAGCACGCTGTCGCGCACGTGCGAGTAGCTGTGCACGAAGACCCCGGGGGAGAGGACGGAGTTGTCGACGTGGCCGCCCGAGACGACGACGCCGGGGGAGACGATCGAGTTCGTCGCGCCGCCGGCCCGCTCGTCGTCGGCGTGGACGAACTTCGCCGGTGGGTACGGGCCGTGGTGGGTGTTGATCGGCCAGCTGTAGTTGTAGAGGTTGAAGACCGGGTGGATCGACGTCAGGTCGAGGTGGGCGTCGAAGTAGCTGTCGATCGTGCCGACGTCGCGCCAGTACCCCCGGTCGCGGTCGGTCGAGCCCGGCACCGTGTTGTCGGCGAAGTCGTAGGCGTGGGCGCTGCCGCGCGCGACGAAGTCGGGCACGATGTCGCCGCCCATGTCGTGCCGGCTGTCGGCCTCGGCGTCGCGCTTGACGGCGTCCATGAGGGCGTCCGCCGTGAAGGCGTAGTTGCCCATCGACGCGTAGACCTCGTGCGGTGCGTCGGGCAGGCCGACGGGGTCCGTGGGCTTCTCGCGGAAGGCGGTGATCCGCCGACCGTCGGCGCCGACCTCCATGACCCCGAACTGGTCCGCTGTGCCGATCGGCTGGCGGATCGCGGCCACCGTGCACTCAGCCCCGGTGTCGAGGTGCTGCTCCACCATGTCGGAGAAGTCCATGCGGTAGACGTGGTCCGCACCGACGACCACGACGAGGTCCGGCCGCTCGTCGGTGATCGCGTTGAGCGACTGGTAGATCGCGTCGGCGCTGCCGGTGTACCAGCTCTTGCCCCGCCGCTGCTGGGCGGGGATGGGGGCGACGTAGTGGCCGAGGGGTGAGGCCAGCCGCCAGGCCTGGCTCACGTGGCGGTCGAGGCTGTGCGACTTGTACTGGGTGAGGACGATGACCTTGGCGTAGCCGGAGTTGACGACATTGCTCAGGGCGAAGTCGACGAGTCGGTAGATCCCGCCGAAGGGGACTGCGGGCTTCGCGCGGTCGGTGGTGAGCGGCATGAGCCGCTTGCCCTCACCTCCGGCGAGGACGATCGCCAGGACCTTGGGCTGACCTCTGCGGACCATGGTGCCCAACCTAGTCCGTGGACGGGTGCGGCGTCCTCCCTTCGCCCTAGTCTGTGGTCGTGCGCGTCGACATCCTCAGCAAGGAATACCCACCGGCGGTCTACGGCGGGGCGGGGGTGCACGTCGCGGAGCTGACCCGGGCGTTGCGGGCCCGCGGTGACACCGACGTGCGGGTCCGGTGCTTCGGCGACCCCCGGGACGAAGGGGGGACCACCGGTTATCCCGATCCCGCCGGTCTGGCGGGGGCCAACCCGGCCCTCGTGACGATGGGCGTCGACCTGGCGATGGCCGCCGACTGCGTCGGGGCCGACCTCGTGCACAGCCACACCTGGTACGCCAACTTCGCCGGGCACACCGCGGCCCTGCTGCACGGCGTGCCGCACGTCGTGTCGGCGCACAGCCTCGAGCCGCTGCGACCGTGGAAGGCCGAGCAGCTCGGCGGTGGCTACGCGCTCTCCTCGTGGGTGGAGCGCACCGCCTACGAGGCGGCCGCCGGGGTCATCGCGGTGAGCCACGGGATGCGCGCGGACATCCTGCGCAGCTATCCCACCATCGACCCAGACCGGGTCCACGTGGTGCACAACGGCATCGACGCCGACCTGTGGCGGGCGACGCCCGACCCCGACGTCGTGCGCCGCCACGGGATCGACCCGGACGCACCGTCCGTCGTCTTCGTCGGGCGGATCACCCGGCAAAAGGGGCTGCCACACCTGCTCCGCGCCGTGCGGGACCTGCCGCCCGAGGTGCAGGTCGTGCTGTGCGCCGGAGCGCCCGACACCCCGGAGATCCTCGCCGAGGTCGAGGCCCTCGTCGACGACCTGCGCCGCACCCGCCAGGGTGTCGTGTGGATCCAGGAGATGCTGCCCCGGGCGGAGGTCATCGCGGTCCTGTCGGCTGCGACCGTCTTCGCCTGCCCGTCGGTCTACGAGCCGCTCGGCATCGTCAACCTCGAGGCGATGGCCTGCGAGCTGCCGGTCGTCGCGACGGCGACCGGGGGCATCCCCGAGGTGGTCGACGACGGCGTCACCGGCTGGCTCGTGCCCATCGACCAGGTCGACGACGGGACCGGTGCGCCGGTCGACGCGGCGGCCTTCGAGGCCGACCTCGCCGCCGCGCTCACCGAGGCCGTGGCGGATCCGGAGCAGGCCCGGCAGCGGGGGCTCGCCGGTCGCGAGCGGGCCGTCGAGCACTTTTCGTGGACGAGCATCGGCGACCGGACGATGGCCGTCTACGAGGGTGTGCTGGCCTCGGGCTGATCCGCCGCAAGCCGCTGCGCACGCGTGATCTCGGTGATCACCTCGCCGAGATCGGCGCCGAGCAGCGGCTCCTCCCACTCACGGACCTCGATGCGCACCTCCCGCATGCCGAGGCGGCGCATGACCCCTCGCGAGCCGGCGTTGACGACCATCGTCTCCGCCCGGACCACCTGGAGCCGAGTGTCGGCAAAGCCATCGTCCAGGACGGCCCGAGCGCCCTCGACAGCGAGCCCCTGACGCCACCACCGACGGGCCAGGCGGTACCCGAGCTCGGCGGTCTCGCCCCCTTCGTCCGGCCACAGCGCCCACCACCCGACGGGGCGCTCGCCCAGGTCCCCGACCCACATGGGGCCGGGGACCCGTGGGCTCCAGTGGGCCAGAGCCTCTTCGCGGGTCCGCGCACGCGGCTGCAGGTGTCGCAGCACCGCGGCGTCGCCGTCGAGGTCCGCGAGGAAGGGCAGGTTCTCGGGGCCGATCGGGTCCAGCCGCAGCCGGCGGGTCCGCAGAGTGCGCATCAGCGCACCGGGACCCACCCGGCGAGCTGGGCGCAGGCCGCATTGGTCGCGTCGGCGAGGCTGTGCTCGCAGACCCTGGCCAATCGGCGCAACGCGCGGCTGCGGGTGTCGTCGTGGGCGGCGGTGACGGCGCCGGAGGCGGTGAGCCCGACCTCGGCCGCCACGGCGATCGTCCCGGCCAGCCCGATGACCTTGCGAGCCCGCTCCGGGAGGTCGGGCGGCAGCGCCCAGTCGGTGCCGAGACGCTCGTCGACGAGGTCACGGGCAAGGTCGTCCGCCCACGGCGTGCCGCGGATGTCGTCGAGCTCGTCGATCGAGGCGAGCAGCTGTCGCCGCAGGTGCCGCTCGAGCTGGGAGGGCTCGAGGGCCTCGATGCGGTGGGGCGGTACGGGGTCGGCGTCGTGGGTCATCCAGTCGATGCGCAGTCCCTGCGCGCCCGCCGAGCCGAAGGTCGAGATGCTCGGGACGAGCAGGCCGCCGAGGCCGGCCACGTAGAGGGCTTCGCCGGCCTCTGCTGCTGCGTCGGCGGCGATCGGACCGCAGCGGGGCAGGCTGCCGAGGTCACCGGGAGCCGGGAGGGCGACGAGGAGGGCGGCTTCGCCGAGGTCGCGCCAGATGCGGACCTGCTCGACGAGTCCCTCGGTGTGGTCGACGTCGGGGAGGGCACGCTCGACGGCGTCGGTGAGGGTCGTGCCGCCGGACCAGGCATGCGTGACCCACAGGGCGACACGGACGGAGGCGGGCAGCTCGGGCATCTGCACGATGCTAGTTGCTGCTGGGTAGGGTCGAGCCATGAGTGATGTCCTCGCCCTGGCCGGTGCCACCGTCGTGCGTGGCGGGTCGACTCTCGTCGCGGATGTCGACTGGGAGGTCGAGGAGGGGCAGCGCTGGGTCGTCCTGGGCCCCAACGGTGCCGGCAAGACGACGCTGCTCCAGCTCGCCGCGGCCCGCATGCACCCGACGAGCGGGGTGGTCGGTGTGCTCGGTGAGGTCCTCGGTGCGGTCGACGTCTTCGACCTGCGTCCGCGCATCGGCCTGGCCTCTGCATCGCTCGCCGAGCGGATCCCGAAGGGGGAGCGGGTCGCCGACGTCGTCGTCACCGCCTCGTGGGGAGTCGTCGGTCGGTGGCGTGAGCGCTACGACGACCTCGACCACGCGCGCGCGGGCGAGCTGCTCGAGGCCCTCGGCGCGGCGCACCTGGCCGATCGGACGTACGGCACGCTCTCGGAGGGAGAGCGCAAGCGGGTCCAGATCGCCCGGGCCCTCATGACCGACCCCGAGCTCATGCTCCTCGACGAGCCGGCCGCGGGTCTCGACCTCGGTGGGCGCGAGGACCTGGTCCAGCGTCTCGGCGCCATCGCCGGTGACCTCGAGGCCCCGGCCCTGGTCATGGTGACCCACCACGTCGAGGAGATCCCGCCGCACTTCACCGACGTGCTCCTGCTGCGCGAGGGCCGCGTCGTCGCCCAGGGGCCGATCGAGATCACCCTGACCGAGGCCAACCTGTCGCAGACCTTTGGTCTCGATCTGGTGCTGGAGCAGCACGGAGAGCGTTGGTCGGCCCGCGCCCGGGCATGATGGTCGGACACGAGACGAAGGGGGAATGACCGTGGAGTGGTTGGGAGACAACCTCTGGCTGGTCTGGTTGGGCCTGGCGCTGGTCCTCATCGCGATCGAGGCGGCGACCGTCGACTTCGTCTTCGTCATGCTCTTCGGAGGAGCGCTCGTCGGGGCCGCTGCGGCCGCACTGGGTGCGCCGGTCGTCGTCCAGATCGTGCTCGCGGTGGCCGTCGCGCTGCTTCTCATCGGGGTCGTGCGCCCCATCGTCAAGCGACAGTTCACCAATCCGGCGGCATCCGCCGACATCGGGTCGGGGGCCCTGAGCGGGCAGACCGCGCGGGTCCTCGAGACGGTCACCGAGACCGACGGTCGGGTGCGCCTGGCCGGGGAGACGTGGAGCGCCCGCGTCCCTGACGGCGAGGCCGCCTGCGAGCCGGGCGCCGAGGTCAGCGTCGTGTCCATCGACGGTGCGACCGCCATCGTCACCCGCCGAGACTGACGGCTCCGCCCGTCGAAAGGAACGCCCATGGGACCCACCATCCTGATCTTCGTGGCGGCGCTGCTGATCTTCGCGCTCGTCATCCTCTTCAAGACGGTGCGCATCGTGCCGCAGCAGACCTCGCTCATCATCGAGCGGCTGGGCCGCTACTCGCGCACCCTCGAGGGTGGCATCCACATCCTCGTGCCCTTCGTCGACAAGGTGCGCGCGAGCATCGACCTGCGCGAGCAGGTCGTGAGCTTCCCGCCGCAGCCGGTCATCACCTCGGACAACCTCGTCGTCAACATCGACACGGTCATCTACTACACGGTCATCGACTCCAAGCGAGCCGTCTACGAGATCGCCAACTTCATCCAGGGCATCGAGCAGCTGACGGTCACCACGCTGCGCAACGTCATCGGCTCGCTGGACCTCGAGCAGACCCTGACCAGCCGCGACCAGATCAACGGCCAGCTCCGCGGCGCGCTCGACGAGGCCACCGGGCGCTGGGGCATCCGGGTCAACCGGGTCGAGCTCAAGGCGATCGACCCGCCCATGTCGATCCAGGAGTCGATGGAAAAGCAGATGAAGGCCGAGCGCGACCGTCGCGCCGCGATCCTCAACGCCGAGGGCGTCAAGCAGTCCCAGATCCTCACGGCCGAGGGTGAGAAGCAGTCGGCGATCCTGCGGGCCGAGGGCTCGGCCCAGGCCGCGGTCCTCGAGGCCCAGGGCCAGTCGCGGGCCATCAAGCAGGTCTTCGACGCGATCCACCGTGGCAAGCCGACGCAAAAGCTGCTCGCCTACCAGTACCTGCAGGTGCTGCCCCAGCTCGCCACCGGTGATTCCAACAAGATGTGGATCATCCCGAGCGAGCTCACCGATGCCCTGCGCGGCATCGGTGGGGCGCTCGGTGGTGGCGACGGCGACGGCCCGAAGGGGGGCCTGGACGCCGAGGACTGGGTCGACCCCGGCCCGGAGGACGCCAACGTCTTCGACCAGACCTCGCTCGAGGACCCGGGCGATGCCCTCGCCGAGGCGCGCGGGCAGGCCGGTCAGGCCAGCCGCGAGGCCACCGAGCACGCGACGCCCGCGTCCCGGGTGCAGCCGGCGATGGGACCCGGTGTCCGCCTGCCCGAGCAGTCGGCGCCGCGGCAGTCGCCCGAGGCCCCTTCCGCTGACGAGCCCGGCGAGCCGCCGGCCGGCGATGCGTCCGGCGAGGCGCCTCAGCAGCCCTGACCCGCGAGCACCCCGATGACCGGACACCCGGTCCACCGTCACTAGGGTGGGCCGGGTGTCGTGGGTGGAGATGGGTGCAGTGGTCCTCGCCGGGGTGTGGGCGGGGGCGATCAACACCCTCGTGGGCTCGGGGACGCTCGTGACCTTCCCGGTGCTCCTGGCCATCGGCACCCCGGCTGTCACGGCCAACGTCTCCAACTCGATCGGCCTCGTCGCCGGTGGGGTGAGCGGGACCATCGGGTACCTGCCGGAGCTGAAGGGGATGGGACGTCGGGTCCTGCAGCTGGTCCCGATGTCGGTTCTCGGGGCGATCACCGGCGCGCTGCTCCTGCTGTGGCTGCCGCCGGAGGCCTTCGAGGCGATCGTCCCGGTACTCATCGGCATCGGCATCCTGCTCGTGATCTTCGGCCCTCGGCTGCAGGCGTGGAGCAAGGCCCGCCACGAGGACGGCGGCCGGATGCCGACGAGCCACCTGGTGGCGCTCATGGCCGGTGTCCTCGTCGCGGGCGTGTACGGCGGCTACTTCGGTGCCGCTCAGGGGGTCATCCTCATCGGCCTGCTGTCCGCCCTGTCGACCGAGCCGCTGCAGGCGCTCAACGGGCTGAAGAACGTCCTCGGCCTCTTCGTCAACGCGGTCGGTTCGCTCGTCTTCATCGTCACCGCACCCGAGCTCATCGACTGGCGGATCGCCCTCCTCGTCGCCGTCGGCGCGATCACCGGGGGTGTGCTCGGCGCGAGGTACGGCCGACGGCTGCCGGCCAATGTCCTGCGCGCCGTCATCGTCGTCGTGGGCCTCGCGGGCCTCGTGAAGTTCGTGTTCTTCCCGTGACGGGCTGGCTCGACCCGGTCCTGCTCTCCCTCGGCCTCGTCGTCATGTGCGGGTCGATGGTGCAGTCGACGATCGGCTTCGGGATCGCGGTGGTCGCGGCTCCCTTCGTCGTCATGCTCCGGCCCGACCTCATGCCGGCCTCGCTCATCGTGTGCGTGTTCTTCCTGCCACTCCTCCAGCTGCTCGGTGGCGCTCGGGAGATCGCGTGGCGACACCTGCGCTGGGCGCTCGGCGCCCGCATCCTCGCGACACCGCTCGGAGTGGCGCTCGTCGCCGTCGCCTCGGCCGATGCCATCGCCCTGACCGTCGGCGTGCTCATCCTCGTGACGGTCGCCGCGTCGGTGTGGGCCGTCGACATCGGGCTGGACCGGCGCAACTCAGCCCTCGCCGGGGCGATCACGGGCGTCTCAGGGACAGCGGCCTCGATCGGTGGGCCCTTCTTCGCGCTCGTGCTGCGCCACGAGCGGCCCGAGTTGCTGCGCGGCACCCTCGCGGCCTTCTTCCTCGCCGGCACGGTCATCGGGATGACCGGTCTGGCGATCGGTGGGCAGGTCGACCGCGAGGACCTGCTCGCGGGGCTGGTGTGGGCTCCCTTCGTCCTCGTGGGGCACCTGCTGGCGGGGCCGGTGCGACGACGGATCCGGCCGGAGTCCGTGCGGCGGGGGGTGCTCGTCTTCTGCGTCATCGCGAGCATCGGGGTCATCGCTCGCGCTCTGCTCTAGCCTCGGCCTGTGCCGATCCTCATCACCGACCCGACCGACGAACGCCTGCGCGACTTCGTCGGGCTGACCGACGTCAAGCTGCGCAAGGTGCTCGAGCCCGCCGGTGGGCTCTACCTCGCCGAGAGCGAAAAGGTCATCCGGCGGGCACTCGCTGCCGGCCACCGGCCGCGGGCCCTGCTCATGGGGGAGCGGTGGCTCACCGACCTCGCCGACGTCGTCGCGGACGCCGAGGCGAGCGGGGTACCCGTCTACACCGGGTCGGCCGAGGTCATCGAGGGGATCACCGGCTACAACCTCCACCGCGGGGCGCTGGCGTCGATGCACCGACCGCAGCTGCCCTCCCTGACGGAGGTACTGGGCGGGGCACGGCGGGTGCTGATCATCGAGGACGTCGTCGACCACACCAACGTCGGGGCGATCTTCCGGTCGGCCGCGGCACTCGGGACGGACGCGGTGCTCGTCACGCCTCGGTGCGCGGACCCGTTGTACCGCAGGGCTATCCGTGTATCGATGGGGACGGTCTTCCAGGTGCCGTGGACCCGGATCGACCCGTGGCCGGCCGCGATCGCCGACCTGAGGGAGGCAGGCTGGACCGTGGCCGCGCTGGCCCTCGCCGACGACGCGGTGGGCCTGGACGAGCTCGCCGCCGACCCGCCGGAGCGTCTTGCGCTGGTCCTCGGGACCGAGGGCGACGGTCTGGCGCGACGTACGTTCGAGCACGTGGACGTGACCGTGACCATCCCCATGGCCGGGGGAGTGGACTCCCTCAACGTCGCCGCGGCGGGAGCCGTCGCCGCCTGGGAGCTGAGGGTGCGATGAGCACCGGCGCCCGACCGTCCTTCACCCGGACCCGCTGGCGTGAGGGCTATGCCCTGTCTGACGTCGACGACTTCCTCGACGAACTCGCGGCGGGCCTGCCCGATCAGTAGGGCCGACCCGCCGCGCAGCGTGGGGTGCGGCAGCGTCAGCTGCGGTACATGCCGGTGATGACGGCGCGCCCGATCGTGTGCTGGAGGTAGTTGAAGGCCGCCACGGTGCACGAGACGGAGTCGTCGATGCCCAGGTCGTCGGTGTCGAGCGCGTGGACGGCGAAGACGTAGCGGTGGGCGATGTCGCCCTGCGGCGGAGCCGCGCCGCCGAAGGCCTTGGTCCCGTAGTCGGTCGCGGTCATGAAGGCACCCTCGGGCAGCTGTGCTCCGCCCTCGACCCCCGCGCCCTCGGGCAGCGAGGTGGTGTCGGCCGGGAGGCCGACGACGGTCCAGTGCCAGAAGCCGGCCGGGGTCGGCGCGTCAGGGTCGAAGCAGGAGATCGCGTAGCTCTTGGTGCCCTCCGGGGCGCCCGACCAACGCAGCTGCGGGCTGAGGTTGCCGCCGGTGAAACCCCAGTCGTCGAAGACCTGGGCGTGGGCGAGGGCGCCACCGTCGGTGAAGCTCTCGCTCGTCACCTCGAAGGGCGTCGTGGTGGGGAGGAGGTCGTAGGGGGACGGTGCGGTCGGTCGCGTGAGGTCCATGCCATCGACACTAGCGGGCTGGATTATCAGTGCGCTTTCGCGTTAGGTGGAGATCATGCTCCCAGGACGACGACCGCCCCACGACTACCTCGGCACCGTGCTCGGCACGCCCGACCCGAGGGGACTGGCCCGCTTCTACGCCGAGGTCCTCGGCTGGCGCATCCACAGCGACGACGAGGACTGGGCGACGATCGCGCCGGAGCGTGCGCACGTGTACCTCGGCTTCCAGCTCGAGACCGAGCACAGGTCGCCGGCTTGGCCCGCGCTGGAGGGCGACCAGCAGATGCAGATGCACCTGGACATCGAGGTCAGCGACCTCGAGGCCGCTGTCGCGGCGGCGCTGCGTCTGGGCGGACGCCTGTCCGAGCACCAGCCACAGGAAGAGGTCCGCGTGCTCATCGACCCCGCCGGACACCCCTTCTGCCTCTATGTCGGCGCTCCCGAGGAGGCCTCGCAGACGCCGAGCACTGGCGCTCTGCCGACCGTGGAGTGAGACCACCGGCGAGGCCGCGACGCCCGCCACACGGCGGATTTCGCACTCGCGTCATCCGCGTGTAAAGTTTCACGTCGTTGCCCCGGTGGCCCCCACACCACCGGATGCACCACTCGTCCGGGTGGCGGAATTGGCAGACGCGCTAGCTTGAGGTGCTAGTGCCCGTATTAGGGCATGGGGGTTCAAGTCCCCCCTCGGACACAGAGGGTCGTTTGCGTGGAAACGTGTTTCACGTTTGTACGGAACGCCTAGAGAAGGGCCGGACTGCTCAAGATCGAGCGGTCCGGCCCTTGTCGTTGTCCATGAGGGTCTGAGATCGGCTCTACGCCCGGGTGGCCGGGCCGACGAAGGCTCATTGGAGCCCCTGCAAGTGTCCTGCGCCGACGTTCGGGCAGGCTGAAGCCGTGCGGTCCATCTGGGGTGAGGTCGTGCGCGTGGCTCAGGCGTCGGCTTCCACAGGCGGGGCGTTGGGCTCGATGGTCGTCCAGCCACGAGTGGCCTCTCGACGGCGCACGCGCTTGATGGGGGCGGACGCGATGGTGGTCACGCCCACCTGATCTGAGCCAGGCAATGATCTTGCGCACGTTCGTGGCTGCGATCATCACTGCGAGGCTGAAGAGTTGGGCGATGAAGCCACGCCGGGGACGCAGTTCGGGATCGTCCACTGGAATGAAGCGACCGTCCTTGACCGACTTGTTCACCGACTCGACGCTCTGACGGCCCGTCGTGTAGTGCTCCTGCCAGTCTGGTGAGCGGTAGGCGTAGGTCTGCTCGTATTTCGCCCCGACCGAGGGTGGGAAGGTCATCGTCTTCTGCTCGCAGACCTTGGGAGCAGGGTTGAGGAGCATCAGCGGCAGGACCCGGGCCTTGGGGCGGTCGAGCGAACGTGGGTGGGGCTCGCGACGCGGGCAAGAAGCGGTGGCGGAGGCCCCAACAGCGGGACAGGCGAGTCGGGTGTGGCCTTCGGCGTCCGCTCGCTCCTTGGGCTTCAGCGCGTAGCGGTCTCGTTGCGCGATGCGCTCTGCGTAGGTCGTCCCGCTGATGCGCTCGGGGTCGCCCTCCTCGCGGAGGAAGTAGTCGATGGTGGCCTGAGCCCTGACGACGCGGTGCCCGAGATCGAGGGCATCCTGAGGGACGCCAAGAGAGACCCAGACCTCGTGGCCAAGGCCAAGGCCAACAGCGACGCCGACTTCAACGCGGACAACACCGTCGTGGCCTCCGTGCTGAGCAAGTTCATCGACCGCCGCGAGAAGAGCGAGGAGATCGTCAACGCTCTGTTGAAGGGGCAGAACATGGACACGTTCGCCCAACTGCTTGCCATGCTCGGCTTCCGGGAGTACCTCGCCACCGTCGACTACCACTTCCCGAATGAGAACGTCGCTGTCGAGGTCGAGGCTCAGCCCTCTCAATCGACTGCCAAGGTGAATGAGGAGGCCAAGGCGTGAACGTCCCGTTCGAGATCACATCCGGCCCCGGACAGTCCTACTTGATGCGTAACGTCAGCGGCCAGACGGTCGACCTCGTGACCGTGACGGTGGATCACCCAGAGGGCCTGACGCGCGACCTTCCATCCGAAGAGACGTTCGGTCCCGGAGCCTCGAAGAAGTTCCTCGTGCTGGCCACGTGGCAGACCGGAAGGCCGGTCGAGGTGCTCGTTTCTTGGGACGTGCACCCCACCCCGTACGCCCTTCCCCTGCCTCCGAAGAACTGAACTCGTGCCGGACTGGATAGCCGCTGGAGCCGGTCTGGGTGGCGGTTGTCGCTCTGATCGCGTTCATCTGGGGACGGGTGGACATCTACAAGGAGCGTGCAGCGCGGGAGGAGTCCGCGGCCCGCTCGCAGGCCATGGCGAACAGCATGGACCGTATGACCAGGGCGGTGGAGACTATGGCCGATACCACCTCCACGCCCGCCCAGGTCGAGGCCGCGTCCGCTCAGGCACGCAATTCCATCCGGTGGAGGATCAGGCAGGTGGACCGATCTTCGAACCGCGTCGTGTACGAGTTGGTCAACGCCGGAGATGGCATTGCGACGGGCGTGAGCGCGTCCGCCCCCGAGGGCTACAACGCGGCGAACATGCTGCACAAACTCCCTGTGGACGCGACGGTGCACCCCCACGAGGGTGTCCGGTTCTACCTCACCATGAGGATGTCGGTCGTGCCCATGGCCAGCATGCAGGTGCGCTGGGACGGGGGCGATGAGATGGTCCCAGTCACCGACCTCTGAGGCCGGACTGGGGACGAAACTACAGCGGTGTCATTAGCACCAACTAGACTTGCCCGCAAGAGCACCGAAGCCCCGGAATCTCCGGGGTGGGAGCATCCAGGGCTTGGCGTCTAGTTGGGCGAACTAGGACTCCGACTCTAGCCGCTCCCGTGGCAGTGCTCCCAATGGGCCCTCGGCCCAGAACGGAGGCGAGCCAGATGGCACGCACCGCGAGTAGGAGCGCCCGCACCGGACGCTTCGTGAGCGCTTCGACGGCACGTCGTAGCCCCCGGACCACCTCTACCGAGCGCGTCGGTCGGGGCACGTCCAACAAGACGACCGTCAACCGATCCACGATCACCGGACGGTTCGTCAAGGAGTCCACGGCCCAGCGTCACCCGGGCACCACGATCAGTCAGCAGGTCTGATCATGGGCTCAGGCTTCAAGATGACTCCCGGGTGGGAGAAGGCTCTGGAGAACGCTGTCCAGCCTGCGCTGAAGGACATCGCGTCTGACTACCAGAAGATGTTCGACAGCCTGCTGCGTCGCTACAAGGGTCACCCCGTCTCCGAGATCAAGCCCGTGCTCCGGCGCAAGTGGTCTCGGGTCGGCGGTTCGATCTCCGATCCGGAGTTGACCGACTACGCGACGCTGATCAGCGAGGGCACTCGCATCCAGATGAAGGTCAAGTAGGAGGTCGAGTCGGGGCGCGACGGCGAGGGGAAGCACCCGTCGCGCCCCCGGCTGCTCTCGGCACGGACAGGGCTGTCGGTGCTGGGTGATAGGCATGACCTCGACATCGACAGATAGGACCTGACATGGCCAACAAGACCGTCTTCATCGCCTTCGCCATGGAGGACGAGAGGACTCGCGACCTCTTCGTCGGACAGCGGAAGTTGGGCAACACGCCTTACGACTGGACCGACATGAGCGTCAAGAACCCCTATGACACGGAGTGGAAGGAGCGGGTCCGGGCACGCATCCGCCGCTCCGATGGGGTCATCGCACTCATCAGCAGCAGCACCCCTGACGCAGCCGGGCAGTTGTGGGAGATCAAGTGCGCTCGCGAGGAGGGAAAGCCGCTCCTCGGCATCTGGATCGAAGACGGCTATCGGACCAAGCCGGTCGAGATGGGGACGGCTCCCTGCAAGACCTGGACCTGGCAGAACGTCGGGGACTTCATCGACGGGCTCTGACGTGCTGCGACGCGCACTCGTGGTCGGCATCGACCACTATCCATCCTTCGGCAACCTCGGGGGCTGTGTGAATGATGCGGTGGCCCTTACGCCGGTCTTGGCGCGCAACGAGGACGACACCCCCAACTTCGAGGTGAAGACCCTCACCGCCCCGGTCGGGACCGGCCACGTCAGCCGCGACGATCTGCTGGAGGCGTTGGACCGCCTGTTCGCCCCCGGCGTCCACATGTCCCTCCTCTACTTCGCCGGGCACGGCGCACAGGTCGCGGGCGGAGCCGACGTGACTCTCGTGACCTCTGACGGCACTCAGCAAACACCCGGCGTCAGGTTCAGCGAAGTGTTGGAGAGGATCAATGCCTGCGACCAAGAGGTCGCGGTCATCCTCGACTGCTGCTTCTCTGGGGGCGCGGGCGGCGTCCCTGCCGCAATGACCGCCGGTTCAGTCCTTCGGCAAGGGGTGTCGATGCTTACCGCGAGCCGAGCAGATCAGACGTCTGCCGAGACGCCAGCGGGCCGAGGGCAGTTCTCCGCCTACCTGGAAGGCGCGCTGGAGGGCGGAGCGGCGGACGTCCTAGGTCACCTGACGTTGGCGGGCCTCTACTCCTACCTTTCCGAGGCATTCGGAACATGGGACCAACGCCCCATGTTCAAGGCGAATGTCGACCACCTCCAAGACATCCGTCGTTGCGACCCTGCCGTGCCGCTTTCGACACTGCGAAGGCTTCCCGAGTGGTTCCCGACGCCGGACCACGTGTTCCCCCTCAATCCCTCATACGAGCCGGACAAGCGCGACTCGGGCTTGGAGCCCCACCCTGAGCACGAGGCAGTGTTCAAGCAACTCCAGAAGTGCGCGTCCGCGAAGTTGGTGGAGCCGGTGGGCGCTGACCACATGTTCTTCGCCGCGATGCAGAGCGAGGGTTGTAGGCTCACGCCCCTCGGCAGGCACTATCGCCACATGGCCTCCGAGGACCGGCTATGACGATCTACGCAGTCTCGGGCCACCAAGAGGCACCGCAGTCGGTTTGGAGTCTGCTGGTGGCCCGGCTGCCAGCCATCCTTGGTGGCCCACCGTTCGTAGGACTATCCAGTCTGGCTGCCGGGGCTGATCAGAAGTTTGCCGAGGAGGTCTTGGGCCTAGGTGGACGACTGCACGTCGTCCTGCCCAGCGTGAACTACGAGTCATCGTTCGAGCAGGAGGCTGACCTCCTTCAGTTCAGGGCGCTCCTTTCGAGGGCTTCCGAGGTCGAGACGTTGGACTTCGCGGAGCCGACCGAAGATGCCTACCTGGCTGCCGGGAAGCGCGTTGTCGACCTCTGCGACGTCCTCGTGGCCGTCTGGGACGGCCTCCCCGCCCAAGGGAAGGGCGGGACGGCTGATGCAGTCGCCTACGCGTATTCGCTCAGCAAGCCGGTCACCGTGATCTGGCCTCCAGGGGTTCGCCGATAGTCGGGTCGGTGAGGCTACGAACCGCCGACCCACGCCTCCTCCAGCAGCACCGAGGCCACGACGTACTCCACCCTGTCCCGGTCGAGCGTGGGGGAGACGCGGACGAGGTGTTCGACAGCCACCTCCGCGACTGCGAAGGCGCTCGTGATCACGGCCTGTAGGGACGGGTCGGTGGGGACGCTGGCGGGGCTGGTCTGCTCTCTCATGCGCCTGGACTGTAGCCAGGCCCTGCGACACGGCAACCCGGCCTCCCTGACCGGGCTGGGAACGGCGGAGAGTTAGCGCGGGAACACCTCACGGCGGGAGCCGAGGATCGTCGCTACACCGCAGGCCAGGCGCGGAATCTGGAGCCGTACAAACGACCCACAGATTGATCGAAGGCCCCCGGTTCGCCGGGGGCCTTCGTCGTGCTCCGTGGGATGTCGTCAGCCTGCCCGCAAGGAGGCCGGACATGGGTAGGAGTCACCATGCGCGTGGTCGGGATCCTGTGGTGTGGTCGTCGCAGCAACTGGACGACGCGAGGGGATCACAGATGAGCACTGCGGGACGAAAGCGACCGGCGATTCATCGGCGGGTGGTCCTGGTCGGGACCGTGGGAATGGTGCTGGGACTGACCGCGTGCAGCAGCACTCCGCCGGTGGACGAAGGGGAGGTCCGGGCCGCGGTGTCCAAGGTCGAGGGCGTCTCCTCCGTGGAGGTGCGGGTGCGCAAGGGCGGCGGGGTCTCCGGGTGGAAGCTCGAAGGCAGGGTTGGCCTTCCGGCTGATGAAGCTGAGGCTCACGCGGTGTATGAGGAGTGCCTGCGGGCCTTGTCGACGGTCCCGGTGAAGGCGGGGGCGAACTTCAAGATCAGGCTCTTCGGTGAGTCGTCCGGGAAGGTGATCCCGCCGAGTAATGTGGGCGTGCCCGACACATGGGGTGCCCTGCGCGAGCACTTCGCGTAAGGGCTGTCGAATGTGCTCAGCCGGACACGGCGCGGCCTCGTTGCCGACACCTTCGCGCCCTTCGTGCAGTCGTGACCAGGGTGCGCTGGACGCCTTCATGGTGTCCATAGGTGATGGCTCTACTGTCGAGGGCGTTGATGTCGAAGTGCGGAGGAAGTAGCAATCGTGTCAGTCATCCGTAGAAGAACCGCACTCTTGGGGAGCGCTGCCATCATGCTGGGACTTTCTGCGTGCTCGAGCGAGCCACCGATCGACGAAGGCGAGGTCCGAGACGCCGTTGCCGGCGTCACCGGAGTCACATCAGTGGATCTTCGGATGCGCGAGGGCGGCGGGGTCTCAGGCTGGTTCCTCGAGGGAACGATTGGGCTTCCGGCAGAGGAAGGGGAGGCGGAGGCCGTCTTCGAGTAGTGCCTTCGCGTCATCGCGAGGGTGCCGACCACGTCCGACAGAAACTTCTCGATCGCTATATACGGCGAGACATCGGGGCGGACGATCGTGCCCGGCGATATCGGCGTCCCCGAGACCTGGAATCGGATGCGCGAGCAGTTCAATTGATCTGTTCCTGGCCCGCCTGTGGTTGCTGAGGCGATGGTGCTCATGTGCGGCCGCGACCATGCGCTGGGGCATAGCGGAGCGGTTCACACCAGGCGCGAGGCCCCGATCCTGTGGTGGGGTCGTGGCAACACCTGGACGACGCGAGGGGGATGAGACATGAGCACAGTCGGCAGGAACGGACGGGCTGTTCACCGGCGGGTGGTCCTGGTCGGGGCCGTGGGGGCGGTGCTGGGACTGACTGCGTGCAGCAGCACTCCGCCGGTGGACGAAGGGGAGGTCCGGGCCGCGGTGTCCAAGGCCGAGGGCGTCTCCTCCGTGGAGGTGCGGGTGCGCAAGGGCGGCGGGGTCTCGGGATGGTTCCTGGAGGGGACGATTGGTCTCCCGGCAGAGGAGGCGGTTGCTCACGCGGTGTATGTGGAGTGCTTGCGAGCTCTGTCGACTGTCCCGGCCAAAAGTTCGCTCAACTTCAGGATCGCGCTGCTAGGGGAGACGTCGGGGCGGTTGATCGGACCAAGGGTCGTCGGCGTCCCCGAGACGTGGCGCCAGTTGCGCGACCACTTCAGGTAGGCGTCGGTCGGCACGAGGGTTGCTGCGGACACGGTGAAGGTGTCCAGTGCCAGTGTGGAGCGAGCGCCCCCGGTGAGGGTCAGCCTCAAACGCAAGGTGCCTCCGCGGCCCTCTTCCCGGTGAGGAGCTGGGAGTCGTCGATCTGCCACGTCTTGCCTTGGTCAGGTGTGTGGAAGCTGACCAGGTGCACGTTCTCCTGAGGGCCCTTGGGCGCTGGCTTGTTGTCGTTGTTCGGATCGGTGGTGACGTCCTTGTCGCCCTTGAAGTAGCGGGCCGTGGAAGTGCTGCACTGGTACAGCGTCAGGTTCCAACCGCCGGGGGCGTCGGGGTCGGACGTGGCGAGGTGGACTGAGTTGACCTTGACGGTGCCCTTCTCGACAACGCCGGCTTCCTTCATCGCCGTGACGTTGCGGTTGAAGGTGTCGATGTAGTCCTCGGTGGCCCAGGGCGTGTCGTCCGACAGCTTCGTGTTGGGGTCGTGTGCGCGCCGCTTGGATTCGGTGGCTCTGGCCGCATCGACGGCGTAGTCGTCGTCGTAGGTCAGGTCGGCCGAGCTGCTGGACGTGCTGGTCGTGGAGGATCCTTCGCTGTCTGAGCCGCCGCAGGCGGTCAGCCCGATCAGGGCGATGGCGCACGCGGTGGCCTGGATCGTTCGGCTGGGCGTGGTGCGCATGGTGTCCTCTCGGTCGGTGGCGACGGATGTCGCGTCAAGGTCCCCGTGCCTAGCCCAGCACGCGGTCGACGCGCGCATCTCGACACGAGACGCGTTGTCAGTCAGGTGCCAGCAACGTGTCCGCGAGGGCGTTGAGGGTGGTGCCCCACAGGGCGGGTGGGTCGATGAGGCCGAGGGTGCGGGAGTCAGGGTGGTCGGTCGTGATCCACCAGCGGGTGTCGGGATCGAGCTCTTGGGGGTGGACATCGATGTCGCCGACGGAGGTGGAGGCTTGCACGTGGATGCGGGTGGTCGCCCGGGTGGCCAGATCGTCGGTGGTCACGCCGAGTGCGGTGGTGAGGGTGTCCCGGCTGGCGTCGGGAAGCGCGGTGGCGTTGACGCGCGCGTGGGTGAGGGCGTCGACGAGGGCGTGGCCGAGCTGCTCGGGCGCATCGGCGGGGACGGTGGTGATCCATCCGTTGGGAGCGCTCCCCGGGTCGGCGCGGATGGACGTGAGTGCTTGGACGGCCCACTGGTTGCCGTGGCGCGTGAGGATGGCTTCGGCGAGGTTGGGGATGTCGTCGATCGCGGCAGTGGGCGCACCGTCGGTCGTAGTCGCTGCTGTGGGGGTGCGAGGGACGACCTTCTCGCTGAGGCGGGCTGCCTCGGCGAGGGCCTCACGGGCTCGGGTTGCGATGTCCGCGGCTTCACGGGCGGGGGGCAGCTCGGGGTGTCCGCTGTAGCCCCTGCCGGCGACGGTCTCGTAGGGGGCGAAGAGGACGTCGCCGTCGATGAGGGTGATGCCCACGTGGGTGGTGGCGGCTTCCATCGCCCGCCAGGTCGGGAAGCCGAGCTCGTCGCTGACGGGTGTGACGTCGATGGAGGCCGCCTTGGGGAGCTGCTCCGCGGGCTCCTCGCGGGAGCGCGCAAGTGCCGCGGTAATGGCCTCGGCGAGCTCGGTGCCGCTGGAGCGGGTGGTCAGGTGGTGGAACTGCCCGTTGGGCCAGTAGAGCCCGGCCCGGGACAGGGAGGTGACGAGCAGACGCTCGCCGTGCTGGGTGATCTCGGCGCGCGGGTAGATCGGCATCAGGGACGCTCCTTGGCGAGGTTCACACCTGCACCTTCTGCTCCTGCGAGGTCCTCGTCAAGCGCTTCGCCCGTGGGCCTCGTTCCGGTACTCATGCCACGTGCTCCTCGTACTCACGGTCGCCGCGGAAGGGCATGAGGTGCTGGGCCACGAGCCCACGCGGCACCGTCTCCAGACGCAGCACGCCGTACTCCTCGGGCCAGCTGCCGTCACGCGGGAGCTTGAAGCTGCCCACGAGCATGTCGACGACCGGCAGGTGGATCGCGTAGTTGCGGTCCCAGTAGTCGACGTGGCGGGCGTGGTGCCAGTGGTGGTAGCGGGGCAGGACGACGAGGTACTCGAGCCAGCCGAAGCGGACCCCGATGTTGGCGTGGGCGACGACGGCCTGCAGCCCGACGATGATGACGTAGGCGTTGACGGCAGCGGCCGAGAAGCCGAGGACCATGAGCGGCAGCAGGACGATGCTGCGGGTCAGGACCGTCTCCGCGAGGTGGACCCGCGAGCCCGCGAGCCAGTCGAGGTCGCGGCTCGAGTGGTGCACCGCGTGGAAGCGCCAGAGGGTCTTCACCCGGTGGTAGGCCCGGTGCAGCACGGCCTGGGCCAGGTCGGCGACGAAGACCGCGAGCAGGACCTGCAGCCACAGCGGCATCCCGACGACGAGCGCCTTGACCGGGTCGACCGCGATGGCGGCGGCCACCGTCGTCGTGGAGGCCGTCACGAGGATGAGGATGAACTGCACGAGCACGTGGCTGAGGAAGAAGTAGCAGATGTCGGTGCGCCAGCCGCCCCGCAGCACCGGGTGAGGGCTGTGGGCCAGGTAGCGCTCGAGCGGGATGAAGACGATCGCGGAGAAGAAGAGCGAGAGGATGAACCAATCCACCCCGAGCGAGTAGGGCGTCGCCTCGACCTTGTCCAGCGGCACCGAGGTCCCGCCGAGCAGCACCGCGGCGGTCGCCGAGGCCAGGCCGGTGAGGGCGAGCCGGCGCCGCTGATCGGCGAGCACCGCGACGGTCCCGGCGACGAAGGTCGTGACGAGCCCGACGAGGAGCAGGCCGCGGGCGAAGTCCGACGTGTAGACCGGCCGGAACTCCTGGCTGGTCAGCGCCTCGGGGAAGTGGAAGCACAGCACGGCGAGCAGGCTCAGGACCCCGCACCAGACGGCGGTGTGGGGGAGCAGGATGCGGTCCTTGGCGAACATGATCCGACCGTAGGGAGGACGAAGGGGGTCGCACATGGGGTCTGCTACTCACCGTGGGCTTCGAGACGCCCGCTGGGCGGACTCCTCAGCCAACCCGGGGAGGCGCCCGCTGCGGACTCCTCAGCCAGCGGCACGGTGGGGCGAATGCGTTGGGGGGTCCCCCCTTCGCGGGGATAGAGTTCGACGGGTGCCCGCCCGGGCACCTGAACCCGTCCCACAGGAGTCCACGTGTCTGCCCAGATCACCATCACCGTCGCCGGCGACGAGCGATCGGTGGACCAGGGCACTACCGCGGCCGATCTCTTCGAGGGGGACCGGGCGGTCCTCGTGGCCCGGGTCAACGGCGAGCTGCGCGACCTCGCGCACGAGCTCGCCCAGGGTGACGTCGTCGAGCCCGTCACCGCCCAGGAGCAGGACGGCCTCGACGTCCTGCGCCACTCCACGGCCCACGTCCTCGCGCAGGCGGTCCAGCAGATCAACCCCGACGCCAAGCTCGGCATCGGTCCGCCGATCCGCGACGGCTTCTACTACGACTTCGACGTCGCCGAGCCCTTCACGCCCGAGGACCTCAAGGCCCTCGACAAGGCGATGCAGCGGATCATCAACGAGGGCCAGACCTTCGTGCGCCGCGAGGTCAGCGACGACGACGCGCTCGTCGAGCTCGAGCACGAGCCCTACAAGTGCGAGCTCATCGGCCTCAAGGGCGGTGCCTCCGACGACGCTGCCGAGGGTGCCTCCGTCGAGGTCGGCGGTGCCCAGCTGACGATCTACGACAACGTGCGCCGCGACGGCACCCGCGCCTGGGGCGACCTGTGCCGCGGCCCGCACGTGCCGACCACCAAGGTCATCGGCAATGCCTACAAGATCATGCGCAGCGCCGCGGCCTACTGGCGCGGCAGTGAGAAGAATCCGCAGCTGCAGCGCGTCTACGGGACCGCCTGGCCGAGCAAGGACGAGCTCAAGGCCTATCTCGACCGCCTCGCCGAGGCCGAGAAGCGTGACCACCGCAAGCTCGGTCGCGAGCTCGACCTGTACTCCTTCCCCGACGAGATCGGCTCCGGCCTGCCCGTCTTCCACCCCAAGGGTGGGGTCATCAAGCGGGAGATGGAGGACTACGTCCGTCAGCGGCACATCGAGGAGGGCTTCGAGTACGTCGGGACCCCGCACATCGCCAAGGAGGGGCTCTTCCACACCTCCGGCCACCTGCCGTACTACGGCGAAGGGATGTATCCCCCCTTCGACGTGGACGGCATGGACTACCGGCTCAAGGCGATGAACTGCCCCATGCACAACCTCATCTACCGGAGCAAGCAGCGCTCGTACCGCGAGCTGCCGCTGCGCCTCTTCGAGTTCGGCCACGTCTACCGCCACGAGAAGTCCGGCGTCATCCACGGACTGACCCGTGTGCGCGGCTTCGCCCAGGACGACAGCCACTCCTACGTCACCAAGGAGCAGGCGCCCGACGAGATCCGCCACCTGCTCGACTTCATCCTCGGGCTGCTGCGCGATTTCGGTCTCGACGACTTCTACCTCGAGCTGTCCACCCGGGACGAAGGGGGCGACAAGAGCTCGAAGTTCATCGGCAGCGACGAGGACTGGGCCGAGGCGACGTCCGTCCTGGAGAGCGTATGCCGCGAGACCGGGCTCGAGCTCGTGCCCGACCCTGGCGGCGCCGCCTACTACGGCCCCAAGGTGTCGGTGCAGGCCCGTGACGCCATCGGCCGCACCTGGCAGATGAGCACCATCCAGTACGACTTCAACCAGCCGTCCGCGGACCGCTTCGCGCTCGAGTACCAGGCTGCTGACGGCTCCCGCCAGCAGCCGGTGATGATCCACTCGGCGAAGTTCGGCTCGATCGAGCGCTTCATCGGGGTCCTCGTCGAGCACTACGCCGGCGCCTTCCCCGTGTGGCTCTCGCCGGTGCAGGTGCTCGGTGTCCCGGTGGCCGAGGAGTACAACGACTACCTCTGGGACGTGCTCCAGCAGATGCGGGCGAAGGGGATCCGCGTCGAGCTCGACGACAGCGACGACCGCTTCCCCAAGAAGATCCGCAATGCGAGCAAGGCCAAGGTGCCCTTCACGCTCATCGCCGGTGAGGAGGACCGCAGCAACAACGCGGTCTCCTTCCGCTACCGCGACGGGTCCCAGGAAAACGGGCTGCCGATCGAGACCGCCATCGAGCGGATCCTCGCGGCCATCGAGGCCAAGGACCAGGTGACGTCGGCGCCGAGCCTGACCAACCCCGGCCCCGACGCCGCCCCTGCCGGCACCATCTGACCCGCTCCGCCTGACCGGCCTGCGCATTTCCCTAGGGAAATGCGCAGGCCGGTGGTGATTTCCCTAGGGAAATGTGGGGTCTGGTGGTGATTTCCCTAGGGAAATGCGGACGGTGGGGGCGGTCCTTGGCTAGGTTGCGGGGCATGACGACCCGGATCCGGCCGATCGAGCGCGACGACGCCCTGTCGCTCGCGGCCCTTCGCCTGCAGCAGGACCGGGAGGTGGGCCGGGCGACCCGACCCGGCTTCCTCACCGACTACGCCGACGCCCTCCTGGCGGACTTCGACGGCTACCGAGGATGGATCGCCGAGGAGCACGACGGCCGACCGGTCGGGTGCGTCCTCGCCCACCGGGTGCGGAAGCTGCCCACCCTCGGGCACGTCGGACGACCCGAGTGGTGGTACGTGCAGCAGGTCTTCGTCTCGACCGACCGCCGCCGCGAAGGGGTGGGTCGCCGCCTCCTGCACGCGGTGCAGGAGGCGGCCACCGCCGAGCGGGTCCGCTGGGTGCGGCTGAACTCGAGCGACGCGGGGCGACCGCTCTTCGACGCGGTGGGATTCACCGGGCCGGTCGACCGGCTGCGCGAGTGGGTCCCGCCGAAGGCCTGACGTCAGCCCTGTGCGTGCAGGCTCATGCTCGCGTTGGTGATCCGCTGCTGGTCGTCGAGACGGAAGGTGATCGAGCCGGTCTCGTCCGACAGGACGATCTGCTGCCCCTGGTCGTCGACCGAGAAGCCCTCGCGGTGCTCCGCGAGACCGAGGACAGCCGAGCGGTGGTCGGTGATGATCCCGCTGGTGAGCACCGGCTCGACGCGCGAGGCCACCTGCATGAGGCTCGGCTCCGGGACGTCGATGCCCTCGAGCACCATGACGAGTCGGGTACCGCCGCCGGCGTTCACCGTGTAATAGGGGGAGATGCGCGTCGCCTCGACGCCCACGCAGGCGGCGAGGTGGCCCAGGTGGGCCGTCGTCGCCGCGATGTCGTTGCCGGCCTCGAAGGGCAGCTCCGGCGACGTGAGGTCGGTGATGCCGAAGCGCTCGCCGAGCTCCTTGACCCGGCCGGCCACCTCACCGCCGCCCTGGGGGTGTGCCCAGCCCCAGAGCATCGACTTCGGTCCCGGGGCGACCGAGGCAATGAGGTGGCAGCGAGCGGTGAGGGTGCGCTCGGCGCCGACGAACTGCAGCGTCCCTTCCTGCAGGTGCCCGGCGATCTGGTGGTCGCCCACCTGCTCCTCGAGCGTCTCGGCGAGCAGCGTCTGGCGGAGGGTGGCGTAGTAGGCGGCCCGGTTGGCGACATTCTGCAGTCCTGGATGCATGTCGCCATCCTGCCGCGACCCGACCCCCGTGACGAAGGGGGAGGACTCCCCTTCGTCACGGCGTGACAGGATCGGCGCATGACGCAGCACGACCACCCGACCGAGGACGACCGCTCCCTCGTGGGCGTGCCCGACGGCTTCGACCGTCTCTGGACGCCCCACCGGATGGCCTACGTGACGGGGGAGCGGCCGAGCGACGAGGCGGGGGACGGGTGCCCCTTCTGCGTCGCCCCCGACAAGGAGGACGCCGAGGGGCTGGTCGTCCACCGCGGCGAGACCTGCTTCGTCGTCATGAACCTCTTCCCGTACAACGCCGGCCACGTGCTCGTCTGCCCGTACCGGCACGTCTCGCTCTACATCGACCTCACCGACGAGGAGACCGCCGAGTTCACCGCTCTCACCAAGGCGGCGATCCGTGCCCTGCAGGCCTCGTCCAACCCCCACGGCTTCAACCTCGGGATGAACCAGGGCGCCGTGGCCGGGGCCGGCGTGGCCGCCCACCTGCACCAGCACGTCATCCCGCGATGGGGTGGCGACATGAACTTCCTGCCCATCGTCGCGCAGACCAAGGCCCTGCCGATCCTCCTCGAGGACGCCCGGCAGGCCCTCGTGGCGGCCTGGCCGCCGGCGTAGCCCAGCGGCCGGGGTGCACCGACGCCAGCGCGGCGGTCGGGGCAGCGGCCCGTGCGCGGTTACGCTTGACCCGCCATGCTCAATCGATACGCGCGCGCCGCGGTCACCCGGATCCTCACCCCGGTGGCCAAACTCCTCAACCGCTGGGGTGTCAGCCCCGACGTGGTGACGATCCTCGGCACCATCGGGGTCTGCGTCGGCGCGCTCGTCTTCTTCCCGCGGGGACAGCTGCTCGTCGGGGTGCTCGTCATCACCGCCTTCGTCTTCTCCGACACGATCGACGGCGTCATGGCCCGCCTGCTGGGGCGCACGAGCAAATGGGGGGCCTTCCTCGACTCGACCCTCGACCGGATCGGTGACGCCGCGATCTTCTCCGGCCTGGCAATCTGGTTCTTCCAGGGCGGCGACGACCGCGTCATGTCATGGCTGGCCCTGGCCTGCCTCGTGCTCGGCAGCGTCGTCTCCTACGCCCGAGCCCGCGCCGAGGGACTGGGCATGACGGCGAGCGTCGGCATCGCCGAGCGGGCCGACCGCCTCGTCGCGGCGCTCGTGACCACGGGGCTCGTCGGCCTCGGGCTGCCCGAGGTCGTCCTCAAGGTGGTGCTCGCGGTCCTCGCCGTGGCGAGCGTCATCACGATCCTCCAGCGGGTCCTCTTCGTGCGTCAGCAGGTGCTGGCCGAGGAGGCTGCCGACTCGACGCCCGCGACGTCGTGAGCCGCCTGCGGCACCGGGCGACCGTGTGGGCCTTCCTCCTCGCGTGGCGGGTGCTGCGGCTGCTTCCGGAGGGGCTGGCCTACCGCCTCTTCGACCTTGCCGCCGACCGCACGTACGCGGCGAACTCCGGCTCGGTGCGGCGGCTGCGCGCCAACTACGCCCGAGTGCGCCCTGAGCTGACCGCCGCAGAGCTCGAGGCGCTCGTGGCGAAGGGGGTGCGCGCCGCCCTTCGCTACTACGTCGAGGCCTTCCGCCTGCCGGCGGTCACGGGGGAGCAGGTCGACTCCCGGGTCCGCTTCGAGGGGGCGATGCCGCAGCTCAAGGAGCACCTGCGTGCGGGCCGGCCCGTCCTGGCCTTCCTCGGTCACACGGGCAACTGGGACCTCGCCGGGGTCTGGTGCGCACGTCACCTGGGGACCGTCGTCACGGTGGCCGAGCGGTTGGAGCCCGAGGAGATGTTCCGCGCCTTCCTCGACTACCGCGAGAGCCTCGGCATGGTCATCCACCCGGCCGAGCACGGGACCTTCGCGCGGCTGCGCGAGCAGCTGGCGACGGGGGAGCCGGTCGTCATGCCCCTCCTCGCCGACCGCGACCTGTCGGCCACCGGCGTCGAGGTCGACCTGTGCGGGCACCGCGCGCGCATGGCCGCCGGGCCGGCAGCGCTGGCGGTGGAGACCGGCCTGCCGCTCTACCCCGTCACCCTGCGGCACGAGCGCCTCGGGCGCACCTGGGGCATGGTCGTGACGATCCACGATGCCGTCGACGTGCCGTCGGCGGAGTGTGCTGACGCCGTGGGGCGCACGACCCAGGCCTGCGCCGATGCCTTCGGCCGGGCCATCACCGAGCACACCGAGGACTGGCACATGATGCAGCGGGTCTTCGTGGAGGACCTCGACCCCGCACGTGACGCGGAGCGACGGAGGGCGGCATGAGGGTCGGTCTCGTCAGCCCGTACTCCTTCGACGTGCCCGGAGGGGTCCAGTTCCACATCCGGGACCTCGCTGACTACCTCGTCGCCCACGGGCACCACGCCTCGGTGCTCGCACCGGCCGACGAGGGCACCGAGCTGCCGGACCACGTCGTCCCCGCCGGGCGTGCCGTCCCGATCCGGTACAACGGGTCGACGGCTCGACTGCTCTTCGGGCCCGTCGCCGCGGCCAAGGTCAGCCGTTGGCTCGAGGAGGGCGACTTCGACGTCGTGCACATCCACGAACCCCTGGCGCCGAGCCTGTCGGTGCTGGCACTGTGGGCCGCGTCGAGCCCGGTGGTCGCGACCTTCCACACCTCCAACGTCCGCTCCCGCGTCATGCAGGCGGCATACCCGCTGCTGCGCCCGTCGTTGGAAAAGATCCACGGGCGGATCGCCGTCTCGGAGGATGCGCGACGCACCGTGACGACCCACATCGGTGGCGACGCGGTCGTGATCCCCAACGGCGTCGACACCGGAGTCTTCGCCCGGGCGACCCGCGACCCGCGCTGGTCCGGGGCTCCGGGGCGGCCCACCCTGGTCTTCCTCGGCCGCATCGACGAGCCGCGCAAGGGCCTGCCCGTGCTCGCTGCCGCGATGCCCGCGATCCTCGACGCGATACCGGGCGCCCGGCTCCTCGTCGTCGGGCCGGGCAGCGTCGAGTCCGCCCGGGCCCGGCTGCCCGAGCGGGTCCTGGCTGCGACGGAGTTCCTCGGGGCGCTGTCCGACGAGGACAAGGCGAGCGCTCTCGCCTCGGCCGACCTCTACATCGCGCCGCACACGGGCGGGGAGAGCTTCGGCATCGTCCTCGTGGAGGCGATGGCGGCCGGGGCCCCGGTCCTGGCGAGCGACCTCTCCGCCTTCCAACGGGTGCTCGACGCCGGCCGGTCGGGCATGGCAGGGGCGCTCTTCGCCAACGAGAGCGCGGAGGACCTCGCGGCTCGGGCGGTGGAGCTGCTGCGCGACCCGGCACGGCTGCGGGTGCTGTCCGAGCGTGGCCGCACCCGTGCGCAAGCCTTCGACTGGCAGGTCGTCGCCCGCGAGATCGTGGCCGTCTACGACACGGTCGTCGACGCGGGTGGCCACCAGCGTCAGGTCACCCGGCTCCGCCCGGGCCTCGACGCCCGAGCGGGAGGGGGGCCGCGATGACTGCGGTGAGCTGGATCGTCGTCGCCATCTGCCTCGTCCTCGTGCTCGCGTGGTACCTCTCGTACAGCGCGGCACGCCTCGACCGCCTGCATGCCAAGGTGGAAGGGGCCCTGTCCGCCCTCGACGCCCACGTCGTCCGGCGTGCCGAGGCGAGCCTCGAGCTGGTCAACTCGGGGGCGATCGATCCCGCGAGCGGATTCCTCATCGCCGCGGCAGCGAGCCAGTCGCTCGAGCGGGTCAACGAGCACACCTTCGAGTCGGACCTGCTCGAGGGACAGCACTTCGCCGGGCGCGAGAGCGTCGAGAGCGAGCTGACGGAGGCCCTGCTCGCCGCGCTCCCGCCCGAGGTGGTGCTCGAGGTGACCTCGGCCGGCGGTCCCGGCGCCGCTGCCCTGGACCGGGTGCGCGAGGCCGGACTGCGCGTGCAGCTGGCTCGCCGCTTCCACAACGACGCGGTCAAGGAGGTCCAGCGAGTCCGGGCCAAGCGTGTCGTCCGTGTCTTCAGGCTGGCCGGCCACGCCGACCTCCCGCAGACCGTCGAGTTTGACGACGCCCTGCCCTCGGCCTGATCTGGCGCCACGGCCCCCGCTTGGGCATGATCACCCCATGACCCTCGCGGATCTCACCCTCTTGGCTCCGGTCAACGGGCTGCTCGGCCTCGCCGGCATGCCTCGTCTGGCCCTCGAGCACCTGGTCGCCGCCCAGGCCGTGCTCCTCGTCGGCGACCAGCTGGCCGCAGCACTGCCGGCCCGCAGGCGTCGGCGTCGCCGTAGCCGCGGAGGAGGCATCGGCTTCTTCGGCCTGTGCTGCTGCATCCTCCCGATCGTGGTCGTCGGTGTCGTCGGCTACCTGCTGTGGAAGCGCAGCCAGAACGGCGGCAACACCCAGGTCGTCGGGGGGCATCAGCCCTTCGCTGCCGGTCACCAGGTCCCGCCGCCCCCGGGCGGCACCCCCCAAGCACCGCCGCCCCCCGGTGCCTCGGACCAGGTGCCCCCGCCCCCGAGCAGCACCCACCCGGTGCCTCCGCCCCCGAGCTCCTACCCCGCACCCCCGCCCCCGAGCGGGACCTCGACCCCGGAGGGCCCCACCCAGCCCTAGCTGCACCGACCGTGCTGGATCAGCGGTCGCAGGCTGGGGGTCGGCCCGACTCATGGAAAAGTCCCGACTCCTCAAGGACCGCGACCAGACTCAGGCCGAGGCGCTCGCTGCCTCGACGATGTCTGTCGCCAGTCGGTCAGTCTCCTCCTCGTCGAGGTCGTGGACCGTGAGTCGCAGGTGCCGTGAAGGCGCGGCGTCGTCCTCGAGGCTGAACTCGCCGCCCGTGCGCACGAGCCAGCCGCGCCGGGTCAACCGCTCGGCGACCGGTGCGGCCGGCACGGGGAGCTCGACCCACAGGCTCATCCCGTCGCCGGCTACCGTGGGCAGGCCCCGCTCGGTGAGCACGGCGGCGAAGTCGGTGTTGCGCCGCGCGTAGTAGCGACCGGCGTGCTCGATGAGCTCGAGCGAGTCGCCGTCGGTCATCACCGCGTGGGTGATGCGCTGCAGCAGGTGGCTCACCCACGTCGTGCCCGGACTCAGGCGCATCTCGAGGCGTGAGGCGGTGTGCTCGTCGCAGGCCGTCACCGCGAGGCACATGTCGGGTCCGGCGAACTTCGAGACCGACCGCACGAGGGCCCACCGCTGGTGGTCCGGGCCGATGATCGAGTGGAAGGGCTGCTGGGAGAGGTACGAGTAGTAGTCGTCCTGGATGACCAGGACGTAGGGGTGGTCAGCGAGCACCGCGCGCAGCTGCTCCGCCCGACCTGCGGTGAGCGAGGCCCCTGTCGGGTTCTGGGCCCGCGGGGTGCTGACGACGGCCCGCGCCCCCTGGGCCAGGGCCCGGCGCAGACCGTCGACCGTCATGCCCTCGGCGTCGACGGGCACCGGCACGGCGCGGTACCCACCGAGCTGGGCGAGGTGGATGCTCGCGAGGAAGCAGGGGTCCTCGAGGGCCACGACGTCGTCGCGCAGCAGGGCCTGGGCGAGGAGTCGCTCGACCGCGTCCACGGCACCGCTGGTGAGCGTCAGGTGGAGGTCCGACGGACCGGTCGGCAGATCAGGTGCCATCCACCCTTCGGCCCACGCCCGCAGGTCACGGTCGATCGTCGGCTCTCCGTAGAGGACGGGCCGGCGACCGGCCGCCGTGGCGAGCGCCGGTGCGAGGTCGGGGATGAGGCGCGGGTCGGGGTTGCCGTTGCCGACGTCGCGCAGCGCGCCTGACGGGGCGTAGCCCTCCTGCGGCACCCGGGTGCGACGGGCGACCCGGGTGCCGGCACGGCCCTGGGAGACGACGACGCCGGACCGGGCCAGGTCACGGTAGGCCGCCACGGCCGTGTTGCGGTTGATCCCGAGCTGCTCGGCGAGCGCGCGCACCGGGGGGAGGGCCGCTCCGGGAGCAAGCCGCCCCCGCTCGACGAGGCCGCGGATGCTCTCGGCGATCTCCGCCGCGGTGCCTCCGGTGATCTGCGCTGCGTCGGTACCCACGAGCGTGAGTCTAGGTGCAGGGACCACCCTCCGGACGGTCGCCCGATCATTGTCCTGTGCCGTGCTAGGTTCTGGCCTAGATCAAAAGCGCCACACCCGTGGTCACGACGAGGGAGCACAGCATGAGCACGCAGACGACGACCGGGACCGCACGCGTCAAGCGCGGCATGGCCGAGATGCTCAAGGGTGGCGTCATCATGGACGTCGTCACGCCGGAGCAGGCGAAGATCGCCGAGGACGCCGGCGCTGTCGCCGTCATGGCCCTCGAGCGCGTCCCTGCGGACATCCGCGCCCAGGGTGGCGTCTCCCGCATGAGCGACCCCGACATGATCGACGGGATCATCGAGGCCGTCTCGATCCCGGTCATGGCCAAGGCGCGCATCGGCCACTTCGTCGAGGCGCAGGTCCTCCAGTCGCTCGGTGTCGACTACATCGACGAGTCCGAGGTGCTCACCCCGGCCGACTACGCCAACCACATCGACAAGTGGGGCTTCACCGTCCCCTTCGTCTGCGGTGCGACCAACCTGGGCGAGGCGCTGCGCCGCATCACCGAGGGCGCCGCGATGATCCGTTCGAAGGGCGAGGCCGGCACCGGTGACGTGTCCAACGCGACGACCCACATGCGGCAGATCCGGCAGGAGATCCGCCGGCTGCAGGGGCTGGCCGAGGACGAGCTGTACGTGGCGGCGAAGGAGTTGCAGGCCCCCTTCGAGCTCGTCAAGGAGGTGGCGGAGTCCGGCAAGCTGCCCGTCGTCCTCTTCACCGCCGGTGGCATCGCCACGCCGGCCGACGCCGCGATGATGATGCAGCTGGGTGCCGAAGGCGTCTTCGTCGGCTCCGGCATCTTCAAGTCGGGCAACCCGGCACAGCGGGCCGAAGCGATCGTCAAGGCGACGACCTTCCACGACGACCCCGACACCCTGGCCAAGGTCTCCCGCGGGCTGGGCGAGGCCATGGTCGGCATCAACGTCGACGAGCCGGCCCGCTCCATCCAGTTCGCCGAGCGCGGCTGGTGACGACGCCCTCCATCGGCGTCCTCGCCGTCCAGGGCGACGTCCGGGAGCACCGGGCCGCGCTCGAGGCGGCGGGGGCGCGCACGGTCGCCGTGCGCCGGCCCGACGAGCTCGCGACGCTCGACGGCCTCGTCCTGCCGGGTGGTGAGTCGACGACCATCGACAAGCTCACCCGCACCTTCGGGCTGCGGGACCCCCTTCGCGCTCGGATCGCCGACGGGCTGCCCGTTTACGGCAGCTGCGCCGGGATGATCCTCCTTGCGGACCGGATCGTCGACGGGCACCCCGACCAGCAGACCCTCGGGGGTCTTGACCTCACGGTGCGGCGCAATGCCTTCGGACGACAGGTCGACTCGTACGAGACCGACCTCGAGGTGACGGGTGTCGACGGAGGGCCGGTCCGCGCGGTCTTCATCCGAGCGCCGTGGGTCGAGCAGGCCGGTCCGCAGGTCGAGGTGCTCGCGACCGTCGGGGCGAAGGGGGCGGACCGTCCCGTCGTCGTGCGGCAAGGGCGACTCCTCGCCACGAGCTTCCACCCCGAGGTGACCGGTGACGCCCGGGTACACCGTCTCTTCGTCGAGATGGTGCGCGCGGCCGCGTAGGATCGACCCTCGGACCACCTGCCAGCAACATCGAGGAGACCAACGTGTCCGGCCACTCCAAGTGGGCAACCACGAAGCACAAGAAGGCGGCGATCGACGCCAAGCGCGGCAAGCTCTTCGCCAAGCTCATCAAGAACATCGAGGTGGCGGCGCGGACCGGCGGCGGCGACCTGGCCGGCAACCCCACGCTCTACGACGCGGTCCAGAAGGCCAAGAAGAGCTCGGTCCCCAACGACAACATCGATCGCGCCGTCAAGCGCGGCTCCGGCGCCGAGGCCGGTGGCGCCGACTGGGAAAACATCACCTACGAGGGCTACGCCCCCGGCGGCGTCGCGATCCTCATCGAGTGCCTCACGGACAACAAGAACCGCGCGGCGACCGAGGTCCGCACCGCCCTGTCCCGCAACGGCGGCAGCCTCGCCGACCCCAACTCGGTGGCCTACCTCTTCAACCGCAAGGGCGTCGTCATGGTGCCCAAGGCGGAGAAGGGGGAGGACGAGCTCCTCGAGATCGTCCTCGAGGCGGGGGCGGAGGAGATCAACGACTTCGGCGAGACCTGGCAGATCGTCTCCGAGGCGACCGACTTCGTCGCCGTCCGCACCGCGCTGCAGGAGGCGGGCGTCGACTACGACTCCGCCGAGGCCTCCTTCCTGCCGAGCATGCAGGTGCCGCTCGACGCCGAGGGCGCCAAGAAGATGATCCGCGTCGTCGAGGCCCTCGAGGACAGCGACGACGTCCAGGACGTCTACACCAACGGCGACATCTCCGACGAGGTCCTCGCCCAGCTCGAGGCCGACGAGGAGTGATCCGGCGTGTCGGCGGCGCACCCGTCGTCGCCGACACGTAGCCTCGTAGAACAGGTGTTCTAGTCGAGGTCGGAGGAGGTCCCCGTGCGCGTGCTCGGCGTGGACCCCGGCCTGACCCGGTGCGGCCTCGGCGTCGTCGAAGGGCAGTCCCGCGCCCTGCGCATGGTGGCCGTCGGCGTCGTGCGCACCTCCAGCGAGCGCGACACCGGCGAGCGGCTCGTCTACGTGCAGGACCAGCTCGACGCCTGGCTCGACCGTTTCGAGCCCGATGCCATCGCCCTCGAGCGGGTCTACGCGGCCGACCACGTCCCGACGGTCATGACGACCGCCCAGGTCAGTGGTCTGGTGCTGCTCGCCGGGGCCAGGCGCGGGCTCCCCGTCACCCTCCACACGCCCACCGAGGTCAAGGCAGCCGTCTCCGGCTCCGGCCGGGCAGACAAGGCGCAGATCACGACGATGGTCACCCGCATCCTCTCCCTCTCCGAGCCGCCGAAGCCGGCCGACGCGGCCGATGCCCTCGCCCTCGCCATCTGCCACCAGTGGCGGGGTGCGGGCACCGCCCGACGCGAGCTGGCGGCAGCCAGCGAACGGGCCCGACTGCGAGCGGTGGCCGGCTCGTGATCGCCTCCGTCACCGGCACCGCCCAGCACGTCGGGCTCGACCGGGTCGTCGTCGACGTCCACGGCGTCGGTCTGCTCGTCCACACCCCGCCGGCCGTGGCGGCCGGGTGCCGCACCGGTGCCGCGGTCGAGCTGGCGACGAGCATGGTGGTCCGCGAGGACTCGATGACCCTCTACGGCTTCGCGACGCCGGGGGAGCGCGACACCTTCGAGCTGGCCCAGACCGTGACCGGGGTCGGGCCACGGGTCGCCATGGCCATCCTGTCCGTCCTCAGCCCGGAGCAGCTCGCGGCGGCGGTGGCGGGCGACGACATCGCGACCCTCACCAAGGTGCCCGGCATCGGCAAGAAGGGGGCCGAACGCATCGCCCTCGAGCTGCGCGACAAGCTGCCCCACGTGCCCGGGGGCGAGGGAGCGCCCAGCGGGGTGTCGGCCCCCACCACCGGCTGGCAGGACCAGGTCACGGAGGCACTCGTGGGTCTGGGCTACTCGGCCAAGCAGTCCGCAGACGCGGTCGCCGCCGTGGCCGACGAGCACGAGGGCGGCGACGTCTCCCGCGCACTGCGCGCAGCCCTGCAGGTGCTCGCCCGATGAGCGGCTTCAGCTCCGAGATGCGGGTGGCCGACGAGGACCCCCGCGAGGGCGACGGCTCCTTCGACGCCACCGCCCGCATCGTCGACGCCGGCGGCACCGACGACGACTCGACCGTGGAGGCCGCGCTGCGGCCCCGCCGCCTCGCGGAGTTCCCCGGTCAGCCCAAGGTCCGCGACCAGCTCGGCCTCGTCCTCGAGGCGGCCCGCCGACGTGGCGCACCCCCGGACCACGTGCTGCTCTCCGGACCTCCAGGCCTGGGCAAGACGACCCTGGCGATGATCGTCGCCGCCGAGCTGGAGCAGCCCATCCGCGTCACGTCGGGGCCGGCGATCCAGCACGCAGGAGACCTCGCGTCGGTGCTGTCCTCCCTCGTCGAGGGGGAGGTGCTCTTCCTCGACGAGATCCACCGGATGTCCCGACCCGCCGAGGAGATGCTCTACCTCGCCATGGAGGACTTCCGGGTCGACGTCGTCGTCGGCAAGGGGCCGGGGGCCACGGCCATCCCGCTGGAGCTGCCCCCCTTCACCGTCGTGGGGGCGACCACCCGCGCGGGCCTGCTGCCGGCGCCGCTGCGCGACCGCTTTGGCTTCACGGGTCACCTGGACTTCTACGACGTGCGCGACCTCGAGCAGATCCTCGCGCGCAGCGCCCGGCTCCTCGGGGTCGCCGCGGACGAGGACGCTCTCGCCGAGATCGCCCTGCGCTCCCGGGGCACGCCACGCATCGCCAACCGCCTGCTGCGCCGCGTGCGGGACTGGGCCCAGGTCCACGGCACGGGCCAGGTCGACCTCACGGCGGCCCGGGCAGCCCTCACCCTCTTCGACGTCGACGAGGCCGGCCTCGACCGGCTCGACCGCGCGGTGCTCGACGCGATGTGCCGACGCTTCGGAGGCGGACCCGTCGGACTGTCGACGCTCGCCGTCGCCGTGGGGGAGGAGACCGACACCGTCGAGACGGTCGCCGAGCCCTATCTCGTGCGGGAGGGCTTCATCGTCCGCAGTCCGCGCGGTCGGCTGGCCACGGCCGCGGCCTGGCAGCACCTCGGGCTCGCCCCGCCCGACGGTGAGCAGATCCCCCTTCCCATCCCGCATCGCTCCGACAGCGGCCGGCTCGGCTGATCGGGCACCCCGCCACCGTCGTGTCCGTTGGAGACGTCACGACCGCTGACCTAGACTCGACCACTGGCTCGGGTCCCCCCGAGCCGCTGTGACGTCGGCGTCGACCTCGCAGCCCCGACCCAGGAAGTCCGCACCCATGAACCAAGGCTCGCAGAGCGCCAGCCTGATCCTGCTGATCCTCCCGCTGATCCTCATCGGATTCATGCTCTGGACCACGCGACGTCGGCACAAGACCATGGCGGAGTTCACGGCCTCCCTCCAGGTGGGGGAAGAGGTCTTCACGACCTCGGGCATCTTGGGGCGCATCACCGAGCTGGACGACGAGCGGGTGCGCCTCGAGGTCGCCCCCGGCACCGTCCTCACCCTGGACCGACGAGCGATCGGCATGAAGGTCGAACCCACCGACACCACCGAGCAGGGCGGGCAGGACTGACATGGCGGAGCGCCGACGCACCAAGGACGTGGCCCGCAAGGACCACGCCAAGCGCACCCTCGTCTGGCTCTTCGCTGGGATCATCGTCCTCACCGGAGCCCTCGGGTACGGCGTCTGGCAGAAGGACGCGTCCTGGGCGCCGCGGCTGGGGCTCGACCTCGCCGGTGGCACCCAGATCGTCCTCGAGCCGCGCGTCGAGGGCGGTGGCACCGTCTCGCAGCAGCAGCTCGCCGAGGCCCGCGATATCATCGTCCAGCGCATCGACTCCCAGGGCACCACCGGTGCTGAGGTGACCACGCAGGGCGACTCCAACATCGTCGTCGCCATGCCGGGGACCCCGACCAAGGAGCAGGAGGACGCCATCGCGGCGTCCTCGCAGATGCAGTTCCGCCCCGTGCTCGCGACCGACATCGGCAGCGAGGAGATGCTCGAGCCGACCCCGAGCGGCAGCGCCACCTCGGGCTCGTCGAGCCCGACCTCCGGCTCGTCGAAGAGCTCGTCGCAGACCTCGCAGCCGAGCGCCAGCCGCAGCAGCTCGACCTCCGCCTCCCGTGACCGGCAGCGCACGGCCGAGCCGGAGCCGAGCTCCTCCACCTCGGGCAAGAGCTCGGGCTCGGCGACCTCGTCGAAGAGCTCGTCGGCCACCGGGTCGTCGACCGCTCCCGCCCAGGACTGGAAGCCGACGGCCGAGCCGACCGGCCCGATCGACCCCAACAACATCAGCAGCGACCTGTGGAAGGACTTCCAGGACCTCGACTGCTCGAAGCCTCCGGAGGAGACTCCCTCGACGAAGACCGACGAGGCCATCGTCGCCTGCAAGCAGGACGGCTCGCTCAAGTACGTGCTCGGTCCGGTCGTCGTCGCCGGTACGGAGATCGCCAATGCCGAGGCGGGCTACCGCGTCGGCCCGCAGGGCCAGCAGACCAACGAGCCCGAGATCTCCCTGACCCTGACGAGCAAGGGTCGCGGTGAGTACGGCGACGTCTCCAAGGACATGGTCCAGCTGCCCGGGCTGTCGCCCGCCAACCCGACCAACCCGCCCGGCAAGTACAACGCACTGGCAGCCGTCCTCGACTCGCAGGTGCTCATCGACCCCGGCTTCAACGAGGCCATCCCCAACGGTCAGGCGAGCATCTCCGGCTTCACCATCGAGGAGGCCAGGAGCCTGGCGAAGTCGCTGAAGTTCGGAGCCCTCCCGCTCTCCTTCGACGTGCAGACCCGTCAGGAGATCAGCCCGACGCTCGGCTCGGAGCAGCTGCGCTACGGGATCATCGCCGGCATCATCGGCCTGCTCATCGTCTTCGGCTACGCCCTGGTCCAGTACCGTGCGCTCTCGGTCGTGGTCGTGGGCTCGATGGTCATCGCCTTCGGCATCACCTACCTGGCCATAGCCCTCCTGTCATGGGGCTACAACTATCGCCTCGACATGGCGGGCGTGACCGGTCTGATCATCGCCATCGGCGTCACCGCGGACAGCTTCATCGTCTACTTCGAGAGAGTGAGGGACGAGCTGCGCGAAGGGAGAAACCTGCGTGCCGCCGTCGAGGCCGGCTGGGCGCGTGCCAAGGGCACCATCCTCGTGGCCGACGGCGTCAACTTCCTCGCCGCCGTCATCCTCTACGTCCTCGCGAGCTCGGGTGTGCGGGGCTTCGCCTTCACGCTCGGCCTGACGACGATCATCGACCTCGCCATCTTCTGGCTCTTCACGCACCCGATGCTCACCATCCTCGCGCGCGGCAAGTTCTTCTCGTCGGGGCACCGGTGGTCCGGCTTCGACGTCAACACGCTGCGGGAGGCCAAGGTCCGGTACAAGGGCCGTGGCAACTTCGACATCGAGGGGACCGACCGTGACAACCCGGCGACCGTGCCGGCCGAGGGAGGCGCGCGATGAGCCGCATGGCGGACTGGGGCAATGACCTCTACACGGGCAAGCGCTCGATCGACTTCGTCGGTCGCTCGCGCACCTGGTACCTGTGGTCGGCCCTGATCATGGTCGTCGCAGCCCTGGGCTTCGTCGTCCAAGGCCTCAACCTCAGCCTCGAGTTCACCGGCGGCTCCGAGTTCCGGGTCGCGACCCAGTCGGCGCCCAGTGACTACGAGCAGCGGGCGACCGACGCCGTCCGCGAGGTGGCCGGTGGCGACTCGTCGGCCAATGTCTCGACACTCGGTGGCAGCACCGTGCGGGTGCAGACCGAGGAGCTGAGCAACGACGAGGCCCGTCAGGTCTCGCGTGCCCTGGCCACGGCCTTCGACGTCGAGACCAACAAGGTCAGCTCCAACTTCATCGGTCCGTCGTGGGGCAAGTCGGTGAGCCAGCAGGCACTGCGCGCCCTCGTCGTCTTCCTCGTGCTGACGACCGCGATGATGGCGCTGTACTACCGCAACCTCAAGATGGCCGTGGCGTCGATGATCGCCCTCGCCCACGACATGCTCATCACCGTCGGCATCTACACGTGGACCGGCTTCGAGGTCTCCCCGGCGACGATGATCGGCTTCCTCACGGTCCTCGGCTACTCCCTGTACGACACGGTCGTCGTCTTCGACCACGTCAAGGAAAACACCCGTGCGGCCTTTGCCAACCGACGGATGAGCTTCGCCGACGCGGCCAACCTCGCGGTCAACCAGACCCTCGTCCGGTCGATCAACACGACGGTCATCGCCAACCTGCCGGTGCTTGCGGTCATCATCATCGGCTTCGCGGTGCTCGGCCCCGGCACGCTGCTCGACCTGTCGCTGGCGCTCTTCATCGGCACCACGGTCGGCGCCTTCTCCTCGGTCTTCATCGCGACCCCGCTCCTCGTGGACCTGCGCCGCAAGGACCCGGAGGTCGTCAAGCTGGCCGCGGACGCCGACAAGCACCAGGCCCGTGAGCAGCGGCGCTCGCCCGTCCTGGCGACGTCGGTGCCCGCGGACAGCTCGGAGTCGGCCTCGTCGCCCTCCGGCACGTCGGCGACGACGCCTGCGTCGGGCGACAGACAGGACGCCGAGCCCGTCGACACCGACGGGCCGCAGACGGTGACCGGGCGCAAGGTGCACAAGTACGCCCAGTCGGGCGGGCCACGCAACCAGCCGAAGAAGACCCCGCGCAACCGTCGGGGCACGTCGTGACGGACGCCGCCCTGCAGGACCGCATCCGTGCGGGTCTGCGGGACGTCCCGGACTTCCCCGAGCCGGGCGTGACCTTCAAGGACATCACACCGCTCCTGGCCGACGCCGAGCTCTTCGCGGCGGTCGTGGAGGCCCACGCCGAGCCGTGGCGGGGGAAGGTCGACCGAGTCGCGGGGCTCGAGGCCCGCGGCTTCATCTTCGGCGCGGCCATCGCGCTGCACCTGGGGGTCGGCTTCGTGCCCGTGCGCAAGGCCGGCAAGCTGCCGGGGGAGACGGTCGGGCTCGACTACGCGCTCGAGTACGGCACGGCGCGCATCGAGGTGCACGCCGACGCGCTCACGCCGGGTGCCAGCGTGCTCGTCGTGGACGACGTGCTCGCCACGGGTGGCACGGCCGCCGCGGCGTGCACGCTCCTCGAGACCTGCGGCGCACAGGTGCCGGGGGTGGAGGTCCTCGTCGAGCTGGAGGCCCTCGACGGACGTCGCGCACTGGCAGGCCGTGCCGTGCGGAGCCTGCTCACGGTCTAGGCTCACTCCATGAGCGAGCGCAACACCGGCGGCGGGTTCTCCCCACGGTCCTTGGCGCGCGCCTCGCTGGCCCGCATCGGCAGCGGGCGCGCGGCCACTCCGGGGGTCCTGGACCCGCTGCTGCAGATCGTGCGCCAGAGCCACCCCAAAGCCGACCTGTCAGTCATCGAGCGCGCCTACGACGTCGCTGAGCGCGCTCACCGTGATCAGGTCCGCAAGAGCGGCGACCCCTACATCACCCACCCGCTGGCGGTGGCCACGATCCTGGCCGAGCTGGGCATGACCCCCGTGACCCTGGCCGCAGCACTGCTCCACGACACGGTCGAGGACACCGACTACTCGCTCGATGACCTCGAGGAGGAGTTCGGCTCGGAGGTGGCCAAGCTCGTCGACGGCGTCACCAAGCTCGACAAGGTGACCTACGGCGACAACGCGCAGGCAGAGACCGTGCGCAAGATGATCGTCGCCATGGCGCGCGACATCCGGGTCCTCGTCATCAAGCTCGCCGACCGGCTGCACAATGCGCGCACGTGGCGGTACGTGTCCGCCGGGTCGGCCCAGCGCAAGGCGCAGGAGACCCTCGAGATCTATGCGCCGCTGGCCCATCGCCTCGGGATGAACACCATCAAGTGGGAGCTGGAGGACCTCGCCTTCGCCACCTTGTACCCGAAGGTGTACGAGGAGATCGTCCGGCTCGTCGCGGAGCGAGCACCTGCCCGCGAGGAGTACCTGACGACCGTCAAGGCCCAGGTGGTCACCGACCTGCGCGAGGCCCGGATCAAGGCCACGGTCACCGGGCGGCCCAAGCACTACTACTCCGTGTACCAGAAGATGATCGTCGGCGGCCGCGAGTTCGGCGAGATCTACGACCTCGTCGCCGTGCGCGTCCTGGTCGACACCGTCCGTGACTGCTACGCGGCGCTCGGTGCACTCCACGCCCGCTGGAACCCGCTGCCTGGGCGCTTCAAGGACTACATCTCCTTGCCGAAGTTCAACATGTACCAGTCGCTGCACACGACGGTCATCGGACCTCAGGGCAAGCCGGTCGAGATCCAGATCCGCACCCACCAGATGCACCGACGCGCCGAGTACGGCGTCGCCGCCCACTGGAAGTACAAGGACCGTGGCAACCCGGACGGCGGCAAGGTCGACGACGGGCAGATGGGGGAGATGGCCTGGCTGCGTCAGCTCCTCGACTGGCAGCGCGAGACGGCCGACCCCAGTGAGTTCCTCGACTCCCTGCGCTACGAGATCAACACGCGCGAGGTCTACGCCTTCACGCCGAAGGGACAGGTCATCGCGCTGCCGGCCGGGTCGACCGCGGTCGACTTCGCCTACGCCGTGCACACCGAGGTCGGGCACCGCTGCATCGGCGCCCGCGTCAACGGTCGCCTCGTGCCCCTCGACTCTCCGCTGGAGAACGGCGACGCCGTGGAGGTCCTCACCTCGAAGGCCGAAGGAGCGGGGCCGTCGCGTGACTGGTTGAACTTCGTCCGCTCCGCCCGTGCGCGCAACAAGATCAAGCAGTGGTTCACCAAGGAGCGCCGTGAGGAGATGGTCGACTCCGGCAAGGAGGCCATCGCCAAGGTCGTGCGCAAGCAAAACCTGCCGCTCCACCGCATCGTCACCGTCGAGAGCCTCACGGCCGTCGCGAGCGAGCTTCGGCGGCAGGACGTCGACGGGCTCTACGCCGCGGTCGGGGAGGGGCACGTCTCCGCCCAGCACGTCGTCTCACGCCTCATCGCCGCCGCCGGGGGTGAGGACGGTGCGACCGAGGACCTCGCCGAGGCGACGCTGCCGGGCCCCGTCGGCCGCAGCCGGAACTCGAACAACGACCCGGGTGTCGTCGTCAAGGGCATGGAAGACCTCTGGGTCAAGCTCGCCAAGTGCTGCACGCCCGTCCCCGGGGACGAGATCATGGGCTTCATCACGCGCGGCAACGGCGTCTCCGTGCACCGGGTCAACTGCCCCAACGCGACCTCGCTGAAGAAGGAGTCCGAGCGGCTCATCGAGGTCGAGTGGGCGCCCAGCAGCTCGAGCGTCTTCCTCGTCCAGGTCCAGGTCGAGGCTCTCGACCGGGCCGGTCTGCTCTCCGACGTCACCCGGGTGCTCTCGGAGTCCGGAGTCAACATCCTGTCGGCAGCCGTGCAGACGTCACGTGACCGCGTGGCGATCCTGCGGTTCACCTTCGAGATGGGGGAGGTCGCGCACCTCAGCCACGTCATGCAGCAGGTCAAGCGCATCGAGTCCGTCTTCGACTGCTTCCGCATCTCCGGCGGGTCGAGCAAGTAGGGCTGACGCCGGTTCCTGAGGAGAAGAGAGCCCGACCCCAGACCGGTCCCTGAGGAGAAGGGGGCCCGACCCCCGACCGGTCCCTGAGGATAAGGGGGCCCGACCCCCGACCGGTCCCTGAGGAGGTCGCGCAGCGACCATCTCGAAGGGCCGGGGACCATGCCCGCTCCCGTGGAGGTGCGGCGGCGAGCTGCCGAAGTCCTTCGTCGTCGTGTGGTCACGTCGTCGTCCTCGACTTCGGCTTGACGCTGCGCCACCGCGCCTCCACGTCCGCTGTGCTGCGGTCCGCTCTGCAGGGGTGACGGACCCTTCGAGACGCTGCGGCCGCAGGCGGCCTTGCTCCGGTTCCTGAGGAGGCGTGCCAGCGGCGTCTCGAAGGGCAGGGACCGTGGGGGGTCAGCCGCCGAACTCGTCGAGGCCCTTGCGGGCCTGGTCGAGCCACGCCTGCTGGGCGGCCAGTTGCTCACGCAGCTTCGTCGCCTTCGCGGCATCACCCTTGGCCTCTGCAGCGTCCGCATCGGCCTGCAGCTCGGCGACCTTCGCCTCGAGCTGGGAGGCCAAGGAGCTGGCTCGGGCGGACAGCTCGGGGTTGGACGAGGACCACTTCTTGTCCTCGACATCGCGCACCGCCTGCTCGACCCGCTGCATCCCCTTTTCCATCCGGGAGACGTCAGCGCGCGGCACCTTGCCCGCGGCCTCCCAGCGGTCCTGGATGGAGCGGAGAGCGGCCTTCGTCTTGTCGAGGTCCTTGACCGGCAACAGCGCCTGGGCCTCGGCGAGCAGGCCCTCCTTGACCGCGAGGTTGCCCTGGTGGGCCTCGTCCTCCTTGGCCGCCTCGGCGTCCTTGGCGTTGAAGAAGGCGTCCTGCGCGGTGCGGAAGCGCTCCCACAGCTTGTCGTCGTCCTGGCGCCCCGCACGACCCGCCCGGCGCCACTCGTCCATCAGCCGCTTGAAGGCACCGGCCGTGGCGTTCCAGTCGGTCGAGGTGGACAGCCGCTCGGCCTGGACGACGAGGTCCTCCTTGACCGACTTGGCCTCCCCACGACTCTGCTCGAGGTGGGCGAAGTGGGCGCGCCGGGTCTTGTCGAAGCCGTTGCGAGCCTTCGAGAAGCGCTGCCACAGTGCGCTCTCCACGTCCTTGTCGAGGCGCGCCTTGCCCCGCTGGTGCGCCTTCCACTCGTCGAGGAGGGCCCGCATCCGGGTCGTCGACTGCTTCCAGTGCACGTTGTCGACGGGCTGGGCGGCGATCTGCTCGGCCTCGGCGACGATCGCCTCGCGCTCGGCCGCAGCGACCTTCTTGGCCTCGGCGCGGACAGCGGACTCGGTCTGACGCTTGGCGGTCAGGCCTTCTTCGAGCTCGGCGACGAGCGCACTCAGAGCCGGCAGGTCGCCGACCACGTTGGGCTGCTCCGCGTGCTCCCGCAGGGTCTTCAGGCCGTCACCGATCTCCTTGGCGGAGACGTCGGGGACGTCGAGACGCTGGCGCAGCAGGGTGGCGGAGGCGAAGAGCTCGTCGTACTTGCGGGCGAAGTACTGCAGGGCCTCCTCGGGGGTGGCGCCGGGGTAGGAGCCGACCTCGCGTTCGCCCTCTCCGTCCTTGACGAAGACCTTGCCCTCCTCGTCGACCCGGCCGAAGTCAGCGGAGGCCGAGTGGTCCGTCGTCATCGCGGGGGCCTCGGCGGCGGGGGTCGGGGTCGGGCGGGGGGCCATGCGGGCCAGTGCCGCAGGCGAGGGCGCCGAAGGGCGCGGGGCGTTGGTGTCGTCACTCACAGGCCCGAGGTTACCCATTCACGTGACCGGGCGGGGCGCGCACGTAGGGTTGGACCGTGCTGACCATCCCCTTCCCGGCGCAGGCCTTCGGGACCAACTGCTACGTCATCGCCGACGGCCCGGGCGAGGAGTGCATCATCGTCGACCCGGGCATCGGCATCGAGGAGACCTTGCGCGAGGTCCTCACGACGCACCGGCTCAAGCCGGCGGCGGTCCTGCTCACCCACGGCCACGTCGACCACGTCTTCTCCGTGACACCCGTCTGCGGTGGCGAGCTCGCCGCCTACATCCACACCGATGACCGCTACCGCCTCGTCGACCCCCTCGGCTCCTCCTCCCTCGGGCCGGCGCTCAGCGGCATGCTCGAGCAGCAGTTCGGCAAGAAGGCCACCTGGCGCGAGCCCGAGCGAGTCGTCGAGGTGACCGACAGCGAGACGGTGAGCGTCGCAGGCATCGACCTCGAGGTGCTGCACGCACCCGGGCACACCGAGGGCTCGGTGATGTTTGCGATGCCGCGCGTGCCGGACGGCGTGCCCGCCGACGCGGAGGTCGACCGCACGCTGATCACGGGCGACGTGCTCTTCGCCGGGTCGATCGGGCGGACCGACCTGCCGGGCGGGTCGCACGAGGCGATGCAGGACTCCCTCCGTCGGGTGGTCCATCCCCGCCCCGACTCCAGCCTCGTCCTGCCCGGCCACGGACCCGCGACGACGCTGGGCCGTGAGAAGGCGACCAACCCGTACCTGCAAGGACTGTGATGACCCACCCCGCCGCCCGCCCCACGAAGGTCACCCCGCTCTCCGGCTTTCCCGAGTACCTGCCCGAGCAGCGCATCGTCGAGCAGCACTTCATCGACGTCATCCGCTCGACCTTCGAGCTGCACGGTTTCCCGTCGATCGAGACCCGCGCGGTCGAGCCGGTCGAGCGGCTTCTCGGCAAGGGCGGCGACGCGGACAAGGAGATCTACGGGATCCACCGCCTGGCCGATGACGAAGGGGGTGCCGCCGGCGGTCGCGAAGGCCAGCTCGGACTGCACTTCGACCTCACCGTCCCCTTCGCCCGGTACGTCGTGGAAAACGCGGGTCGGCTCAACTTCCCCTTCCGCCGTCACCAGATCCAGAAGGTCTGGCGCGGTGAGCGGCCGCAGGAGGGGCGCTACCGCGAGTTCACCCAGTGCGACATCGACGTCGTCGACGCGGGTGAGCTGGCGCCGCACTTCGAGGCCGAGATGCCGCTGGTCATGGCGGAGATCTTCGCCAAGCTGCCCATCCCGCAGATGATCATCCAGGTCAACAACCGCAAGATCCCCGAGGGCTTCTACCGGGGTCTGGGCATCGACGACGTGGCGGGCACGCTGCGCATCGTCGACAAGCTCGACAAGATCGGGCCGGACAAGGTGGCCGCCCTGCTCGTCGAGGCGGGTCGCACCACGGAGCAGGCGCAGGCCTGCCTCGACCTCGCGGCCATCCGGACCGAAGACACCACCTTCGTCGACCGGGTGCGTGCCCTGGGTGTGGAGAACCCCGTGCTCGACGAGGGTCTGGCCGCACTGGCCGCGGTCATCGAGACCGGGGCCGCGGCGGCGCCCGGTGCGATGGTCGCCGACCTGCGGATCGCCCGCGGCCTGGACTACTACACCGGCACCGTCTACGAGACGCAGCTCGTGGGCTACGAGTCGTGGGGGTCCTTCTGCTCCGGTGGTCGGTACGACGAGCTGGCCACCGACGGCAAGACGACCTATCCGGGGGTGGGCATCTCGATCGGCTTGTCGCGCCTGCTGGGTCTCCTCCTCGGCAAGGGGCTGGTCGGGGCCACCCGGAAGTCGCCCTCGGCGGTCCTCGTGGCCGTCACGGACGAAGGGAGCCGCCCCCGCTCCGTGGCCGTCGCGACGGCGCTGCGGGCGCGCGGCATCCCGTGCGAGGTCGCCCCGGCGGCGGCGAAGTTCGGCAAGCAGATCCGCTTCGCCGAGCGTCGCGGGATCCCGCATGTGTGGTTCCCGGGTGCGAGAGACTCCGGTGGCGACCAGGTCAAGGACATCCGCTCCGGCGAGCAGGTGGATGCCGCGGCCGAGTCGTGGACCTGCCCCGTCGAGGACCTGCAGCCACGAGTGGTCGCCCTGGGGGAGTGAGCTAGCTCGCTGCACGACGCCAGATCCCCTCCGGCCCGGGGAGCACCGGGTCCTGGCGGCGGTTGCGTGCGGCGGGCCCCGTGACGGCCCCCGAGGGGAGGGGGTCGTCGTCGCTCGCGTCGACGAAGGCCACCCTGTAGCCCACCTCCGCCAGCAGGCTCACGACCGCGCCGAAGGGGAGCGACGCGGCGTCGACCTCCATCCGGCCCACCGTGGCTGGGCTCCACCCGAGGCGGGTGGCCAGCTGCCGCTGGGTCAGCCGATGGAGTCGGCGAAACCGGCGTGACAGCAGGCCGACCCTGCGTCCGGCGGCCACCCACCTGCGCTCCGCGCACGGCCACGAGGGGCAGGCGGTGCAGGGCTCGTAGTCGTCGGGTGCGGTGCCGACCGGGCACGACATGGGGCAGGCGATCGGTGACTGGTCCATGCGTCGATGCTGGCGGGGGAGTCAGGGCAGCACCAGACGGACGTGAGGCCTGAGGAGGGCGCCTCCGTGGTGATCCCGGGTGTGGACAGAGCCCCACGTCGACCCCGTCGAGCTGACCTCAGGGTGCAGTGGCCGAGGGGGCGCCGCCCGTCCTCTGGGGGGGCCGGAGGCCGCAGTCCGAGAGCTCGAGGAGGGCGAGGTCGCGGATCACCTCCCGGTCGCCACGCCGCCACGCCCCGGCTGGGTCGGGGCTGATCCGGGAGAGTCGTTGCAGCGGCTGGTTGGACATTGCCCGCAGGGCGAAGAGGTCGAGGTCGTCGACGCTGTCGACGAGGGACTGCGCCGCCGTCGCCCGGCGGACGAAGCGCCACCGCGCCGCGAGCCAGAAGGCGCCGACGATGAGGATCGGCGTCAGCGCCGTCACCCAGCCGAGGGTCGTGGCGAGGCTCTCCACCGCGCTCACGAGGTCTCGGCCAGCCTCCTCGATCGTCGTCCCGGCCCCGGCGGCATCGCGGAAGGGGGTGGCCACCTTGTCGTCGAGCACCGGCAGGTCGTCGACGGTGTTGCCCGCCGTCGTCAGCTTGTCCCGAAACCCGGACCCGGCGGACTCGAGTCGGTGGCCCGGCTCGGCGAGCTCCAGGGTCGAGTTGTGCACCGCCCGGCCCACGCGTGCCCAGAGGAAGACCCAGGCGATCATGAGGAGGTCGGCGACGACCTGACCAAGACGTCGGGCCGGGAGATCCGCATACAGCTTCATGACCCCATTAGACTCCTCGCCGTGGTCGCGACCACCCGTGGGCACAATGGGGTGCCCACGGCACGACCCCGACCCGAGAGAGGCCGACACCGACGGTGAGCCGCCCGACCCCCCTCCAGCGGGCCGTGCGCACCTGGCTCACCCAGCTCGACGTCGAGCGCGGGGTCTCCGCCCACACGCTGAGCGCCTACGCGCGAGACGCCGGTCGCTATCTCGACCACCTTGCAGCGGCTGGTGTCACCGACCCGGGTGAGGTGACCGAGCAGCACGTCTCCGCCTTCCTCGCCGCACTGCGCACCGGCGACGCCGACCACCCGCCGCTCGCGGCCAGTTCCGCGGCCCGCACCCTCGTCGCCGTCCGCGGCCTGCACAAGTTCCTCGCGCTCGAGGGCCTCACCGACCACAACCCGGCCGAGGACGTGGCGCCGCCGTCACCCCCTTCGCGTCTGCCCAAGGCGATCCGACTCGACGAGGTGACCCGGCTCATCGACGCGGCCGGAGTCGGGGACGGCCCGGTGCCCCTGCGCGACCGGGCGCTCCTCGAGCTGCTCTACGGCACCGGAGCTCGCATCTCCGAGGTCGTGGGCCTGGACATCGACGACCTCGACCTCGAGGTGGGCGCTGCGCGCCTGCTCGGCAAGGGGGGCAAGGAGCGCATCGTCCCCATCGGCAGCTACGCCGTCGAGGCCGTCCAGGCCTGGCTGGTGCGCGGCCGCCCCGAGCTGGCGAGCGCCGGCCGCGCCGGCCCCGCCGTCTTCCTCAACCGCCGGGGCGCCCGGCTGTCCCGGCAGAGCGCGTGGGCCGTCATCACGACGGCGGCAGATCGGGCCGGGCTCTCCGGGCACGTCTCGCCACACACCCTGAGGCACTCCTTCGCCACCCACCTGCTGGAGGGCGGCGCCGACGTGCGCGTCGTGCAGGAGCTGCTCGGGCACGCCTCGGTGACGACGACGCAGATCTACACGATGGTCACCGTGCAGCAGCTGCGCGAGGTCTACGCGCAGGCCCACCCCCGAGCCCGCTGATAGGGTCATCGCTGATCAGCGAGAGGCTGACCGACCCACGACGATGGAGTGATCCGACTGTGGCATCAGAGGTGACGCCGCCGCTCGACCTCGAGCACGACCTGACCCAGTACGGTCCGACCGGCCGACCCATGCCCTCCTTCCCGGAGCCCGAGCCCCTGGCATCGCACGGCCCCGCCCGCATCATCGCGATGTGCAACCAGAAGGGCGGCGTCGGCAAGACGACGACCACCATCAACCTCGGCGCCGCTCTCGCGGAGGCCGGTCGACGGGTCCTGCTCGTCGACTTCGACCCGCAGGGCGCCCTCTCCGTGGGGCTGGGCGTGCCGACGCACACCCTCGACACGACGATCTACGACCTGCTCGTCTCCCGCGGCCACGAGATCACCGAGATCATCCAGCACACCTCCGTGCCGGGGCTCGACGTCGCCCCGGCCAACATCGACCTGTCCGCGGCCGAGGTCCAGCTCGTCGGCGAGGTCGCCCGAGAGCAGATCCTCGCCCGCGTGCTCCGGCCCGTCCTCGACGACTACGACGTCGTCCTCATCGACTGCCAGCCCTCTCTCGGCCTGCTGACCGTCAACGCCCTCACGGCCGCCCACGGCGTGATCATCCCGCTCGAGACCGAGTACTTCGCCATGCGAGGTGTCGCGCTGCTCGTCGAGACCATCGACAAGATCACCGATCGGCTCAACCCCGGCCTGACCGTCGACGGCATCCTCGCGACGATGTACGACGGCCGTACCCTGCACAGCCGCGAGGTCGTCGGGTCGGTCGTCGACCACTTCGGGGACAAGGTCTTCCACACCGTCATCTCCCGCACGGTGAAGTTCCCCGACGCCACGCTCGCGGCCGAGCCGATCACCACCTACGCCACCGGTCACTCGGGGGCCAACGCCTACCGGCAGCTGGCCCGCGAGCTGATCTCGCGCGGCGGCGCTCCCTGATACCCGTGGAGGCCCCACCGGCCACTACGGCCCCCGAGGCCACCGAGTCCCACGCGCCGGACCCCGACGTCGCCGTCCCCGGCGGTGTCATCACCAAGCGGGGTGCGGAGCAGGCCTTCACCGTCCATCTCGACAACTTCGAGGGGCCCTTCGACCTGCTCCTGGGGCTGATCAGCAAGCACCAGCTGGACATCACCGAGATCGCGTTGGCCAAGGTCACCGACGAGTTCATGGTGCACCTGCGCGCGCTTCAGGCTAGCGAGCCGTCATGGGACCTGGGTCAGACGAGCGAGTTCCTCCTCGTCGCGGCCACGCTGCTCGACATCAAGGCATCGCGCCTGCTGCCCAACACGGGTGATGGTGACGAGGAGGACCTCGAGCTCATCGAGGCCCGTGACCTGCTCTTCGCCCGCCTGCTGCAGTACCGCGCCTTCAAGGACGTGGCCGCGCGCTTCGGCGAGACGCTCGCGACGACCGGCCGGATGACGCCACGCCAAGCCGGTCTCGAGCCCCACCTCGCCTCGCTCCTCCCGGAGCTGGTCATCAGCGTGACGCCCGAGCAGCTGGCCATGGTCGCCGCCCGGGCGCTCACCCCCAAGGAGCCCGAGACCGTCGGCCTGACCCACCTGCACGCACCCGCCGTCAGCGTCCGCGAGCAGGCGGCCCTCGTCGTCGACCGGCTGCGGTCGGAGGGCACGCTCTCCTTCCGCACGCTCGTGCAGGACGCGGACTCGACGCTCGTCGTCGTGGCCCGCTTCCTCGCGCTGCTCGAGCTCTTCCGCGACAAGCAGGTCGCGCTCGACCAGCCCGAGGCCCTCGGCGACCTCGAGGTCAGCTGGACCGGTAGCCAGGAGGGCACCGTGGACGTCGGTGCCGAGTTCGACGAAGGGGAGGCACCGCCCCCTTCGTCCGAGGAGGAGATGCCCGATGAGTGAGCCGACACCCTCACCCTCCGCCGCGACCGCCCCACCGGCGGGCGTGCCGGAGGGGGACGACGTGCAGGTCGCCTTCGACGTCGGAGACCTGCCCGGCGGCGCCCGCGGCGCCATCGAGGCCGTGCTGATGATCGTCGAGGAGCCCGTCACCGACCACGCGCTGTCGTCGGCTCTCGAGCTGCCCGTCGAGGAGATCCGAGAGCACCTCGGCGCCCTCGAGGAGGCCTACGCCGACGGCCGGCACGGCTTCACCGTGCGCAACGTGGGGGGAGGATGGCGCTTCTACAGCCACCACGCCTACGCCCCGGTCGTCGAGCGCTTCGTCCTGGACGGTCAGCAGTCCCGCCTGACGACCGCCTCCCTCGAGACCCTCGCCGTCATCGCCTACCGGCAGCCGATCTCGCGGGCGCGCATCGGCGCGATCCGCGGGGTCAACGTCGACGGTGTCGTGCGCACCCTCCTCACCCGCGGCCTCATCGTCGAGGTCACCAAGGACGAGGAGTCCAATGCGACGCTCTACGGGACGACCCCGTACTTCCTCGAGCGGATGGGTCTGAACACGCTCGACGACCTCCCGCCGATCGCCCCCTACCTGCCCGATGCCGCAGTGCTCGACGAACTCGTGAATGAGGCCCGCCCATGACCCCGCCCCAGAACCGTCGCCCCGGAGGACCGCAGGGTGCACCCCGCGGCAAGGGACCCAAGAAGCCGCCCCGACCCGGCCGGCGCCCGCAGCCCGACCGCGGCACGAGCGGCCGCAGCCGGCAGGGACAGCCGCAGCTGGCCCCCGAGCCCCCGCAGGCACCCACGATCGACGTCCACGACCCCCAGGGCACCCGCCTGCAGAAGGTGCTCGCCGCGGCGGGCATCGGCTCCCGCCGCGCCTGCGAGCTGCTCATCAGCGAGGGGCGCGTCGAGGTCGACGGACAGGTCGTGCGTGAGCTCGGCGTGCGCGTCGACCCGCTGCGGCAGACCGTCCACGTCGACGGCGAGCGGGTGCACCTCGACGAGTCGCGCGTCTACCTCGCCTTCAACAAGCCCACCGGTGTGGTCACGACGATGTCCGACGAGCTGGGCCGGGTGAGCATCGGCGACTACGTCGCCGGGCGACCCGAGCGGCTCTTCCACGTCGGGCGGCTGGACGCCGACACCGAGGGCCTGCTCATCCTCACCAACGACGGCGACCTCGCGCACCGCCTCCAGCACCCCGCCCACGGCGTGCTCAAGACCTACATCGCGGAGATCCCCGGCCCCGTGCCCAAGGACCTCGGCAAGCGGCTGCGCGACGGGGTCGAGCTCGAGGACGGTCCGGTGCGGGTCGACTCCTTCAAGGTCGTCGACTCCCGGCCGGGCAAGGCGATCGTCGAGGTCATCCTCCACGAGGGGCGCAAGCACATCGTCCGCCGCATGCTCGACCACGTGGGCCACCCGGTCCTCTCGCTCGTGCGGACCCAGGTCGGCCCGATCACGCTCGGCACGACGAAGTCGGGCCGGTGGCGCAACCTCAGCCGGCAGGAGATCAGCGACCTGTACAAGGCTGCCGGGCTGTGACCACGGCCGACGAGGCGAAGGGGGCAGCCACAGCACTCCCTCCGGTGCACGTCATCGGCACCGGGCTCATCGGGACGAGCATCGGGCTCGCCCTGACCGCGGTCGGGGTCGACGTCAGCCTCGAGGACCAGTCGGAGACCTCGGCCGCCCTGGCCCGCGACCTCGGCGCCGGCCGGATCAGCGGGGAGGTGGCCCCGGGGGTCGTGGTCGTCGCCGCGCCACCCGACGTCTCCCCGCGGCTGGTGCTCCGTGCCCTCGAGCGCTGGCCCGACGCCGTGGTCACCGACGTCGCCTCGGTCAAGCAGGTGGTCCTCGCCGACGTCTCCCGTGCCGGCGTGCCCATCGACCGCTACGTCGGCAGCCACCCCATGGCCGGCCGCGAGCGCTCGGGGGCCATCAGCGCCCGCGGTGACCTCTTCACCGGGCGCGCCTGGGTGCTCTGCCCGCACCCGGGCAGCGACCCCGCCGCGACCGAGCTCGTCGCTGCGGTGGCCCGCGCGACGGGTGCCGCGGTCACGACGCTCAGCCCGGCCGAGCACGACGCTGCCGTGGCCGCGGTCTCCCACGTGCCCCAGGTGGCGGCGTCTCTCGTCGCCGCCCGCCTCGAGCACCTGAGTGACGAAGCCGTCGGCCTCGCCGGTCAGGGCGTGCGTGACGTCACGCGCATCGCGGCCAGCGACCCCGGGCTGTGGACCCAGATCCTCTCCGGCAATGCACTCGCGGTCGCCGACGTCCTGCGCTCCGTGCGGGACGACCTCGGTGAGCTCGTCGCCGCGCTCGAGGCCCTCGGCGCCGACGAGGACGACGTGGCCGATGCCCCGGGGGCGCGGGCCGTGCTGGCCCGCGCCATCGCCGACGGCAATGCCGGTCACGCCCGCATCCCCGGCAAGCACGGTGCGCCGCCCGCCACCTACGCCGTCGTCAGCGTGGTCGTCGACGACCGCCCCGGCGAGGTCGCCCGACTCCTCACCGACATCGGTGACGCGGGGGTCAACATGGAGGACCTGCGCCTCGACCACGGGCTGGGCCTGCCCTTCGGTCTGGCGGAGGTCTCCGTGCTCCCGGCCGCAGCCGGTCCGCTCACCGAGGCCCTCACGACGCGAGGGTGGCAGCTGCACTCCTGACGGGCGACTAGGCTGGGCCCTCGTGACCAGCCAGCCCGCCCCCTTCGTCATCGCCATCGACGGCCCCTCGGGCTCCGGCAAGTCCAGCGTCTCCCGTGCGGTCGCGACGCGGCTCGGTGCCGGCTACCTCGACACGGGCGCCATGTACCGGGCCCTCACGTGGTGGTGCCGGCACACCGAGGTCGACCTCGGTGACGCCGCGGCCATCACCGCAGCCGCCGTCGCTCTGCCGCTCGACATCGGTGACGACCCGCAGGCACCCAGCGTCACCGTCGACGGCACGGACGTCGCAGCGGACATCCGCACGAGCGAGATCTCCTCGCTGGTCTCGACCGTCGCCACGGTCCCGGACGTGCGCGTGGAGATGCAGCGTCGGCAGCGTGCGCTCATCGACGACATCGCCGCCCGGCACGGGGCCTGCGTCGCCGAAGGGCGGGACGTCACGACGGTCATCGCCCCGGACGCCGCCGTGCGGATCCTGCTCACCGCCAGTGAGGAGGCGCGCCTGCGCCGTCGCTCGCTCGAGGTTCACGGCGCCACCGACGAGGCCTCCATCGCGGCGACCCGCGACCAGGTCGTCCGTCGCGACCGTGACGACTCGACCGTCTCGCAGTTCACCGAGGCGGCCGACGGCGTGACCGTCGTCGACACCTCGGACCTCGACTTCGCAGGATCGATCGACGCGGTGATGTCGCTCGTCGATGCCGCGCGCGGTCGCTGACCCGCCCCGACCACCAGCCGCCACCGGCCGGTGGCTGCGACAATGGGCGACACCACCAACTCTCCAGGAGCACCGTTGAACACCACCCCTGAACCCACCGACCCCACCGGGACGGATGACGCGGCGCACGCCGAGGGCGTCGAGCGGGTGCTGCGTGCCGGGCTCGAGGACTTCGAGCTGACGGCCGAGGACCGGGCGATCATCGACGGCTTCCAGCCGGAGGCCGACGAGGTCGCGGCCGGACCGCTGCCGGTCGTCGCCATCGTCGGACGGCCCAATGTCGGCAAGTCGACCTTCGTCAACCGTGTGCTGCGCCGTCGTGAGGCCGTCGTCGAGGACACGCCCGGCGTGACCCGCGACCGGGTCGCCTACGACGCGGAGTGGTCGGGCCGCCGATTCACCCTGCTCGACACCGGTGGCTGGGAGATCGGCGCCCAGGGCATCCACCTGCGTGTCGCCGAGCAGGCCGAGGTCGCCATCGACATGGCCGACGTCGTCGTCTTCGTCGTCGACGCGGTCGTCGGTGCCACGGACGACGACGAGGCCGTCGTCAAGCTGCTGCGCGCGTCCGGCAAGCCGGTCGTGCTCGTCGCCAACAAGGTGGACGACCAGCGCTTCGAGCCGGACGCGGCCGCGCTGTGGAACCTCGGGCTCGGCGAGCCCCATCCGGTCTCCGCGCTGCACGGCCGGGGGAGCGGGGACGCGCTCGACGCCGTCCTCGACGTGCTGCCCGAGGTCTCCGCTCGTGGTGGCGCGGTGCCCGAAGGGGGTCCCCGCCGGGTCGCGCTCATCGGCCGCCCCAATGTCGGCAAGTCCAGCCTGCTCAACAAGCTCGCGGGCGAGGAGCGGGTCGTGGTGGACAACGTCGCCGGGACGACCCGCGACCCGGTCGACGAGCTCGTCGAGGTCGGTGGTCGGCAGTGGCGCTTCGTCGACACCGCCGGTATCCGTCGGCGGGTCCACCAGACCCGAGGCGCCGACTTCTACGCCTCGCTCCGCACGCAGGCCGCGCTCGAGAAGGCCGAGGTCGCCGTCGTGCTCATCGACACGCACGAGCCGATCACGGAGCAGGACCTGCGCATCATCAGCCAGGTCGTCGAGGCCGGTCGGGCGCTCGTCATCGGGTACAACAAGTGGGACCTGCTCGACGAGGAGCGACGCTTCTACCTCGAGCGCGAGATCGAGCGCGATCTCGTGCAGGTCACGTGGGCCCCGCGCGTGAACCTCTCGGCCCAGACCGGCCGCCACGTCGACCGGCTGACCCCCGCGCTCGACACGGCGCTGGAGTCGTGGGACCGCCGCGTGCCCACGTCGCGGCTCAACGCGGTGCTCGGCGAGATCGCCTCGTCGCACCCGCACCCGGTGCGCGGCGGCAAGCAGCCCCGCATCCTCTTCGCCACCCAGGCGTCCACCCGTCCGCCGCGCTTCGTCATCTTCGCTTCGGGCTTCATCGAGGCTGGCTACCGGCGCTTCCTCGAGCGGCGGCTGCGTGAGGAGTTCGGCTTCGAGGGCACGCCCATCGAGATCAGCGTGCGGGTGCGCGAGCGACGCGGCCGGCGCCGCTGAGGTGGTCGCGACGCCGCCTCGGCGGAGTCGTCAGACCGCACTGACCGGCAGCTGACGGCGGGCGCCCGCGCCGACCTTCTGCCGGGCCAGCGGCGCCCACGCCTGGACGGCGCAGAAGGGTGCGCACTGCTCTCCCTTCGTCCCCCGGGTGCCGACGTGGACACAGCACTGCGTCAGCCGCTCCTCGATCATCGTGTTGATGTCCATGAAGGGCTTGACGCTGATCCGCTTGACCCGCTCGCCCATGAGGCGACGCAGTCGCTCGTGCTGACCCGGCAGTCGTGACGTGACGAGCGTCGTCAGGGTCGACAGGCCGAGGTCGCAGGTCTGGCAGACGGCCTTCCACAGGTCGCCGACCTGCGGGTGGGAGAGAGAGGTCTGCTCGCTCAGCAGGCCGAGCACGGCGTCCTTGACGACCGCGCGCATCTGCTCGGGGATGGCCTGGTCGGTGATCCGGTTGGCGAAGCTCTCCGGCGCGAGGTCGAGCCACTGCTTGAGCTGGTCGTGCCCGACGATGGCGGTGAGCGATCGCCAGGTGTCGGAGTCGTCCCGCAGCAGATAGCCGACCGACGCGCAGTGCGGGTGACTGCACGGCAGTGCCGTGAGGTCGCGCCACGTCACGAGTCCCTCCGTCTGGGGCCCCATCCGGGCCAGGACACCGGTGTGCGTCAGCCGGTCGGTGGCGTCGATCGCACCGGATCGGCCGGAGCCGAAGATCGGCTGGATCGAGACCCCGCAGACGAAGGGGGTCTCCAGCGAGCGGGTGATGACGTGCCCGATCTCGTCGTCGTTGACCCCGAGCTCGGCGGTCATCGTCAGGGTGGTGAAGACCCCGGCCTCGCTCAGGCGGGAGATCGCACGGTCCTTGTGGGCCCGCAGATCGCCGCCACGGTGGTGCAGCGAGGCCTCGGCGCTCGATCCGTCGTACTGGAGGTAGATCTCGACGCGCTGCCGGTGCCGGCGCAGCAGCGCGACGAGGGCGTCGTCGCGGGCGACGGTCAGACCGTTGGTGTTGATGAGGATCCGCACCACGGGCCGCGCGACGAGCTCGTCGAGGAGCCGCTCGAGGTCGGGGTAGAGCGTGGGCTCACCACCGGAGAGCATGAGCACGTCGAGCCGGCCGTCCTCCCGGGCGAGGCGGGCGTCGACATTGGCCAGCACCTCCTCGACGCTCGCGACGCCGGTGAGCGCAGGAGCGGAGTCGGCGAAGCACGTCGGGCAACGCAGGTTGCAGTGCTCGGTGACGTCCTCGAGGAGGATGCACGTGTGCTGGGTCTGCATCTCGGGCAGGCCGTCGAGGTAGGCCGCCGGTACCGGGTCGAAGTTGCCGGAGAGGTCGGGGACGTGCGACTTGGTGGGGGCGGTCCACTCCTCGAGGTAGGACAGGATCTGCGGGTCCTCGTCGTAGAGGGTGCGCACGAGCCCGTGGTCGGGGCAGCCCCGCTCGAGCCAGATGCGCCCGTCGCGCTCGGCGAGCCAACCGCTGAGCCGGCGTACCTCGGTCAGGTCGGCGTCGAGCGACTCCTCGTGGCAGGTGGGGCAGAAGGCGTTGACGTAGCGATGGATCCGGTCGCCGCGCAGAGGACGACCCGGTCCGGCATCGGGCTGCGCGGCGGGGCGAGGCGTCACAGCAGGACCCCGCTCGAGTCGTTCTGGTACATCTGGGCGAAGCCGAAGACCAGGGCGGTGCAGACGCCGGCGCTCGAGATGAGCCACAGGCCGCCGGCCACCAGGCAGGCCACGCCCCAGCCGCGCAGGCGGTCCGGGATCATCAGCACGCAGCCAGCCAGGAGCAGGATCACCGGGGTGGCGATGACACCGAGGACCACCAGCCAGGCTCCGTCCCCGGCGGGCCCGGGCACGACGCTGCTGACACCCCAGGTGAGCAGCGCGATGACGACGGGTCCGAGGAGGCCGACGAGCGCGCCGATGCCGGCGCCCGCGCCCATGCCGAGCCCGGTGCGTGGGGGAGCGGGGTAGGGGCTACCCGATGGCGGGGGCTGGACCATGCTCGACTCCTTGGGGTTGACGGCGCACCGCGACGGCGCTGCGCCAGATGAGGAGGGGGAGGGTGGCCGCGAGGAAGAGCTGGGGCCGGGTCAGGCCCAGCCACGCCACCTCGTTGCCACGGACGGCCTCGACACCGAAGCGGAAGAGTGCGTACCCCGTGATGTAGAGGGTGAAGAGATCGGCCGCGTCGGCGAGCCTGTCCCGGCAGATCCAGATGGCGAGCAGAGCCAGCAGGTGGAAGGCGATCTCGTAGGCGAAGGACGGGTGGAGCCGGGTGCCGAGAGGGACACCCCAGGCTGCGGCGTCGGCGGTGGAGGTGACCGTGACCGCCCACGGCACGTCCGTGGCGGTCCCGGGTGGCTCGGTGAGCAGGCACCCCACGCGACCCACGGCCATGCCCGCAGCCACGGCGGGCGCGAAGAGGGCGCCCGTGCGCCACTGCATCCGCAGCAGCCGCTTGCCGACGAGCACCGCGACGTACGCGAAGGCGAGCCCGCCGAGGATGCTCCGGTTGCCGTAGAGCCAGTGCACCGCGAGCGGGTCGTTGGCGCTGGGCTGGAGGTGCTGGAGCCACGTGCCGAGGCGGGCGCCGACGGCGCCGAAGCCGACCGCGAGGGCGACGAGCGCCCAGATCCGCTCGTCGGACACCCCCCGGCGCCATTTCTCCAGGGCGAGGACTCCGCCGGCGGTCAGGACTCCGATACCGACCCACAGGTCGTGCGTCATGGACGGCGTCCACGACGTCGGGAGGCTCGGGTCCATGCCTCCTGATCCTGCCAGTTGACGTGGTGTGGTGGGCCGGAGCGAAGGGAGCGACCCGCCGGTGGACCCGATTCGGCCACGGCCGTGGGAGTGGGTTAAAGTGACGTTCGCTCCTGCGGGAGCGGCCACGGGCTGTGGCGCAGTTTGGTAGCGCACTTGACTGGGGGTCAAGGGGTTTACCCCTCCTGGTTGGCTCAAAAATTGAATAACGGGATGTGGCGCAGCTTGGTAGCGCACCTGACTGGGGGTCAGGGGGTCGCAGGTTCAAATCCTGTCATCCCGACGTATGTGATGTCTCAGGACATCGGCATAGCCGGACCTACGATTTTGTAGGTCCGGCTATTGCTTTTGTGGGCCGGGTTTTCGGCCGGTGGGTTGGTAGTCGCGGGTGGGGTCGAGGGTCAGCTCGCGCAGGAGTTCGCCGGTGGCGGCGTTGATGATGCGGATCTCGAGGTCTTGGACCAGGAGCAGGACGTAGGTTCCGGCGTAGGGTCGGCCGACTCCGATGTGGTGCAGTCGCCCGTGGTTTCGCAGGGTGACGACGCCAGATTTGTCGATCTTGTCGGTCCGGACGCGCTCGTGGGTACCGGTCGGGGCGCCGGGGGCGGCTTTGGGGCGGGCGGTGTACGCGGTGGCGGGGGTGGCGCGGTGCGGCAGGGATCGGTGGGGTCGCCGGTTGTTGTACTCGTCGCGGAAGTCGTCGATCAGGGTGTGCAGGGCCTGGACCGTGGCGGGTTGTTCGGGTTGGGCACGCAGCCACTTCTTCATCGTCTGCTGGAAGCGCTCGACCTTGCCGCACGTCGTGGGGTGCGCGGGTCGGGAGTTCTTCTGGGTCACGCCCAGGGCGGCCAGGTGGGTCTCGAGGGCGTTCTTGCCGCCGCGGCCGCCGGCCAGTCGGGTGGTGAAGACCATCCCGTTGTCGGTCAGCGTGCTTGCGGGGCAACCGTGCTCGTCGGTCGTGGCTTGGAATGCGGCCAGCACGATCGGGCCGGTGACCCGGGTGTGGGCGCTGATGTGCAGCGCGTAGCGGGAGTGGTCGTCGAGCCAGGTGAGGATCTCCACGTCGCGGCCGGTGGTCAGACGGTAGTGCGTGAAGTCGGACTGCCAGGTCTCGTTGGGTTGCTCGGCCTCGAAGCGGATGTAGGAGGATTTCGGGCGCTTCTTCGGCTCGGGCACCACGCGTCCTGCTCGAGTGAGGATGCGGTTGATCGTGGCCCGGGAGGTCGTGACGTCGTGGTGGTGACGCAGGTGCCAGCCGATGGTCTCGGCGCCGGCGTCCAGGCCTCGCGTGCTCAGCTGGTCACGTAGCTGCAGCACGAGGTCGACCGTGGCCTGCGGGGTGGCGGTGGTGAAGGTGTTGGGTCGACGGGAACGCGGCTCGAAGGCCTGCTCGCCCACGGCGCGGTAGCGGGCCATCAACTTGCTGATCCAGCCCTGAGAGACGCCATAAGTGCGGGCGACCTCGGACTGCGACTGACCGGCCAGGACCGCGGTGATCACAAGACGACGTTTCGACATGCCCCAGCATCAGGACCACATCCATCCCAATGTCGTGAGACACCCCTATTCCAATGTCCTGAGACACCCCTATTCCAATGTCCTGAGACACCCAATTCCGATGTCCTGAGCCAGCACACTGTCATCCCGACGTAAAAGCCCTGGTGAGAGCATGTTTCTCGCCGGGGCTTCGTCATGTCTTGGGAGGGTTTTTGTTGGTCCCCCTCTGGTCCCCCTGGACCCGCGCACGCTCGGGCTGCCTGTGGATAGATGGGCCCTCCGAGACCCCTTCCCTGTGGATAAGGGGACCAAAAGGGGACCAGAACGATTCCCGGCCTCATTCGCCCCCCTGCCCGGCTGTTATCGGATGGACGTGAGGACTCGGTAGTCCCCGCTTCTCTCGGACGCGGGCGAGAGCGGCTCGCGTGAACCGAGGCTTGATATGCAAGTAGCCACTTGCCTACTGTGGAGGCGTGGGAGACATCTACCAAGCACTCGCCGATCCGACCAGGCGCCTCATCCTCGATGAGCTCTCCGAGCGCGATGGGCAGAGCTTGTTCGAGTTGTGCGGCCGGCTGGCGATGCGGCATGGCATTGCGTCGTCCAGGCAGGCGATCTCCCAGCATCTGACCGTCTTGGAAGAAGCGGGACTTGTCAGCTCGCAACGTTCTGGGCGGACGAAACTCCTCTCCCTGCACACCGAGCCGCTGCGGGAGATCACCGAACGCTGGCTCACCGAACCGAAGGAATGACTCATGAGCATCCGAATCAACGTCACGAGCGTCTTCGTTGACGACCAGGCCAAGGCACTCGCCTTCTACACCGACAAGCTCGGCTTCGTCCCCAAGAACGACGTGCCACTGGGCGAGTTCCGCTGGCTGACCGTGGTCGGACCTGACGCACCCGACGGCCCCGAGCTGCTGCTGGAGCCCAATCAGCACCCTGCGGCCAACGCCTATACAGCCGCACTCGTCGCCGACGGCATCCCGGCAGCCTCCTTCGCCGTTGACGATGTGGCCGCGACCTATGCGCAGCTTGTTGCTGGCGGCGTCCGATTCACGCAAGAACCGACACCGATGGGGCCTGTCGTCACCGCCGTATTGGACGACACCTGCGGAAACCTCATCCAGCTCACAAGCCCGGCATAACACAGGCCACCGTCGTTCACGTCCAGCATTGCCGCCTGCATCGGTTTGCCCCGAGTCCAGCCCGATCGCGGAGCTAGATGCCGCGCTTGGGCGGCTGACTCTGGCGCGCATGGCGACGCTGCCCCGCGGCAGAGAGGAAGGCGTTGGCCTGCTCAGCGGCGGAGGCGAGGTGGCGGTCGTCGGGGTGCAGGTAGCCGCGGGTGGTCTCCAGCGAGGCGTGCCCGAGGATGTCTTGGAGGACGTGCAGAGGGATGCCGGCGTCGGCCATCCAGGTCGCCCCGGTGTGGCGCAGGCCGTGCCGGGTGAGGTCAGGCAGCCCGAGCTTCGCCACGACGCCGTCCCAGTTCGTGGCGTCGCGGACGGTCGCAGTGGTGAGGTAGCCGCCCTTCGGACCGACCAGCAACGAGTCCGCGGGCTCCTTGCCGTCGGTGAGGCGTTCGAGCACGGGCCGGAGCGGTTCGAGGATCGGCACGCGTCGCTCTTTGCGGCTCTTGGTCGGCTTCGTGACCAGGCCACCCTTGCCGGGGAACACCTGCCGGCGGATCACCACGAGGTTCTTGTCGAAGTCGACATCCCCGACCTGCAACCCAGACACCTCCGAGGACCGGGCCGCGAGCAGCGCGGCGAGCATCACGAAGTCGCTGTAGGACTGATGCACCTTCCCGCATGCGCGCGCGAGGCGGTTGAGGGTCTTCATGTCCGGGATCGCGTGCGCCCGCGGGGAGGCGTGTTCGGCGGACTGGCCGCGGAAGGCGTTGCGATTCAGGCTCCGCTTGGCACGGTTCTTCGCGGGGTTGATCTGGATCAGCCCGTCCCGCACGGCTTCATCGAGCACCCGCACGAGCGGGGCGATAGTGTTCTTGATAGTTGAGGCGCCGTGACGCTGTTCCCACTCATCAATGGTGCGGTCGATGATCCCCGCGGTGATTTGGGTGACCGGCAGATGCCCGAGCGCGGGCAGCACCCGCAGCTTCAGCCCGTACCCGTAGGTCTCGCCGGTGGAGGTCGGGTCCAGGCCCCGCGCCCACCGGTCGCCGATGGAGGTGACGAACTCCAGCAGCGTCATGGACACGTCCATGCCCTTGGTCGAGGAGTTGCGGAGCTGGTCGAAGAACGCGTGCGCGGCCGCTTCGTCCCGCACGATCTCCGAGCGGATCACCCGGCGCTTGGTGGTCGGGTCCGTCCACCGGGCGCGGGCGCGGATGCCGTAGGAGCGGCGCTCCATGTCCGTGGAGACCTTCACACCAATCGGCGGGACCGGCTTGGGCTCAGCGGTCGGCTGCGGCTCAGCTCTCCGGGGCATGGTCGTGTTCCAGCTCCGCCAGCCAGCGATCCACGGCGTCGAGCCGATACCGGGCGATCCCGCCCAGGCGCAGGAACGGCGGCCCCGTGCCCGCCGACCGCCACCGCGACAGGGTGGACTCCGAGACCTTCAAGTACGCCGCGACCTCGCGGCTGTGCATGAGCGGCGACACCACGAGCGTCCCTTCGTCGCTCATGACAGTTCTCCGGTGTCGGGGTCGAGGGTGCGGTAGAACGCTTCCTCGGCGTCGCGGCGAGCCTGGACGTCGGCCATGACGAACTCCACGAACTCGGCGTCGCGGTCGATGATCGGCAGGTCCTGGATCGGGTCGGCGGGTTCCTCACCGGGCCAGACGGTCTGCCTGGTGGGCCGGTCGTGGTCGAGCTTCGTGCCGGACGCAGCGACCCATTCGCGCAGCCGCTGGCGGGCGTCGGCGAAGTCGCGGTGCCAGCCCAGTGGCGCGGAGCCGTTCTGCTCGGGGTCGTAGGCGCACAGCCAGTGCAGGTGCAGCGCGGACAGCTCCCACAGCAGCTCAGAGTGGGCGTACCAGGCGGGCGGGATCACCGCGGCGGGCAGACCGTAGGTGTGCCGCAGCCAGTCCACCCACCGGTTCAGCTCCAGCCACTCGACCTCGGCATCGTCGGCGTTCAGCAGGTTCCAGTTGATCGGGTGCGGCGGCTCCGCGATCAGCGGGTCCTCGAAGCCCTCGTCGCCGTCCAGCTCCGGGCCGGGCAGGTCGCCCGTGGTGGCGTCATCGTCGCGGGGATCGTCGGACATGGTGTGCTCCTGTCTGCTCTCGCGGTCCCCGGTCATGCCGGGGCTTTCTATGGCAGGCAGGTGGGCGCGGAGGCGACTGGCGTGTGCTCAGGTGTCAGAGCGGCGCAGCAGGGCCTCTATCTGCGCACGATCGGCGGTGAGCTGGGTGGTGTCGGGGCGCTTTGGCCACGGGTGCAGGTCGGTGACGATCGGGGGCGCGGAGCGCAGCAGCACGATCCCGGTGCCGAACGGTAGCCGGCGGATGCGGTCGGGCGGGAAGATCGGCACCCGCCGGACGGAGCGCTGGTTGGAGCGGGTGCCGTGGTCACCCAGCGTCACGGAGTCGGTGTACTCGTCGCGTTCCCCGACCAGGGCGCTGAGGTCTTGCAGATCGCGACTGTTGGAAGCGCCGCCGAGGATGACCTTGACGATCGACGCGTCCCAGATCGCGCCGGCCTGGTGCTCGTTCCACTTGTCCCGCGCCTGCGCGAGGGACTGGAGCACCGGCATCGTCGTGATGCCCGACCCGCCGCCTTCGGCCATCAGCGTCGGCAGCGACGGCAGGGGCGAGAGGTTGGCGATCTCATCCAGCGCCAGCAGCATCGGCGGATCGAGCCGCGCACCGGGTGAGCGCGCGGCGAGACGGCGGGCAGTCTCGATGAGGTCTTCCACCAGCGCCGCGACCAGTGCGGCGCTGGCTCCCGCACCGGACCCGGTGGCCAGGAGAAACAGGGTGCCGCGGTTCTGGATGAAGTGCTCGGGGTCGAATCCTTCACCGGGGCCGGGTGAGACGGCGTCGAGCACTCGGGGGTCGGCGAGCGATCCGAGGGCGAGGGACACGCCTTGCCAGATGGAGTCGCGGGTGCGGGGGTCGGAGTCGATCATCGCTTCCAGCGACTCGGCCCATCCGGTCGCCGCGCGGGTCGAGCCGGTCAGGATCGCCACCGCGTCGGCGGCTGCGGTCGGGTCGAGGGTCCAGCGGAACAGCTCGGCCGGTGGGCGGTGGTCGATCGCGGCGGCGTGCAGGAGCGCTTGCAGTGCGGCGCGGGTCTTGCCCTCCCAGAACCCGCCGCCGTCGACGCCGCCGGATGAGAGGCCGGTTCCGGCGGCGAGCCCGGTGGCGCGGATCATCGCGGTCTGCGGGGACTCACAGCCCCGGATCGGTGACCACCGCATCCCCGCGGGCAAGCCTTCGGCGAGGTGTTGCGGGTCGAAGATCGCGACCGGCCCGACCCGGCTGCGGGCGCGCAGGGTCGCGGTCAGGTTGTCCGGCCGGGTCGAGGTCACCACGACGGCACCGGGGGCGTCGAGGATCGCGGGGATCACCAGGTGCAGGCCCTTCCCGGAGCGGGGCGGGCCGATGACCATGATCGAGTCCTCCACCGACGCCCACACCCCGGTGCCCTTAGAGGCGCCGAGCCGGTAGCCGACATCTTGCGGGCGTGGATTATCCAGCCCGGGGCGGAGGTTCCCGGCGCGACGCAGCAGCGCCTTCTCGGACGCGGCGGCAGCGACCTCATGCCTCGTGGCAATGCCCGCCATCCGGCGCGGGTCTTGCTCGACTCGGTGCGTGTGACGGCGCAGCCGCGACCAGACCCACACGCCGCCGGTGATGAGCACGGCGAGCAGGAGGCTCGTGACGAGCCAGTAGACGACCGGGCTCATGCCGGGCGCGTCCAGGGCGCCAGCGGGATCGCCCGGATCGAACAGCACACCGATCCCGGACGCAGGACCACCGGCGGGCTGGCTCGTGCCGGTGACGAATGCCGCGACGGACCCGGCGCCGCGGAGCACCAAGGCGATGCCGAACAGGCCGACCAGTCCGATCATGGCCGCGTTGGTCAGCTCATCACCGAACGAGCCGGTCTGCCGACCCTGACTGTTCATGGCAGCCGCCGGACGATCGTGGCGCCGGAGATACGGCCGACCAGCACCACCTCCACAACCCCGCCCGCAGCATCCGACCCGAGCCGGCCGGGGTCGATCAGGGCACGGGCCGTACCGGTACCGGACGCGTCGGTGTGCCCGGTGACGACGGCGACCGCGATGTCCTCGCCGGGAACGAACCCGTCGCCTTCAACGGTTTGGAATACCGGCCGCGAGGCTGGCTTCTCGGGGTCAGGCGTCGGGTCGGGTGCTCGGCGACGTTGAGCCGCGATGATGTCGGTGAAGGTCGTCCCGTCTGCCTCGCGGACCTCGACCCGCGCCGGTGTCGTCCGGTCATCCGTGGCACGGTCGATGATCTGCCCGAATGAGGAACGCCGCCACGGCGGCGCGAACGGCTCGGGGTCCAGCCGTATCCCGTCGACGGTGACGGCCACGGTGCCGTCCTCGCGCACGTCGAGCACGACGAACGGAATAGACACCGGGACCGGTTCGGGCTCGACTCTCCTCATAGCGGCGAGGTGAACCAGCGATACCTTCGTCCCGCCCAGACCGGCAGCCGCGAGATGCTGACGTTTCGGCCCGCGCGCGGCTTACTCGCTGGGCGGCGTCAGCTCGATGCCGCGTGATGTAGCGAGAGCTTGGAGTTTCTCGGCATCGTCAGTCTGCACACAGACGGTCGCGCGGAGGCCTGCTTCCTCGCTGCGAAGCAGGTAGTAGGCGGTGCTGTCTGTGAGCAACTCACCGGCGGCGTCGAAGAACTCCCACCGCACTCGTATCAGCACGAGTAGGCCGGTGAGGTGGTTCTGATCCAAGAGTTCGTATCCCACGGAGTGGAGGCCGAGCTTCTGGTAGAGCGGGTAGGACTGCTTCAAGCCCTGCACCATCGCCTCTCGCGATTCGAGGACCCCGGAGAACCGGTCGTCTGCGATCAGGCCTGGCGTCGTCCAGAGGTCGGCCGCGGACTCGGCGTCGAGGTCGGTCATGGTGGCGGCGTAGCGGGTGAGGTAGTCGTCGATCTGTTCGTGGCTGATGCTCATACTTCGACGATACGAGCTAATGCCGACAAGGCTGTGACGGTTTTACGCCACCGTCTCAGGCGAGAGTGCGGTGGTGAGCTTCTCGAAAACGCTTCGTGCGCTTGAGGAACTGTAGGGGCCGATGGCGACCAGTGCCGCCAGCAGGGCGGACACCTCGCCGGGCGTGAGGGAGACCTGGCACGCTTGTTCCCGAGCGGCGACTCGGTAACCGCCTCGTGAACCCCTGACGACTTCAACCGGAATGCCGGCTTGTCGGAGCCTGGCGATATCTCGCTCGATGGTCCGCGCGCTGATCCCAACCAGGTCGGCGAGCTGGTTCGCAGTGGTGAGCTTCGGATGCCGTGCGCGTAGTTGCTCGATGACGGCGTGCTGCCGCTCGACCAGGGGAAGGAGCTGGTGCAGGCGGATGGAGGGGTCCATACGACCAGACTCGCACCTGAGCGACGGTGATGCCCGGAACAGCTTCGATCCGCCAAGGCCTGGCGTCCCGTTCACGGCTCAAGAGCATGCGATGGATCGCCATTCATGCGGGCAGTGGTATCGAACGCGGCCAGTTCGGCGGGGTGGAGTTGGTGCTGGACGACGAAGCTGCGGTCCTTGATGCGCCAGAGCCCTTGCCCGGTGCCCAGTCCCGGCAGGAGACGTTGCTCGGTGCCGGTGAGCCCGAGCGCGGTGGCGGTGGGGCCGAGCTGGTCGGTCTCTTGCCGGTAGACGATCCGGGTCTCCGCGTTCGCCAGCAGCGAGTTCGCCAGAGCACGGTTCGCTGAGCCGAGGTCACCGACGTTCTCCAGGTCGGTGAGCTTGTGGAACACGAGCAGGTTCGCCAGGCCGTAGTGGCGGGCGAGCCGCCAGTGCGCGTCCATCCGGCGCAGCAGCGCCGGATGCGACATCAGCCGCCACGCCTCGTCGTAGATGACCCAGCGTCGGCCGCCGTTCGGATCGAGGAGGGCGGCTTCCATCCACGCCGACGAGCACGTCATCAGCACCGAGATCAAGGTGGAGTTCTCGGTGACGCGGGACAGGTCCAGGCTGACCATCGGCAGCGTCGGGTCGAACCTCACCGTCGACGGGCCGTCGAACAGCCCGGCCAGGTCACCAGCGACGAGCCGCCGCAGCGCGTGCCCGACTTGACGGCCATCCTCAGCAAGTCGGCCGTCTGGATCGTCGGCCGGGTCTGGGCGCAGCAGCCGGTCGACCACCATCGGCAGAATCGGCACCTCGGTGTCGCGCACCGCGCCGGCCAGGGCGGTATCGATCGCGGTGTGTTCCAACGGCGCGAGCGGTCGAGCAAGGACGGTCTCGGTGAGCGCGCCCAGTAGGTCCCGGCGCCGCGCAGCCAGCGTGGTCGCCCACTCCCGGTCCGAGAGGCCACCGGGACGGTAGCCCTCATCGAGCGGGTTGAGCCTGTTGCCCATCCCGTGCCCGAGGATGATCGCCTTCCCTCCGACCGCTTCGGCGACACCGGTGTGCTCGCCTTTGGGGTCGCCGGGAACGTAGACGCGGTAGCCGAACGGCAGGCTGCGCGTGTAGAGGCTCTTGGCGAGCGAGGACTTCCCGGAGCCGACGATCCCGGCCAGGATCAGGTTCGGGGCGGTGATAATGCCCCGCCGGTACAGCACCCACGGGTCGTAGACGAACGACGACCCGGAGTAGAGATCCTGCCCGATGAACATCCCCTGCGGCCCGAGACCAGCTTCGGCCAAGAACGGGTAGTGGCCGGCGAAGACGGCGCTGGTGTCCTGATGCCGAGGCAGCCGGAACCTCCCCGGAGTACGGAGCGCGGCTGGCCCTGGCTCGCCGGCCGAGGACAGGTAGACCGTGGCTCGCCGTTCGGCACGCTCAGCCTCCAGCTTCGCGCGGGCCGTGGCCTTCTCCGCCTGCCGCTGCTCGTCGACGAGCCGGGCGGCTGCTTGTCGCCGCTGCTTTCGCAGCCGCCGTCGTTCGGAGGCCGGTGCGACGAGGACGGCGGTGTGCAGCTTCTCGTCCCGGCTCACCACGAGAGCCCCCGGGCCTGCTTGACGGCGGCGACGCCGGGATGCTCGAACCAGCTTCCGTCCCGGACTCCGCTGCGCCGTCTCGCCGTATCGCGCCCGGTCTCGCGGTCCGAGGGTGGGACGGGGGTGTCGTCGGGCGGGTCTGTCGCGTGGTCGGCGGGGATCAGGTGCCGCCGGTAGAGGGCAACGTGCCCGGCCTGCGGGTTGTAGGTCATCGCATAGTCGCCAGTCTCGGCCGGCCGATCCCCGGCACAGACAGGGCCGTGGTCGTGAACATCGCCGTTCTCCAAGGCGGCGTCGGTGGTCTCGTCGCCGTAGTCCCAGCCGGACAGATGCTCGATCCCCGCCTCGACGCCGTCACGGTCGATGAGGTCGAGAACCCGGTCGGCGTCCTCGCCTTGCAGGAACACGACCCCCACCCACTGTTCAACGAGTTGCGTCGGTGGGTTCCAGACGATCCGGCCGGAATGACTCATCGCGGCGTTGAGCCGGTCGTGGGCCCGGTCGATGAGCGTGCCGGCCCGGTGCAGCTCGTCGGCCGCCGACACCGCCTCGACCGCACCGCCGGCCGGGTCGCGTGCTTCGTCGGCCAGCTGATGCTGCTGGTTCAGGTGGGCGGTGGCGAGCTGGTCCAGGACTTGCCGGAGCGAGCGCACCCCGCCCAGCAGGTCACCGATCACCGCGTACATGTCGGCCGGGTCGGCGAAGCTGCGGGTGGCGTGCGCGAGCCCGCGCAACGCTTCGGACGCCTCGGCGGCGTCGCGGCCGGGATCGGCGAACGTGGGCATCACTGGCCTCCATCTGTGCAGGGTCTCGACGCCTGCCAGGTAGGCCAGCGGTCACACGATCCGGCACAGCGGGAGCGCCGCCGCGGTGAAGGCTGCGGCTTGCTGGCCGACGAGCCGGCGGGTCTCGCAGGAGGCTTGGATCGCGGACTGCTCGATCGCGGCGATCGCGGCTTCCAGGTCGTCGAGGGTGGGTGCCGTGATGCTGATGAGGCCGGAGACGCGGAGCACGCCGTGTCCGGCGGTGAGGTCGGCTTCCTGTTGGAGCACGTCGTGGTACTCGGCGGTCTGGGCGGCGTCCTCGATCTGTCCCATCCGTGCCCGCTGGGCCGCATCGGAGAGGTGTTCGACCTTCTTCTTGCGGATGTCGCGGGCGGCCTGATCCGAACGCATCGGCGTGTAGAGCAGCGAGACCGAGCGTTGGATGCCGGTGGACAGCAGCACAGGGGCGAGGAAGCCCGGGTAGACCATGCTCCGGGGCCATTCGGCGACCCAGAGGACGGTGTGCCAGGCCGAGTCGGTGCGCAGGCTGCCCCAGGTCTCGGTGACCGCGACCGGGCCGGCGGTGGCGAGGTCTTGCCCGAGCTTCCCGTGCCGTTCCAGTGCGGCGGCGACGGCCGGGTCGTAGGCCGAGCGCAGGATCACCGCGACCTGGCCGGGGCCGAGCCACCCGACCGGGGTCAGGTCCGCCGACCGCAGCGCGGCGGTTAGGGTCGCCATCTCTTGGCGCAGGACCGCGGCGGCGCCCCGGATGCCGCCGCCGGCGGTCCTGATCTGCCGGGCCGCGGTCTTCATGTCCAGGGAGAGGCTGATCGTGGTGGCGTGCCGTTCCCCGGCGGGACCGGCCCGTTCGATCAGCTCGGCGTAGGTGGTCGCGGCCCAGGAGTCGTCGGCGGTGCCGTGCTCGGCCCACCATTCGGCCAGTCCGGTCCCGGAGTCCGGCAGCGTCCGCTCCAGGACCTGCAGGGTCGCGATCCGCCCGGACCGGCAGATCGTGGCGAGCACCCGTCCCCAGGAGGTGACCCGGCGTTCCTGCTCGCCGGGGTCGAGCAGCACGAACGCGGGATGGGTGACTTCGCAGACCACGGTGAGGGTGGACTGGCGGGGGTCGTGGATCATGCAGGCCCCGGTCTCGGGGTCCAGATGCTCGCGCAGCCGGGCCATGTCGCCGGGCAGGGCGAGGTTCCCGGCCGGGCGCGGGGTGACGATCCGCCGCCGGTACAGCAGTTGCCCGCCGGTGGAGCGCCACAGCCACCAGCAGGCGACGGGGAGCCATTCGACCATCGGCCGCCCGGCGACGGGCACCCAGGTCAGCACCGCGGCGAGCACCCAGATCGGGGCGGTGTAGGCCAGCAGCATCCCGGCCCCGCCGTAGAACGCCGCCAGCACGCTCAGGCCGCCGATGCCGAGGGTGATGAGCTGTGAGATCGAGAGCCCCAGCAGCACACCCCGGCGCGTGAGGCGGGAGAACTTCACCGGCGTCAGCTCACTGCCCGGCGCTTTCTGATCTGTCGTGGCGGGCATGGCCGGTCACTCCTTTCCGGTTTGCGGCGGCGCTGGCTGGGACGGTGCCGGGGTGCGCGGCTGGGGTGCGGACGGCGGGGGCGGTGTCTTGGACGGCGCGGTCTGGCCGCTACCGGCTTGGCCTTCGGCGCCGCTGGCGGCGGTCTCGGCCTGTCCGGCGACTGCCTTGCCTGCCTTCGGGCCGGATTCGGCCGCGCCCTTGACGACCTGCGCTCCGACGACGACCGCCGCGGCCGGACCCGCCGCCGCAGCACCGCCCCCCGCTCCTGCCGCCGCACCGGACCCTGCGCTGGTGCCGGCACCAGCGGTGCCAGCGCTGCCGGTGCCGCTGGCGGCGGCCGGTGCCGGGGTGCGCGGCGACGGGCTGCCGCCTGGTCCGCCGCCGGACACCTTTCCGCCTCCCGGGTCGCCGCCCTGGGGGTCATCGAGAACCTTCTTCGGCTCGCCGCCGCCGGGGGTCTTGGAGGGCAGCGGGAGGGGACGGTTGAGGGCGTTCTTGGCTTCCTGCTCGGTGCCCATCTGCTGGTAGAGGTCGAAGCCGATGAACGACACGAACCGGTAGGCCATGTACGGGGCGAAGGCCGCGATTCCCATCAGCACGATCCCGGTGATCGGCTCGGTGACCGCGGTGATGTCCGCCTCGATGGGGGTGGCGATCTGGGTGATCGCCAGCAGGAAGATCACCACGAGCACGAGCTTGGACACGATCAGAGCGATCACGAACGCGGCCCACTTGCCGATCCACCCCTTGGTGGCATCCCACGAGGCGCCGGCGAACGCGATCGGCGCGAGCACGACCCCGACCAGCAGCAGCGCCTTGCGGATCAGCAGCGAGAACCAGACGATGAAGACCGCGGCGATCATCAGCCCGGCCAGGAAGATCGTGACGATCGCGCCGACACCGGGAGCGGCGATGTTGATGCCGGTCAGTCCGGCGGCGAGCAGGATGATCTTGTCGCCCATCGTCTCGGTGGTCTCCCCGGATGCCTGGATGATGCCGATGCAGAGCTGGTCCACGATCTCCAGCGCGAGCGCGGTCAGCGTGACCACGACGAACGCGCCGAGCACCGACTTCGCCGCTCCGAGCGCGGCACGAGACAGTGCGGTCGGGTCGCGCTTGATGAGCCCGGTGATGAGTTGCAGGCAGAAGAAGATCAGCACCAGGAACACGCCGATGCCGAAGATCAGGTTGTAGACGTTGGTGAACCCATCGGTTTGGACGTCGACCAGGGTGGTCGTGTCGAACACCGCCCACATCGCCTCGATCAGCCAGCCGGCCGCGCCGCCCATCGCCTGGGCGAGCCAGTCGAACGGGGCAGCCACGACCGTCGCGGCAGCTTCCCCGGCCACATCGCACACCGACGAGATGACCGGCACATCGCAGACACCCATCGTGAATCTCCTGTCGTGTCGGGGCCGGCCTCAGACGGCCTGGCCGACGTCCCAGAAGAAGTTGACGAGCGTCACTGCGGCGCCGCAGATCACCGCGGCGCCGCAGGAGATCAGCACGCCGAGCTTCCCTCGCCCGGACAGGTGCGGGTTGGAGCTGTTGGCGCCGTAGGCCCACACGATCGCGGACACGATCAGCGCCAGGACGGACAGGATGAGGCCGACCGTCATCACGGCGCCGACGATGGCGCGGAGCTGTTCGATGCCGGGCAGGCCGGAGCTGTTGGGGTCGATGTCGATCACGGCGGTTACTCCCTCGCTGAGCGGATGGCTGGTTCAGCGGCGAGGTGAGCCAGTTGCCCCCTGAGGGCCGCGTCTGCCTGCGCGCGGGGGTCAGAGCTGGCGGCCGAGGACGATCAGCCAGTTCACCCACGCCACCCCAGCACCGGCGAGCACGGCGGCACCGGCCCCGACGAGCACCCCGACCCGGCCCTTGGAGGCCAGCGAGTGGTTGCCGTGCGACGCGCCCAGCGCCCAGCAGATCGCCGAGACGACGATCATCAGCACCGCGACGACGAGCACGATCGTGAGCAGCGCACCGATCACCTGTTCCAGGTCACCGATCCCGGCCAGGCCGTCGAAGTCGGGGAACACGTCCATCACGCACCGGCCTTGACGGTGACGTGGAGGTGGTCGAAGTGTCCGCCGGTCACGTCACCGGGGTCGTGGCTTCCGCCGCCGTCGTAGTCGCGCCAGCCTTCCCCATCGCGGGCGACCGACCAGATGCGGCCCTGCCAGATCAGGTACTCCACGCCCAGGGTCTCGGCGTGGTCTTTCATCCAGTTCGTCACCCGCCATCCGTCCTCGAGTTGCGCGGGTGTGGGATAGGTCCCGATGCGGTTGCCGAAGGTGATGTCGCAGGCGCGTCCCAGCGGGTGCTCGGAGGTGGTGCCGGGCCGGGGCGAGTAGCAGGCCCAGCCGGTGTCGGGGAACCCTGCGCGGGCTTGGGCCACGAGGTGCGCCATCCGGGCGGTGATCTGCCCGTCGCGGGTGGGGTCGTCCACTAGCCGGTCGGGGTCGCCGTCGACCGGGGCGGGTTCGCCCGCGGTGCCGCCGGGGGTGTCGCAGCCGGCGGGGGTGCCGACGGCGGCTTCGGGCAGGTCGGCGGCGTTGTGCGCGTTGAGCCACGCGGCGGCGTCGACGGCCTCGCCGTGGGTGCCGCCGGGGCGGACCTCGAAGTGCAGATGCGGTCCGGTGGAGTTGCCGGAGCTGCCGACATCGCCGATGTGCTGCCCGGCGACCACCCGGTCACCGGCTGAGGCGTGGAGGCCGGATTCCCACATGTGGGCGTAGGCGGTCGCCACCGTCTGGCCGTCGATCTGATGCTCGATGACGATCAGCCCGCCGTAGCCGCCGGAGAACTCCGCGACGGTCACGGTGCCGTCCGCGGCGGCGAGGATCGGGGTGCCGTCGGGGGCGGCGAGGTCGGTGCCGGTGTGGAACGACGACTCTCCGGTGATCGGGTGGACTCGTGGCCCGAACTCGCTGGTGAGCACCCAGGTTCCCTCCGGCAGCGGGAACACCACCCGCGCGGACTGTGCCACCGGACCCGCCGCGACCGCGGACCTCGCCGGACCGGCCGAGCCGGATGCGTCGGTTCCGTCGCTGGCGGCGCCGGTGAGGGCATCAAGGATCGCGTCGGCGACTGGCTGGTAGTTGCGGTAGCGGTCCGGGTAGGCGCTGACTTCGACGGCTTGGGCGGCTTCGCCGGGGTCCATCTGCTGCCAGCCCGGGATGTCCAGCAGCCCCCGCGGGCTCGGGTAGTTCGGGCCGTCCGGTCCGCCGAAGAACGCCCGCGCCTGGTAGTTCGGGTCCATCAGCTCCGCGACGGTGCCCCACCCGGATTGCGGTCGCATCTGGAACAGGCCGAGCGAGTCGTGATCCGAGCCGTTGCCGTCGTTGGGGTAGTTCCCGCTGTCGGGGTAGGCGCCGGTGTTCGCCAACTGCCGCAGCGTGCTCTCGGCCAGCGCGGCCATCAGCGCGATCGTGATGCCGGGCCGGCCGACGCCCTCGATCCCGCCGCCGATCGTGATGATGGTGGCCGCGTGCGTGAGCTGCTGCCGGTTCAGGGTGAACGTCTCACCGTTCGCGGTCGTGACCGTCAGCGACTCCGGGACCGTCCCGACGGTCACCGATCCGCCGGGAGTCGCGCAGTTCGCGGCGGCGGGATTCATCAGCACGCCGATGCCGACCAGCCCCAGCATGGGGCCGAGCAGCAGCAGCGCGAGGATGGCGGCGGTGAGCTTCTTCAACACGGCAGGACCCGGTGGCTATCGGAGCGGGTTGTCGAGCTGGGACAGGCGCAGCAGATGACACAGGCCGGTGCGGAACTGCGGCGCCGGCGGCGGGCAGGCCAGGAACACCGTGAACGACACCGACTGCTCAGCCGTGACCGGTTCGCCGTTCCAGACGCCCGCGCGGTGGCGGGTGCCCTCGATCGTGACCGCGGTGGCACCAGGCGCGAGCTGGCCGGGCTGGGCTTGCTCGACCGCCTGATCCCATGCCTCCGGTACGAACGAGCGGTCGATGACCAGGCGCTGGGTGGTGGCGTACTGGCGCAGCTCGATCCACGTCTCACGGGAGGGCAGGTAGGCGGCGATGTCCGAGCCGAGTCCGGCCTGCTCGGTGCCGGAGGGGTCGCCGACCTCCAAGATTCCGGCGGAGTAGTCCAGCGGCATCAGCCCGGAGCCGGTGTCCCACCCGAACAGCGCTTCCGCGACGTTGCGGGCGAACTGATCCGGGTCGTGCGAGGGCAACACTCGCGGTGGCCCCGGCGCCGCCGGGCCGGTCTCGTCGAGCGCGGTGACGGTCGGCGCCGGTGCGGGTGCGCCGTCACGGGGTGGTCGTGGGCCGGTGAGGAGCCCGTAGACGCCGACACCGACGAGGAGCAGCAGGGCGAGCCCGGCGGCGATCACGGCGATCAGCCGGCCACGGGACCAGGATGCGAGATTCGTCTTCATACCCGCCAGGTGCGCCCGCCCGTGACACACCGGGACCCGGAGTAGTTCAGAGTGCGCGTAGCAGCGGCTGGTCGGGCTGGGTCGCGGTGCGGGCGGTGCGGAGCCGGTCAGCGAAGGCCATCGTGCCTTCGACGGCGGCGAAGAACACCTCGATCTGCTCGTCGGTCAGGTCCGTCGCCAGTTCGTCCACGTCGTAGTGCGTCCACCACGCGTCCAGCCCGCCCCAGGTCAGCACGAACGCGCGCACCGAGAACCGTGCCGGACCCGCGTCCCCGTCAGCGGGTCGCGCCTCGGATACGGCCCGTTTCGGAGCCTTGCCGCGCCGGGTGGTATGGACGCGGGCGAGTGCTTCGTCGGCCAGCTCGTGCAGCCGCCGGTCCCGCTCAGCGCCGGTGTCGGAGTGTGCGTCCCGGAGACGCTGGAGGATCGGGATGACCGGCGCGCCGGCCTCGATCCGCGCCAGCCCGTCGCGGGCCTGGCCGCGCAGCGCCTCAGAGACGGAAGGGTCGTCGGTCAGGCGTTGCAGGAACCCGATCTGCTCCAGCCGCGTGTAGGACAACGAGCCGGTCACCATCCGCGCTGCTTGCGCGCGGGCATCGCCGAGCGGGCCGGGGGCTGGTGGTCCCGCCGAATCGGCGGGACCATGCTTCCCGGGCTCGTGGCCGTCCTGGAACTGGGTGGCCGCCTTCCTGCGGGCGGCGTCCTCGGCGATGAGTTCCTTGATCTCCCGGTACAGCCCGGCCGCCTCGATCGGGGTGAGGGACTTGTGGAGCTGGTTGTCGTCCTGTTCAGCGAGCAGATGACCGAGCCGGTCCGAGATGCCCGAGCGCACCCACACGCTGACGCGGCGGTGCCCGAGCTGCTTGATCGCCGCGAGCCGCCGCGCCCCGCACACCAGCGTCCCGTCCGGGGTGATCGTCGGCGGCTGCAACAGGTCCTCCCGCTCGATCGACGCCGCCAGAGCGTCGAGGTCGCCCAGGTCGGTGCGGTGCCGGCGACCGACGGTGATGGAGTCCACCGTCCGCTCCAGCTCGATCCGCCCGTCCGGGGTACTCATCTGGCACCTCGCGACGTGTCGGTGCCGCGCGCGTTCGTGCCGGGTGCCGCCAGCGACAGGGTGAGCACGAGGTCGTCGTCGCGCAAAAGCACCGGGAGCGTCTCACCGATCAGCAGCCGCAGCAGGATGCCCCGTCCGGCGCCGGTCGTCGCGAGTTCCGCCGCGGGGCTGCCCAGCAGCGCACGCAGCAGCACCGCCCAGGTCCGGCCCGGCATGTCGAGCAACGCGCGGGCGTGCTTGTCACGCCGCAGCGTCTCGTAGGCGGTGTGCCGGTTCCCGACCCGGGTCAGCGTCCCGCAGACATGCTCCACCGCCGCCCGCGCGGTCCCCGCAGGCCAGCCCAGCAGCACCAGCAGCGTGATCGCATCCTCGACCGCCGCGGTCGCCGACGTCGGTTCCGACCCGTCCCGCCCTGCCTCGTCACCGTGTTCCTCGCCGTGCCCGGTGGTGTCGTGCGGGTCGGTGATCTGGAAGGCGGGGTGGTAGTCGTCCAGCGGGTTCTCCCGGTCGGAGAGCCGTTCGGGGTCGTGGAACACCGAGTAGCGGGGCCGGCGCGCCTGGTGGGTCGAGCACAGCAGCCCTTGGCCGCGTTCCTCGGCGATGCAGGTGATCCGCACCGCGTGAGTGACCACCGCCCACGGGTCATCGGCGGTGCGGGCGGCCTTGCTGCGCATCACGTCGAACGCCGCTGACGCGGCCTCCCACGGGTCGAGCCGGTGCTTGTGCGCCAGGGCCGCGTACTTCTCGGCCGCGAACGCCATCAGCTCACCCGCCACGGGGTCCTGCTCCCACGCGCCACGACCCGCGGCGTGGAGCCGGTGCAGCAGCGCGCGCAGCCCCTCGCTGCTGCGGTAATCCTCCGCCCGTTCGCCGCTGTTCGTCGTGCCGGTGGTCTTGGTGTCGTCGGTCATGGTTGGGGCACCTCCTGGCGGGCAGGTGCGCCCGCAGGTCCCTGCGGGTCTGACCTCCGCCAGCCAGGCGTCCACCACTGATCACCGCTCCCGGCTACCGCATCCCGACCCCGGAGCGGACCTGGGCTCGGTCGGTGCCGCCGCGACGCCCGAACGCCGACACCGGCGGCAGATGCCGGGCACGTTCGCTCGCCCTCTGCGCGCCCTTCTCGATCGGGGCGCGCAGACGGCGGCTCCCCGCGGCGGCGAGGTCGATGCCGCCGCGCGACAGCGCCCCGCCGGCGCGGGCGAACAGGTCGGTCGGGCGCACCCAGTCCACGCCCCGGCCCCGTACCTGCGCCAGCTTCTCCTTCGCGGCCCGGCGGGATGCGGCGTCCCTGATCGCGTCCGGCGTCCTCGTCGCCTCCGCATCCTCGGTCGGCGCGGTCGGTGTTCGTGGGGCGTCGTCCGGCACGCGATGCCGTCGGTACTGCTCGGCCGGGTTCGTCTGGTCCTGGTCACTCATGGCGTGACTCCTTCCCTTATGGGCTCGGACCCGGGCGGGCCGGCCTCATGGCTGTGGTGAGCGTCGGGACGCTCGGGGCGGGGCAGCCACCGGCCGACTGTCGAGGGATGCACCCCCAGGTGTCGGGCGATGGCCTTGTTCGACCACTCCCGCTCCCGTAGCTGCGCCGCCTGCGCCCGACGATCCGAACCAGCGTCCTCACCCGCCTCGAAGGGGCCGGGCGTGGCAGGCGGGGGTGCGGGTCGTTCGGGCTCGATGCCTGCCACGGTGACCGTGGCGGGCGGCACCTCACCCGCTGTCTCTGGCGGTTCGGCGGGACGGGCGGCAGCGCGGGTCAGAACGACGGTCAGATGGGTGATCGCCAGCAGCACCACGGGCGGCACCGCGGCGACTGCAGCCGCGAGCGGGCCTGGCACGTCGGCGTCCGCGGCGACGACCGCATGCAGGGAGTTCGCCGTCACCGACACCGCCGCGCCGCCGATCAGCAGCGTCCACGGATACCAGGCCGCCTTCTCACCGGCGAGCGCGACCACGGCGACCGTGGACACCACGATCACGCCATCGACGATCAGCGGCCACGCCCACGCTTGCCCCGCCCCTATCCCGGAGCGGCGGGCCAGGTCAGCCAGCGCGGTGAAGGACAGCCAGAACGCTCCGGTGGCGATGAACACCGTCCCAGCAACGGAAGTGACCACGGCCCAGCTCCGCCCCCGCACCCTGTTCATCCCAGGCCCCTCACCGCGCCCGCCCACGACCCGGGGTCGCGTCGAGCGAACCCACCCGCCGGCGTGCTCGCTGAGGCGGAGCGTTCTCGGCGGGCGGCTCCCGCGTTGACGCTGCGGTAGGCGCTGTAGACGGTGCGGGTGATCTCCCGCTCGGCGAAGTCGGGCTGCTCGGCACGCACCAGCGCATCCAGGGCATCGGAGACCGGCACGTTCCCCTCAGCCAGGCGGCACGCGGCCCAGAACAGCTTGTAGTTCCGATCGCCCTTGATCTGCCGGGACAGCCACGCCGCCAGCCGGTCCGCGTTCTCCCGCCCCGACGCCTGCCCGCCTTCCCGCCCCGGGCGACGTGGCGGTGGCGGATCGAGGAAGTCACGTAGCCGCACCGCATCCACCGGCGCGACCGCACCGGCGGCCACTTGCTCGACCCGGTACGAGACCGAAGTAGCCTCCAGTCGCAGCGTCGAGGGGGGCGCGATGACGTAGCCTCCGTCCCCGCGGCAATCCACGCCGGCCTTGCCGACCGCCCACGACCGCTGCACCCGGGCCGGGACGGCCGGGAAGTAGGCATGCCGACCCCCGGTGGGCGTGGTCACCGTCGCCAGCGGCGCCGGGATCAGACCCGCGCGAGCCGCCCGCGCATATGCCGCGTACCCGTCGACGCCGTGCACGTCCACGTCGATCACGACCAGACCCGAGACGGCGCCGGTCGGGATGCCGATGTTCGCGCTCGGCTGCCACCGCCACCACTGCGCGACCTGGTGCGGGTCGGTTGTCGCGCGCCGGAAACCGGACGCGACGATCGGGGTCTTCTCGCCCGGCACGCACGGGAACACGGCCACCCCGGCCCGTGCCAGCTCGCGTGCTGCAACCGGCAACGGCAGACCGTCGAGCCGGTCGAACACGGCGGCGAACGCCGAGGGGGCGACCATCACAGCCCCCGCTCCGGCACCGCCTGCACCGTCCGCGGCTCACGCACCGGCAACGGCTCGGCCCCCGGTCCCGCCTCCGGCGCCCGCGCAGGTCCAGACTGTTCGACTTCGGGTCGGTCGAGTCGCAGTGAGGTCGGGTTGCCGTTGCCGAGCTGGATCGTGTCGAGCTGGCCCAGGACCTCGGTCGCGGTGCGGCGGACCTTCTCGCCGGTGTCGCGGATGACCTGCACCGGGTCCGTGCCGTCGACGTTCGCGGCCCACCCAGCGACGTAGGGGATCGTGTAGTCGCTGGTGTCCATGCCATGCGCTGCGGCGATCATCAGCGCCACCGACTCGGCCTCGACCTCACCGATCCCGCGATGCTGGCGCGCGTCCTGCTGGTTCGGCCCATGCAGACGCACATGGCCCAGTTCGTGCGCGAGGGTCTTCACCTGCGCGGCCGGATCCATGTCGGTCCGCACCAGGACCTGGCGGGTCTCGTAGTCGGTCATGCCGTTCGCGCCGCGGATCGCGTCGGCGTCGGGTATCCGCAGCACCTCGAATCCCAGCGACTCGACCTGCCCGGCCAGCCCCTCCCACAGCCCGGCGGGCGCCTCGCCTCTCAGCAGCTTCGGGCTTGGCAGTTCCGGCAGGTCGGCACCGTGGGTCCGGGACACATCCCACACATGAGCGGGGACGACGCTGACGATCCGCCGTTGCACGACCTCACCCGGGCGCGGCTTCTCGCCCTTCGTCAGGCGTCGCCACGAGGCCGGGTCCTTCGGCGTGGCCGTGGCGAAACGCACTCGGACCGGGGCGCGAATCTCATAGCCGCCGCCGGCCTCGGCCCAGCGGCCCATCTTCTTCCAGTCCTGGAACCCGGCCACCCATGTCGGCGTCGGGGATGGCACCCGGCCCTGCTCGTAGGCTTCCAGGTGCTGAGCCCAGATCAGCAGCGTGTTGTTGAATGAGCGCGATCGGAACCGCGCGGCGAACTCCATCGCCCGCCGCCAGTCCTCACCTGAGACCAGCTCCTCGACCGAGCGCACGATGCGTTCTTCGAGAGCTTCGAGCTTCGCTTCCCGCGTCTCGCTCCTCATCGCCATCGCAGGACCTCCCTCCGCCGTGGCCGCCCCGAGTGGGAGCAGCCGTTGCGACCACGAGGTACGCCGGGCGGATCAGGAAGACAAGGCGGACGACGGAAACGAGACTGGCGACCGCCAGGCTCCGCGATGAACCCGACGAGTCCCTACCGGACTACCGGAACCCCCGAAAGCCGTGGGGCCGCGGCCCGCGATCCTGCGGATATGACCCGGCTCGATGCGCGTTTCACCCGGACGACGGGGTGGCACGCGAGCGGGCGATCGCCCGGTAGCGGCTCGGCGTCACACCGACGCTACGACGGAACTGACGCGCCGCGAAATCAGGATCACTCCACCCCACCTCACGAGCAACCACCGCGATCGGCGTGTCCGTCGTGCGTAGAAGACCCGCCATCCGCTCCGCCCGCAACATCGTCAGATACGCGATCGGCGACTTCCCGTACGCCTCCACGAACACACGACCAAGCTGCGACTTCGACAGATGCACCTCGCGCGCCAGGTCCGTCACCGACCACCGACGCACCGGGTCCGACCGCAGCAGCTCGGCGACCCTCCGCGCCTCGGCCCGCAACGGCGCGAATCCCCGTCGCCTGGGCGGAGCAGGCCACGTCGTCGCGCGCTGCGTGGAGGACTCGCGCACCGGTGTCGTCGTGACGAACGGAGTCAGGACGTGAGCGATCGAGAACCACAACGCCTGCACCCGATGAAAGTTCGCGACCGGGCGATCCTCAACACTCAGCGCGACCAGCTCGTCCAGCCACGGCATCAACATCCCCGCCCGGTCCTCACCAAGTCGGAGAACCTGGGCTGGCTCGGCATAAGTCGTCGCAAAGAAGTCCTGTGCTTCAAGTCGATCTTGCAGAAAGCCGACGTACTGCCAGAACACCTGGTCCACCAGGTAATCGGTGTTCGCGAAGACGGTGGTCGTCGTGACGTGGCCTTCTGGCTCACTCCCGCACAGGACGTTCGCGCCGAGCACGACAACATCGCCAATACAGACGGGTCGCTGTCCGAACTCACTGAACAGCACCGCGGACCCAGAGCGGACGATGACAATCTTGATGCAGTCATATGCCACCGGACCGATCGGACGATGCTCGGTACGGGTCAATGCCGTGATGGGTGAGCGCAGGCCTTGTTCGTCTGCCTCGAATCCCAACATGTTCTTGACCCGGACAGTCGCGTCTCAGCGTTCGTCCAGTGAGCGTTCCATCTCGCTTTCGCGCATCCGTCCCGCCAGCAGAGCGATCAGCGCAAGGGCGGGTGGCGCGATGCCGGCGATGATGAAGATCACGGGGATAGGCACGAGCAGTGAGAGCGGGCCTGCGATGGCGATCGAGACCGGCATGAAGGCGATCGAGACGAAGAAGTCGAGGCTCGCGACTCGGCCGATCATGTCGAGCGGCACCAGACGTTGCAGCAGGGTTCCCCAGATGACGACACCGGCTCCGGTCGCCGCGCCGACGATGAACAGTGCTGAGAGCATCAGAATCAGGTTGTCGGCGACGCCGATGACCGCAAGGGGGAGGGTTCCGCCGCCCCAGCAGGCGATCATGAATGTGAGGTAGCGGCGCGGCAGTTTCAGAGATGACACAACGAGTGAGCCGATCGCCCCGCCGATGCCGAATGCGGCAAGGAGGAAACCGAACGTCGATTCGGCGTCCTCGAACCTGTCGCGGGTGATGAACGGCAGCAGCACTTCGATCGGTCCCTGGATGATGAGGGCGAGAGAGGAGCCGAAGATCAGAGTCCAGAGCAACCAGCGAGTGCGAGCCACATAGTTCACGCCTGCTCGAAGGTCGCCCCACACGCTCGTGCGCTGCTCCGGAGAAGTGACCGTGATCAGTTCGTCGCGCCGACTGAGGAACAGAGTGAGGATGAACGCGATCGCGTACGACGCTGCGACGATCACGGCCCCGATGGCGGGAAAGAACATGCCGACGAAGATTCCGCCGAGGGCGGGACCCAGACCCTGCCCCATTGAGGGTCGGAGAGCGCCTTCGAGCCCGTTCGCGGCGAGGAGCTGCTCAGGCGGAAGCACCTGGGGCAGATACGCGCTGTAGGCGGGGTAGAAGAACGCGCTTCCTGCGCCCATCGCGAAGGAGGCGACGCCGACGTGCCACAGTTCGATCGTCCCGGTGAGGGACAGCACTGCCACCACGGTCATCACGGCCGCGGTGCATCCCTGCACGGTGATGATGATGCGGCGTTTGGAGAACCGATCGGCGACAACGCCACCCAGGATCGAGAAGGCGAACAAGCCCAAGCTCATCCCTGTCGCGACCGCTGAGAGCGCGAGCGGGCTGTCATCGAGCGCGAGGACTTGGAAGACCATCACGATGGTCCACATCCCGGTGCCGAAGACCTCGATGCCGACTGCGGCGAACAGGAGCCGATAGTCCCGCGAAGCCAGTGGCCGCAGGGCACGTATCCGGTTGAGGTTCTTCTCGCTCATACCAGCGCCTCGCCTTCGATCATCGAAGTCAGTTCGAGGCTCGGCCATTCGTAAACGTCACGGAGCAGCTGCCGGTCGTGCGTTGACAGGACGACCGCCGCTGCAGTCGCTCCGAGCGCGTCGGTGAGTTCGTCAACGAGCGCGATTGAAAGGTGGTTGGTGGGTTCGTCCAGGAGGAGCACATGCGGGCGCATCGCGAGCACGAGTGCCAGATCGAGCCGGCGCTGCTGCCCCATCGAGAGCTCGCCCACTCGTTTGCCCGCCTCGCGCGGGCGAAGGAGACCAAGCTGAGAGAGGCCGATCGCATCCGATTCCCGCAAGGTGCCTTCGGACACGAGCGCGCCGACGTGCGTGGCGTACACCTCGCTCGCTCTCCGATCAGGCGGCAGGGTCGTCTCCTGATGGAGAAAGCCGAGGCGCGTGCTCCGAGGCATCCGAACCGCTCCGGTGTCCGGCGATAGCTCACCACCGACCACGCCCAGCAGTGTGGACTTGCCGGCACCGTTCGGGCCGGTCACAACGAGACGGCCGCGGTGGGAGAGTGAGAACGACACTGGCTGGCTCAACCGCCCGGCGACGCTGACGTGATCGACGCTGAGGAGAACCGCGCCAGTTCGTGTGGGGAGTTCGGGGAACCGGAAGAGCTGAGGCGGTTCCGGCACGGTGACGGCGTGGGCTTCGAGTGCTTCCTGGCGTCGGTGAACGTTCTGCACAAGCCCGCCGGCCCGGGTGGCGCGCCCATGCTTGTTGGTGCCCTTCTCTGGTCTCCACCCCGAGACGAGTCGGTTCTGCGCTGCGCTGAGACTGTCCTGTAGCCGAGCATGCTCGGCCTGCTGGCGGTCATAGTCCTGTTCCCAGCGTTCCCGCTCGGCCAGACGTCCCTCCCGGTAGCCGGCATAGCCGTTCCCGTACACGCGCGGCCGATCGTCCGGCGTCGGGTCCAGGTCGACGATGGTCTCCGCGATGTCGGACAGCAGCGCGCGATCGTGGCTGACGACGACAACACCCCCGCTCCGCGCTCGGAGCTGCGCGGTCAGGAACTCGAGCCCGCTTCGGTCGAGGTGGTTGGTGGGCTCATCAAGCAGGAGGAAGTCGTGATCGGCGCCCAGGAGGCACGCCAGCCGTACCCGATAACGCTGTCCCACCGAGAGGTCTGTGAGAAGCCTGGTCGAGTCCGTCTCCGCGTCGAGTGCTTCGAGCGCGATCTGCACGCGCCGTTCGGCATCCCACGCATCGAGCGCTTCGGCATGTTCCAACGCGGCCGCGTACTGCTCCTCCGTCCGGTCCTTGTTGTCCGCGAGAGCGAGAGCGGCCGCGTCGAGCGCCGCCAACGCGGCCAGTGGTTCGGCGATCGCCTCTGCGACCGCCTGCCCAACAGTTCGACTGTCAGCGGCGGTCATCTCTTGCTCGGCCACAGCGATCGTGCCGATGCGCTGGACTGTTCCGCTGTCCGGGACCAGGACGCCAGCGAGAACCTGCAGGAGGGTCGATTTCCCTCGCCCGTTCTCTCCCACGATCGCGACACGCGATGAGGAAGTGAGGGTGAGGTCTACATGATGGAGAACGGGTGTGGCTCCGCGCATCAAAGACACGTCGGAAGTGATGAGTTGCGCGCGATGGCGCGCCGGATGACGGTTCGTCGGGGTAAGCATTGAAGTCCTTCGAGACGACGCACCACCAGCCACAGACAGGCAGATAGGTACGCAAATGACGGCGACCCAGGAAGGGTCAGAAACGAGCGGCCGCCGCAGTCTCGGATTACTCAACGAGCGCGGTGGGCCTACTCAGCCGTCACAGGAAGTACAAATGCATACGACCACCCTACCGCACGAAGCCGACGTGCCCTCCGCCTAGCTACGCGATCGCTAGAAGGGCGCGGAGCGCGTGCGCTGCTTGGGCGGGTACGACTCCGTTGCCGAGTGCGGTGAGCTGTTCTGGCGGGGTGAGTCCGAGGTTGGGATCGGTCACCCATCCGTCCGGTAGGCCCATCAGCCATTCCACGAAGCGCGGCGCGGGCCGGCACTGCCCCTCGTCCGTTACGAGGGCTGGTGAGGGGGCGCCTCGTCCGGTGAGGTGTTCCCATCGTCGGATTGCCAGGGCGTAACGTCCCCAGCGTCGAAGAGCTGCCCGATCAGCGGCCACAGAAGCTCCGGATCCCGATGCGGCCGCGAACCGTCCGGCCCGTTCAGCGCCAGGTCGATGACCTGATGGGACAGGGCGATCGTGCCGCGCCGCGCGCGTACTCGTTCCAGGCTCTCCCCGCCGCGGGCGGCGTCGGAGGCCAGCGGCGTGCGGAACAGCGCGGCGGGCGAGGATGAAGATGCGAAAGCGGGTGTGGGGTGCGCCGATGTCGGAAGCGGGTAGGCCGAGCCAGCGCGCGTCGTACCCGAGGTCGGCCAGATCGCCGAGTACGGCGCCAAGAGCCCGTAGAGGTCGAGCTGGCTGGTCTCCCAGATGCCACGGGTCGGATTCCACACCGCGAACGGCCGCCCCCTCGATTGCGGTTGCGGGCTCGGGGGTTGCAGAGGCGGGGTTGCGTCCATCAGGGTCCTCTCCTTCCGGTGTCGGGCGCGTCGCGGTAGCCGAAAGCAGCCCGCGCACGTTCTCGGCGACGACCCACTCCGGTTGCAGCACGTCGATCGCCTCGGCCATGCGCGCCCACAACCCCGAGCGGGTGCCAGGGTGCAGGCCGGCCATGCGTCCCACGGTGGACACGTCCTGGCAGGGGAACCCACCGCAGATCACATCGACGGGCTCGACCGCGTTCCAGTCGATCGTCGTGATGTCGCCCAGGTTCGGCACGCCCGGCCAGTGATAGGCGAACACCCGCGCCGGCGCCGGGCTCAACTCTGAGAACCACACCGTCTCGCCGTCGAACACTTCCTCGACGGCAAGGTCGAGTCCGCCGTAGCCAGAGAACAGTGACCCGATCCGTAGACGACGGCCCTGGGTCTCGTCGTTCGGCAGGCGCATGAGGACTCCGGCAGATCGGTGATCCCCGGCCGAGTCCGATCGTGAACTCGATGCCGGGCTGGTTACCCGCCAAGTGCTCGCCGCACCTCCCGTCTCCAACTCGAACGACCTTGCGACGGCCTGCCGCCGCCCTTGGCTCGCCCCGTCTCTGAGCTGCCACACGTCTTTCAGACGAGGCGCGAGGGTCCCGAGTCGCATCTGATGCGACCGGGCTTGCGGGATCACCTGCTCTCCGAGCGGTTAGCGGAAGGGGCAGCCGAGGTGACGGTTTCGATGCGTGTGATGAGCGCGGGCGATGGGTACAAGTACCTACTGAAGTCCATCGCCGCGGGCGATGGCGACCGCTCGCTGTCCACGCCGCTGACTCGGTATTACGCAGAGGCAGGAACGCCGCCCGGCTTCTGGATGGGCTCGGGACTTGGCCGGCTCGGGCACGGCGAGCTGGTCGAGGGAGCCCAGGTCGCAGAAGCCCAGCTCGCGCTGTTGATCGGGATGGGCCATGACCCGATCACGGGCGATCCGCTGGGCCGCGCCTACCAGCAGTTCGCGTCGGTCGCGGAGCGGATCACGCAGCGCGTCGACGCCCTCGACCCCGAACTGGGGCCGGCCGCTCGAGCTCAACAAGTAGCCGCGATCGAAGCGGAGGAGGCTGAGCGCGGAACCCGCCGCGCCGTGGCGGGCTATGACTTCACCGTCTCCGTGCCGAAATCCGTCTCCACGATCTGGGCGGTTGCAGACGCGGGCACCCAAGCCTTGATCGCAGACGCCCACCATGCGGCGGTTGCAGAGCTGGTTGCGTTCCTCGAACGAGAGGTTGCGACAACCCGAGTCGGTGCAACCGGCCCGGACGGCGCGGTTGCGCACGTCGATGTCGCCGGCGTCGTGGCGGCGGCGTTCGATCACTACGACAGCCGCGCGGGCGACCCGCAGTTGCACACGCATGTCGTCATCAGCAACAAGGTTCTGACCGTGCAGGACGGGCGCTGGCGAACCCTCGCTGGCCGGCCGATGCACTCGGTCGTCGTAGCCGTCTCCGAGCTCTACAACGCCGCTCTGGCGGACCAGCTCACCCGCGTCCTCGGCGTGGAGTGGGAGGCGCGAGAGCGGGGCCGGGACCGGAACCCGGCATGGGAAATCGAGGGCGTGCCCGACGAGCTGGTGACTGAGTTCTCCACCCGGTCGCGACACATCAAGGCCGAGAAGGATCGCCTGATCGCTGAGTACGTCGCCAGGCACGGGCGCCAGCCTTCGGCGCGGACGGTGCTGAAACTCCGGGCACAGGCGACGCTCGCTACCCGGCCGGAGAAGCAGGTTCGGTCGCTGGCCGACCTCACCCGCGAGTGGCGGCAGCGCGCCAGCCGAGTGCTCGGGAAGGACGCGAACGGCTGGGCTCGCACCCTCACCGTGACGAACGCGCGGGCGCCGCGGGTGTTGCGTGCCGACGATGTGCCGCTGGACGTGGTGCGTGAGGTCGGGCAGACCGTGATGGAGACGGTCGGTGAGAAGCGTTCGACCTGGACCCGCTGGAACCTGCATGCCGAGGCATCCCGGCAGTTGATGGGGTGGCGGTTCGTCACCATGCAGGATCGGGAGGCGATCACTGGCCTGGTGGTCGACGCGGCCGAGCACGCTTCGCTGCGGTTGACGCCGCCGGAGCTGGCGTCGAGTCCGTTGCAGTTCCGCCGCGTGGACGGCACCTCCCGGTTCCGGCCGCACTCCTCGACGCTGTTCTCATCCGAAGTCCTGCTGGCCGCCGAAGACCGGCTCCTGGCCCGAGCGTCCACCACCACGGGGCCGGTCGTGGCGTTGGAGACGGTCGAGAGGATCGCCCGAAAGCCCGACGCACGCGGGCGGGTGCTCGGCGAGGATCAGGCCGCGGCCCTGGCAGCTATCGCAGTCTCCGGTCGGATCGTGGACGTGCTGGTCGGCCCGGCCGGTGCCGGGAAGACCACGGCCATGAACGGGCTCCGCAGGGCGTGGGAGAAGGAACACGGCAACGGGTCGGTGATCGGACTCGCGCCCTCTGCTGTGGCGGCGCAGGTCCTCGCCGATGACCTCGGCATCGCGACGGAGAACACCGCGAAGTGGTGGCAGAACCATCTCATGCACGGGACCACGTTCGCGGCTGGGCAGCTCATCATCATCGACGAGGCGAGTCTGGCCGGCACCATGTCGCTGGATCGGCTCACCCACGAGGCTGAGCAGGCGGGCGCGAAAGTCCTCCTGGTCGGTGACTGGGGCCAGCTCCAATCACCGGGCGCCGGCGGGAGCTTCGCGATGCTCGTGCACGCCCGTGAGGATGCCCCCGAGCTGACCGATCTGCACCGCTTCACCCACGAGTGGGAGAAGACCACCTCGCTCCAGCTCCGCCACGGCCGCGCCGAGGCGATCGACACCCTGATCGAGCACGGCCGGATCACCGGCGGCGACGAGGAAGCGATGATCGACGCCGCCTATCGCGCGTGGCGGGCTGATGTTGCCGCTGGGCGTGCGTCGATCCTCGTGACCGAGACGCACGCGACCGTCACCGAGCTGAACGCCAGGGCGCGGGCGGATCGGATCATCGACGGCGCCGTGAACCCGACCCGCGAACTCGCCCTGCACGACGGTACCGCGGTCTCGGACGGTGATCTGGTCATCACCCGCGAGAACGACCGGCGGCTCCGCAACGGCCGAACGTGGGTCCGCAACGGCTCCAGATGGATCGTCACCGGGGTCCGTGAGGACGGGTCGGTCAGCATCCGCCCTGCCGGGCGCAGGTTCGGCGGCGGGATCGTGCTGCCGGCCGACTATGTGGCCGAGCACCTGGACCTCGGTTATGCGATCACCGCGCACCGTGCCCAAGGCGTGACCACCGACACCGCGCACGCGGTCGTCACCGCCACCACGACGCGGGAGAACTGCTACGTCTCCATGACCCGCGGCGCCACCAACAACCACGCCTACGTCGCCGTCGACCGTGAGGACGCCGAGCACGCGGTGCCGCGTCCCGGCGACAACCCGAACGTCACCGCCCGCTCGATCCTCTACGGCGTGTTGCAGCACATCGGCGCGGAGCTGTCGGCGCACGAGACGATCGCCGCCGAGCAAGACCGCTGGGGCTCGATCGCGCAGCTCGCAGCCGAGTACGACACGATCGCGCAAGCCGCGCAGCACGACCGCTGGGCCACCTTCCTGCAAGCCTCCGGCCTCACTGTCGAGCAGGTCGAAGACGTGCTCGCCTCCGACGCCTACGGTGCTCTGTCGGCCGAGCTGCGCCACGCCGAGGCCAACCACCACGACCTCGACGTGCTGCTGCCCAAGCTGGTGGCCGCGCGGGGCCTGCGCGATGCCGACGACATCGCCTCCGTCCTTCACGCCCGCGTCGCTCGTGCCACCGTCCGGCCTGCCGGATCGGGACGCACACGCAAGCCCCCGCGGTTGATCGTCGGGCTCATCCCGCACGCCGGCGGGCAGATGGCCGAGGACATGCGCCAAGCCCTGGACGAGCGCCGCGAGCTGATCGAGGCCCGCGCCGACGCCATACTCCGTACCGCGCTCACCGAGAAGGAACCGTGGACGGCCAGCCTCGGCCAGGCACCGAAGGACAAGAAGCAGCAGGCGGCATGGTGGCGCGCCGCCCGCACCATCGCCGCATACCGAGACCGCTACGGCATCACCGACGACCGCACCCCGTTCGGCCCCGACCCGGAGAGCACCAGCCAGAAGATTGACGCGATCCGCGCCCGCGCCGCCCTGAACCGCGCCCGCGCCGCCACGATCGAGGGCACCACGACGGAGCAGATACGGCCTGTGGCTGTCGGGCGGCGGACGCCGAGTCTGTGAATGAGCACCTGTGGCCGCACGTCACCCGACTACCAATCGAGCAGACTTAGCATGTTCGATGCTCCGGTACTGATTTGGCGTGACGCCGATACCGCGGCGAAACTGTCGCGCAGCGAAGTCTGAATCACGCCAGCCGACTTCGCGAGCAATAGCGGAAAGTGGCCGGTCGGTAGTGCGGAGAAGATGAGCCATCCGTTCTGTGCGGAGCATTGTTAGGTAAGCGATGGGCGACTTGCCGTACGCTTCCACAAACACCCGCCCCATCTGCGACTTAGACAAATGGACTTCATCGGCAAGGTCCGACACCGACCAACGGCGCTCAATGTCCGCGCGCAGCAGTTCCGCGGCTCTCCGCGCCTCCATGCGCAGCGGGGTGAACCGGCGATGCCGAGGCAACGTGGGCCACGTTGTCGCTTGCTGCGTTGAGGATGTTCGGATCGGAGAGGTCTTGATGAAGGGGGCGATGACGTGCGTGATCGAGAACCAGAGCGCCTGCATTCGGTAGAAGTTCTCCACTGGCCGGCCTTCGATACTTAGCGCGACCAGTTCGTCCAGCCACGGCGTTAACGACTCCGCCCGATCCTCGCCGAGTCGAAGAATCTGGGCGGGCTCAACATAGGTGGCGGCGTAAAAAACCTGCGCATCGAGACGATCTTGCAGCATCCCGACGTACTGCCAGAACACTTGATCGACCACATAGTCGGTGTCGGCATAGATTGTCGTCATCGTGATACGGCCTTCGGGCTCACCACCGCACAGCGTGTTCGGACCGAGCAGGATCACGTCACCGGCATTGACTAGTTGCTTCCCGAACTCACCGACCAAGACCGCGCCGCCGTCACGGACGATCGTTATGGTCACACAGTCATAGGCCGACGGTACGACGGCAGCACGGAGCACTCTGGTTCGAGCAATGACCGGCTCGAACCAGAGTGCTCCACTGCGACGGGGAGACATCACGCTGTCGAATCCCAGTGATGCGTGTCGTCCGACGACCCACCGTCCTAGTTGACACGCTCCCGATGCGCCCTCGTGCGGTACCACCACAGAAGCAGAGCGAGGCCGACGAATATGGCACTGGTCAGAGCGATGCCGCGTGTTCCGGCGAGGTTGAGGGCGAGACCGCCAGCAATGGGGCCGATGATCGCCCCGATGTTGAGTGCCGCAGTAGAGAACGACCCAGACATCGTTGGGGCTGCTTCCGCCTCGGCCATGATCCGGGCGATCAGCGCGCTGCCGACGGTGAAGGAAAGAGCGCCTTGTGTGAAGGCTAGAACCCACAGCAGAGCGGGGCTCGTCGGTGCCAGGGCGAGAGTCGCCCAGCCGACAAGCAGGAGCGGACTCGCTATCGCGATCAGCGGGCGCCAGTGACGGTCTCCGAGCTGGCCGGCCAAGGTGACACCAGCAAAGGCGCCGATGCCGAACAATGCCAGGAGCGCCGGCACCGCCCGGTCACCGATGCCACCCGGTCCAGCGGCGATCACAGCCAAGTAGGTGAACGTGCAGAACGTCGCTCCGTTGACCAAGATCGCCAGGACCACGACGACTTGTAGCGGGCGCCGACGCAAGACCGAGAGCTCTGCACCCAACGTTGTCGGTGCGGTGGCTACTGCAGTCGGGTCAGGCCGGGTCGGCGTCGCCGTGACCACCGCGATAAGTGCGGGTACGCAGATGATAGCGATGGCCCACAGGGTCGTGCGCCATCCCAATGCCTCACCGACAAGAGCCCCGAGAGGAACACCGGCGATCAGCGCGAGCGTGGTGCCAGCGAGGATCACAGCCAGGGCGCGTGCGCGCCGGTGGGCGGGAACGATCTGGCCGACCGTCGACAAAGCGACGGCAAGGAACCCGGCGTTCGCCAACGCAGCGACAAACCGGGTCAGGATGAGAATGACGAACGACCCAGTGACGGCACCGACGACATGTGCGACCACGAAGACGGCGAGGAACCCGGTCATGGTCCACCGCGGCGATAGCCTCCGGCCGCTAGCGGCCATCACCGGCGCGCCGATGACCATTCCGACCGCGAACGCGGAGGTCAGGAGACCGGCCTGACTCAGTGAGACGCCAAGCTCGGTGGCGATAGCCGGTAGCAGGCCAGCCAAGACGAACTCGGAAGTTCCTTGAGCGAAGACGGCGAGGGCAAGTAGATACAGCAAGAAGGGCATGAGAGTGCTTTCCGAAACATGAGACGAATACGGGTGCGAAAGGCACGGCCGGTGTTTCGGATGCACGGGCTCAACGGACGCGACGACTCAGGGCGCGCGTGCGACGAGGCTGGTGGGGAAGAACGTCAGCATCCAGGGCTACCGGCGTGCCGGCAGCCCTGCTCTGTCTGACTCAGGTGACCCCATAGCCCCAAGACTATCTCAGAAGCAGAGCGGAGCACCCGCGCGGCGTTCTCGGCGCGGGCACCTCGAACTCAGAGAGAGCGTCCGGGCGTGCTCCGTGACGGCCGCCGGTGCCCGAACTCGCGTCCGATCTCGGGTCGGGTCATGGCCCGACCTGGGCTCGGGTCGGCGTCGAGAAGGTCGATCACGTCGCTGGGCTGCGTGACGAGCGAGGCGAATCCTTGCTTGATGAGTACGTTCGGTCCGGCGCTCGCGACGCTGGTCAGCGGACCAGGCACGGCGCCGACGCCCCGGCCGAGGTCGCGTGCGTCGATGACCGTGGTCATCGACCCGGATCGAGGCCCGGCCTCGGGGATCACGGTCGCACCCGACAGTGCCGCCAACAGGCGACTACGGGCGAGGAACCTGTGCTTTGTCGGCGCAGAGCCGGGTGGCAGTTCGCTGACCAGCAGCCCGATATCCCCGATCCGGTTCAGCAGCTCGGAATGTCCGGCCAGGTAGGGACGATCCAGCCCACCGGCCAGGACCGCGATCGTCTGACCGCCCGCGGCCAGCGCGCTCTTGTGCGCGGCCCCTTCGATCCCGTAAGCGCCACCGGCGACGATGACCCGTTCCTCATCGGCCAGGCCCATCGCCAGCTCGCCCGTGACGTGCTCGCCGTATTGGGTTGAGGCACGAGAGCCGGTGATCGTGGCTCGATCGCTCAGTGGCGTCATCAGGAACGAGACCGCCCCGCGCATCCACAGCAGGTACGGAGCACGATCGCCCAAGTCGTTCAGGCCGGCGGGCCACTCCTTGTCGGCAGGAATGAGCGTGCCGAACCCGTGCCGCTCCGCCTGCGCCAGTTGATCCAGCAGGCCGGGCGTGATCCGTTCGGTAAGCCGCTCGCGCCACATCAGCGCCTCGGCGCGAGCGAGACAGGGCACGTCGTCGTCGGCCTGGATCAGGCGCAGCGTCTCGACGCCGCCGTGATGGGCGAGGACAATGCCGGTGGCTGGGTCGTTCGGCTCGGCGATCATCGACAGCACGGCTCGCGCCTGCCGCTCGTCCTGTACCTGCTCGGCCATCGTCGCCATGATCGGTGTCCTCTCGCTCCAAGGTCACCGACGAGGTACACGCTCTTGCGCTCAGCGAGGGGTTCCCTCCGTCACACGTCAGTCGTAGACTGTGAGATGAGGCAGGTTCAGCAAACTACGCGGGTCCTTCGGGACGGCCCCTCGCGGGCACTCGGTTCATAGCCGCCTCCACGACGGAACACGTCGCGCTATGACGAGGAAAGAGGCCCGCAATGATTCGCCAATCCATGAACCTGAGCGAACGAGGCTACGGCGTCTTCCAGTACGCGCCCACGAACCTGCTGCTCGGCGCCATCCGCTACCGCCGTCGAGGCTTGAAGTGGGGCATCCCCGCCATGCTGCTCCTGGGCGGCGGTTACTACTACGCCACAGCGATCTGCCACACGATCATCCTGCGGGAAGGCCCCGGTCCTCTCTACCTGCTGGTCCTGCTGTTCGCGTGGAACGCCCTCAAGTTCTTCTGGATCGGGCCGGTCAGCCTCGTCCAGCTCGTGCTCGTCCAAGCACAGGAACGGAGGGTCCGACGAGTCGCCGACGTGGGGGAGGGCGAGGGCAGCCGACAGATGTCGGAGGCACCCGGCATCCTGTGACGTGGGCTTGGGGTTCGCCCGCCTGTCGTCGCGGTGGCAAGGGCAGCGCCCCGGTAGCCTAGAGGCAAGGCCTACCTGTCGGAGGTGAAGCAAGCAGAAGGAGGAGGTGCGATGGTGGCGCGGTCCAAGGATCGACCGACTGCGGAGCAGATCGAGCTTGCCGAAGCGCAGATCGTTGAGCAGTCCAAACGAATCGACTTCTTCCTCACGGAGTATTCCGTCGAGCTGCTGGCCCAGAAGGTCCGCGACGGCGAATATGTCGTGCCCGCGTATCAGCGCGAGTTCACCTGGGAGGAGCGTCGTAAGTCTCGGTTCATTGAGTCATTGATTATGGGTCTTCCGATTCCGTTCATCTTCTTCTGGGAGATGCCGGACGGGCGGCTGGAAATCGTTGACGGCTCGCAGAGACTGCGCACTATCGAAGAGTTCATTTACGGCGGATTCCAGCTTGGCGAACTTGATCCTCTGACACATCTGTCGGGATTCCGTTTCGATGACCTCCCCGAGTCGAGGCAGCGAAAGATCAAGAACCGATCAGTTCGCGGCATCGTTCTGAATGAGCATGCCGATGAGGCGGCGCGGCTCGACATGTTTGAGCGCATCAACACGGGCAGCAAGATCGCCAACAATGCAGAGATTCGTCGTGGCGCTCTCGCTGGGCCGTTCCTGGACGTTGTAACTGAACTTGCTAACGTGCCGCTCCTTGCCCAGCTCGCGCCGATGCCAGCGAAGGCCAAGAGAGAGCGTGGCTACGAGGAACTCGTCACGCGACTCTTCGCTTACGGAGACGGTCTTGACGGCTATCGAGACCGGCCTTCCGACTTCCTCTTCACTTACTCAAAGAAGATGAATCAAGAGTTCGCTTCAAACCCGGACCTGGCGGACGCATATCGCCAGCGGTTCAATGCTGTTCTTGATTTTGTGTCACGCAATTTCCCGTTCGGATTCCGTAAAGCCGAGAAGAGCACGGCCACGCCGCGGACGCGATTCGAGTCGATTGCTATCGGCGTTGACCGGGCACTGGCTGAGATGCCGGAGCTTGCCGACCGCCCGGCCGACCAGATTGATGTCGCCTCCTGGATTGGTCTGCCGGAGTTCCAGAAGATCACGAGTTCGGACGGTGCGAATGCGATCGCTCGCCTTCGCGGACGTATTGATTTCGTGAAGCACAAGCTGGTGGGGCATGGCGACGATTGATCTTGCTCCGTTTTTTGAGGAGAGGTACGAAGAAATAGAGGCGTACCTCTCTTTTCTGCAGAACGTCGAGGATGCCGCCCGCGAGGGCACACCCCGCCTGCGTGGAACCGACGCTCCGATCACCACTGAGCAGAAGAAGATTCTCAACTCAAGTCTCTACCTACAGCTCTACAACCTCGTAGAAGCCACCGTGCTCCGATGCTTGGAAGCGGTTGTCGCCGCCGTCGAGGAAGCGGAACGGCGTCCGAGCGAGCTAAGCATTGGTCTCCGAACTGAGTGGGTGCGTTCGATCGCGCGCACTCATAGCGATCTGGGGCCGGACAAACGTCTGCAAGCGGCACTTGATCTGTGCGAGCAGTTGTTGCAGCAGATGCCTGTCAAAGGGTTCAAGATCGAACCTGGTGGGGGCGGAAACTGGGACGACTCTTCGATTGAGAAGATATGTGAACGAGTTGGCTGTGGCCTGACGCTCTCACCTGATGTCCTCGAAGCGGCAAAGCGTCACATTCGAGATGACATGGGCGCCCTCAAACTAGTTAAGAACCGTCGCAACGGACTTGCTCATGGGTCGCTGTCATTCGTTGACTGCAGCGATGGCGTGACGGTAGCGGAGCTCAAGGTCCTCGCTACTGCGGTCGGAGACTATCTGAGAGAAGCAGTTGGATGTTTCGTGAGCTTTATCCAGGTCGAGATTGCGAAGAGCAAAGAGCAGATGGAGACGGAAGGAGTGGTCGCTTGATGAGTGAGGGCGAGAACGCTCCGACGATTCGTGCCGTCGATCTGTTCTGCGGAGTTGGCGGCCTGACATACGGCCTCGTCCAGGCAGGTATCGAAGTTGTTGCGGGCATCGATATCGACCCGGCGTGCAAGTATCCCTACGAGGCCAATAACAAGGCCAAGTTCATTGAACGTGATGTCAATGAACTTTCGGCGTCTGACGTTGCAGCCATGATTGGCGGTGCCGACATCAGCATGATCGCTGGATGCGCCCCATGCCAGCCGTTTTCAACGTACAGCCGGTCGGGCAGGAGCAAGAAGCGCGGAGACGACTGGCAACTTGTTGAGACGTTCGGCAAGCTCGTGAAGGAAGTCCAGCCCGATCTGGTCACGATGGAGAATGTTCCTCAGTTACTCGACCATCCCGTCTTCGATCAGTTCTTGGAGAACTTGGATGGCTATTCAGTTGAGTGGTCTGTCGTTCAAGCGGTCCGGGTGGGCATCCCGCAGACACGCAAGCGCCTGGTTCTCATCGCCTCCAAGCTGGGCGCTGACGGCCTCACGCTGGCGCAAGACACCGAGCGTGTGAGGACCGTGCGGGAGGCCATCGGTCGCCTCCGTCCGATCGAGGCTGGTGAGTCAGACCCGAAAGACCGTCTGCATGTCGCGTCACGATTGAGTAAAACCAACCTTGAACGGATACGCCACTCGAAGCCGGGCGGTACATGGCGCGACTGGCCCGATGCGCTCCAGGCCGCCTGTCATCGGAAGAGCACGGGCGCCACGTATCCGAGTGTGTATGGCCGGATGTCGTGGGACGACGCGAGTCCGACGATCACTACCCAGTGCTTCGGGTACGGGAACGGGCGGTTCGGTCACCCCGAGCAGGATCGGGCCATCTCCTTGCGGGAAGCTGCGATCTTGCAGACCTTCCCACCCAAGTACAAGTTCGTACCTCCGGGCGAGCCCGTCCGCTTCAGCGTGCTGGGACGCCTCATCGGCAACGCCGTACCAGTGCGCCTCGGCGAGGTTGTTGGCCAGACGATCGTCGCGCACGCTTCGCGGTTCCGGCCGCCGGAGAGCCGAGTTGGGGCTGAGCGAGGGACGCCAGGACAAGAGCCACGCGGCGATCATCTCGCTCGGTCGTAGGGGGACCAGAAGGGGACCAGAAGGGGACCAGAATCATGCAAACCATGCATCCCGTGACGTGTTCTGCATGATCTGACCCCGGAATCACGCGGAATCCGGCTTGGTCGGAGCCGTTTGGACGCCTGGGGGTCAAGGGGTCGCAGGTTCAAATCCTGTCAGCCCGACCGTGTGATGTCTCAGGACATCGTCATAGCCGGACCTACGTTTCGTAGGTCCGGCTCTTACCTTTTCGGCGGGTGTGCGGGTCCCGTCAGCCCGGAGCTGAGTGCCGGTGCCCGGTGGCGTTGCGGTCGCCTGGTCCCCCTTCTCCGGGCAACCAGGTGGCACCAACGCCGCCGGGCGACATGGCCCGATCGCAACCGTGGGCGGCCGAGTGCCAGTCGGCTCAGGGCACGAGGTAGTCGCTGTCGAGTGCGTCGGTGATGGCCATCATCCCGGGCGCGTGCCCGATGGCGAAGGGGGGACGAGACTCCATGATCGCTGCCTGCGGGGTCACCCCGCAGGCCCAGAAGACCGGGACCTCGCCCTCGTGCACCGGCACCGGGTCACCGAAGTCGGGCGCCGCCAGGTCACGGATTCCCAGGGCGGCCGGGTCGCCGATGTGGACCGGGGCACCGTGCACCGCCGGGTAGCGCGAGGTCACCCGCACGGCGGTGGCCACCTGCTCGGCGGGCATCGGTCGCATCGACACCACGAGCGGGCCGCCGATCGATCCGGCCGAGCGGCACGGACGGTTGGTGCGGTACATCGGCACATTGTTGCCGGTCTCGATGTGCCGCACCGGCGCACCGGCCTCGAGCAGGGCCGCCTCGAAGGTGAAGCTGCACCCGATGAGGAAGGCGACGAGGTCCTCGCGCCACAGGTCGCGCACGTCGGTCACCTCGTCGACGAGCTCGCCGTGCTCGTACACGCGGTAGCCCGGCAGGTCGGTGCGCAGGTCGCCGTCGAAGATCTCGCAGGCCACCTCGCCCGGCTCGGTGACGTCGAGGACGGGGCAGGGCTTGGGGTTGCGCTGGGCGAAGAGGAGCACGTCGTAGGCCTGCTCGCGGGGGACCGCGATGAGGTTGGCCTGAGTCCAGCCGGCGCTCCAGCCGGAGGTTGGGACGGACAGCCCTGCGCGAAACCGGGCGCGGGCCTCCTCGGGGATCAGGGTTGCCGGGTCGAGGTCAGCCATGGTGGGTGCTCCCTTCGAGGACGAAGCGCATGTGCTGCCCGGGTTGTGCCTGCGCGGCACGCCCGATGTCGGCGGTGACGACGACCCCGATGACGGGATAGCCGCCCGTCACCGGGTGGTCGGCGAGGAAGAGGGTCGGCTGACCGGTGGGCGGCACCTGCAGGGCGCCGGGCACCATCCCTTCGCTCTTGAGCTCGCCCTCACGGGCCCGCTCCAGCCGCGGTCCGGACAGTCGCATGCCGACGCGGTCGCTCTCGGAGGTGACCTCGTAGGTGCCGCCGAGTAGGGCCTCCACGGCGCCGGGGGCGAACCAGTCGTCGCGGGGTCCGCGCACGATCCGCAGCCGCACCTCGCCGGTGGTCGGTGCCGCGACGGGCGCCACGTCGACGAGCGGCACGCCGGAGGGTGCCCCTCCCACGGGCAGCACGGTGCCGGGCGAGGGCACGGCCGGGCCCAGCCCGGCGAGGGTGTCGGTGGATCGTGAGCGCAGCACCGGCTCCACGTCGATGCCACCGCGCACGGCGACGTAGCTGCGCAGGCCGGCTGTCGCCGCCCCCAGCCGAAGGGAGGCCCCGTCCGGGAGCCAGGTCACGGCTGCGTGTCCGACGGGCCGCCCGTCGATGGTCATGGGCGTCGTGGCACCGGTGACGACGACCCACATGCCCCCCGCGCGCCCGCACCTCCAGCCCGCCGAAGGTCACCTCGAGGGCGGCCGTCGCCTCCGGGTTGCCCAGCAACCGGTTGGCGAGGCGCAGCGAGCCCGGGTCCGCGGCCCCGGAGCGGCCCACGCCGAGCCCGGCGAGCCCGACCCGGCCCAGGTCCTGGACTGTCGTCTGCGGCCCGGTCGCGACGACCTCCAGCGCCCGCGGGGCGCTCACGACGTCACCTCGACGTAGCGCACGGTGGTGCCGGGCACGAGCAGCGCGGGCGGCTCGCGCCCGATGTCCCACACCTCGAGTGACGTGCGACCGATGAGCTGCCAGCCCCCCGGGGACTCCCGGGGGTAGACGCTGGCGAACTCGCCGGCGATGGCCACCGAGCCCGCCGGGACCCGGGTGCGCGGGTTGTCGCGGCGGGGGACCCGCAGCCGATCGTCGCCGCCGACCATGTAGCCGAAGCCCGGCGCGAAGCCGCAGAAGGCGACCGTCCACGGCGTTGCAGTGTGCGCCTCGACGACGCCTCGCTCACCCAGCCCGGTCAGGCGACCGACGTCGGCCAGGTCCTCCCCGTCGTAGACGACAGGGATCTCGACCTCACCGGCGGCGGCCCGGCCGTGGGTGCCCACGGTCAGGGTGGACACGGTGCGGGACAGACGCTCGACGGCGGTACGGGCCGGGTCGAGCGTCAGCAGGAGGGTCGCGGCGGCCGGCACCATGTCGACGACCCCGTCGGGCAGGTCCTCGTCGAGCTGGGCGTAGAGCGAGAGGACCTCCTCGAGGTCACCGAGCTCGACGAGCAGCGCGGTGTCGCCGGCGGGCAGCAGCTTCATGCGGCCTCCCCGACGAAGGGGGTGAGCCGCACCCCGGCCTCCTCGAGACCGGCACGCACGCGCCGGGCGATCTCGACGGCACCGGGGCTGTCGCCGTGCACGCACAGCGACCCGGCCGGGGCCGGGACCACCGTCCCGTCGACGGCGACGACCTCTCCCTTCGTCGCGATGCGGACGCACCGCTGCGCGATCTCGTCGGGGTCATGGAGCACGGCGTCGGCCTCGCGTCGCGAGACGAGGGTGCCCTCGGGGGTGTAGGCCCGGTCGGCGAAGGCCTCGCCGACGGTCGTCAGACCGGCCTCGCCGGCGAGCCGCAACCAGGCCGAGCCGGGCAGGCCGAGGACCGGCAGCGTCGGGTCGTACTGCACGACGGCCGCAACGACCGCGGCGGCCTGCTCCTCGTGGTGGACGATGGCGTTGTAGAGCGCGCCGTGGGGCTTGACGTAGCGCACCCGCGTCCCGGCGACCTTGGCGAAGGCCTCGAGCGCGCCGATCTGGTAGAGCACGTCATCGGTCAGCTCGGCCGGCGCGATGTCGATGAAGCGCCGGCCGAAGCCGGCCAGGTCGCGGTAGCCGACCTGGGCCCCGATCGCGACGCCCCGCGCCGCCGCACCCTCGCAGCTGTGCCGCAGGGCCGTGGGGTCGCCCGCGTGGAAGCCGCACGCGACGTTGGCGCTCGTCACGACGTCGAGCATCGCGTCGTCGTCGCCGAGGGTCCAGCTGCCGAAGCTCTCGCCGAGGTCGGCATTGAGGTCGATCTGCATCATCTGCTCCTGTCGTCGTACGTCTCGGCCGGTGTTGCGGCTCACTGCTCCCAGAGGTCGAGGATCCCGCTGAAGGACTCGTAGCCGAGGTAGATCGTCAGCAGCCACACGGCGAGCCCGACGTAGGCCAGGACCTTGGGGTAGCGGTAACCGCCGAGCAGGTCGCGGCGCATGAGCGCCACCCAGATGAGGATGCCGAAGCCGAAGGGGAGGATCAGGCCGTTGAGCGCACCGGCGAGGACGAGCAGCGTCGCCGGGGTCTGCCCGAGGGAGAGGTAGATGGCTGCCGAAAAGACGATGAAGCCGATGACGACCCACTGCGCGTGCCGCTTGATCGTCTCGCTGAAGGTCGTCAGGAAGCTGACCGAGGTGTACGAGGCGCCGATGACGCTCGTGATGCTCGCCGCCCAGAGGATGACGCCGAAGATGTGCAGCCCGACCGTGCCGAGCGCCGACTCGAAGGCCACAGCGGGCGGGTTGTCGACGCCGACGAGGTTGACCCCACCGACGACCACGCCGAGGATCGCGAGGAAGAGCAGCGCCCGCATGACACCGGTGACGAGGATGCCGGTGATCGATCCGCGGCTGATCTCGGCGACGCGCTCGGGGCCGGTGATGCCGGAGTCGACGATGCGGTGCGCGCCGGCGTAGGTGATGTAGCCGCCGACGGTGCCACCGATGAGGGTGGTGATGATGAGGAACTCGACCTTGTCGGGCATGACGGTCTGCTTGAGCGCCTCGCCGTAGGGCGGCTCGGTCGCGACGGCCGCATAGGCGACCATCGCGATCATCAGCACACCGAGGACGACGACGATCCGGTCCATGGCCACCCCGGCGCGCTTGCTGACGAAGATACCGATGGCGACGAGCGCGGAGATCGCACCGCCGATCTTGGCGTCGACGCCGAGCATGGCGTTGGCACCCAGTCCGGTGCCGCCGATGTTGCCGATGTTGAAGACGAGCCCGCCGAAGACGACGAGTCCGGCGAGCACGTAGCCGAAGCCGGGGATGACCTTGTTGGCGAGGTCCTGGGCGCGCAGACCGGAGACGCCGATGACGCGCCAGACGTTCAGCTGCACGGCGATGTCGACGATGATCGAGATGACGATCGCGAAGGCGAAGGCGGCGCCGAGCTGGGCGGTGAAGACGGTGGTCTGGGTGATGAAGCCCGGGCCGATCGCGCTCGTGGCCATGAGGAACATCGCCCCGAGGAGCGCGCCCTTCGTGGCCGTCGCGGCCGTGCCGGGCGGTGGCACGACCGATCCGTCGCCGCGGGTGTCGGGGCTGGGAGCCTGCGTCATCGGGGTTCTCCTCGTCGCTCACGGGACCACCTCGGTGTGCTCCCGATGACCCAAAGTAGCGATTGTTCAACAATCCGGCAATACCCTCGTCGGCTACAGTCGCGGCGTACCGGTGACGAAGGGGTGGACGGGATGACGCAGGACTGGCTCGCAGCACTCGAGGCCGAGCGGGGGTCGATGGGCCGCGCGAGCGCCAGCGAAAAGGTGGCGGATGCGCTGCGCACCCGGATCATCGAGGGCGACCTGCCGCCGGGGACCCGCCTGTCCGAGGAACGCATCGGGGGCGCGCTCGGCGTCTCCCGCAACACCCTGCGCGAGGCCTTCCACCTGCTCGGGCACGAGCGTCTCGTCGTCCACGAGTTCAACCGCGGCGTCTTCGTCCGCACGCTCGGGGCCGACGACGTGCGCGACCTGTACGCCTTCCGGCGGATCCTCGAGACGGCGGCGGTGCGCCGGCTCGCCGCGACCGGAGGCGACCTGTCCGGCGTCCGGGCGGCCGTCGACGAAGGGAGACGCGCCGCCGCGGCCGAAGACTGGCGTGGCCTCGGCTCGGCCAACATGCACTTCCACCGGGAGCTGACCCTCCTGGCCGGCAGCCGCCGCCTCGACGACGCAATGCGACAGGTGCTCGCGGAGATGCGCCTCGTCTTCAGCACGATGGACGACCCGCGCACCTTCCACGAGCCCTACCTCGCGCACAACACGGTGATCGTCGACCACCTCGAGGCCGGGCGCCACGATGCGGCGGAGCAGGCCCTGGGCGAGTACCTCGACCAGGCCGAGGCCCAGCTGCTCAGCGCGCTGAGGGCCTCGGCCTGATCCAGCTCGTCAGCTGGCGGTGGCCCCCGCTGCGTGCGCGGCGCGACTGCGGACGGCGAGGAAACCACCACCGACGACCGCCGAGACGAGCGAACCCAGCAGCACGCCGATCTTGACGTGCTCGTCGGCGACGCTGGCCGTGCCGTAGGCGAGCTCGCCGACGAGGAGCGAGACGGTGAAGCCCACGCCGGCGACGAAACCCATGCCGATGATGTCCGGCCAGCGCAGGCTCTCGTCGAGCTCGAAGGCCGGCAGGCGACTCAGCGCGAAGGACGTCAGAGTGATGCCGACCGGCTTGCCGATGACGAGGCCCGCGATGATCCCGAGGGTGATCGGGTCCTGCAGGGCCGTGCGGAAGCCCTCGAGCCCGCCGACGGTGACGCCGGCCGAGAAGAAGGCGAAGACCGGCACGGCGACGAGGGTCGTGAAGACCCCCCACTGGTCGGCCAAGTAGGCCGTCAGACCGTCGTAGACCGGGGTCCCGTCCTCGTCGGTCGAGCTCTGCACCCGAGCCCGCTGGGTGGCGACGACGGGTACGGTGAAACCGAGCAGCACGCCGGCGACCGTGGCGTGGATCCCCGATGCGTGCACGAGCGCCCAGGTCAGCACGCCGAGCGGCGCGAGCAGCCACCACGTGATGACGCCGCGCTGCACGAGCACCGCGAAGACCGCGAGGGGCACGAGGGCGAGCAGCAGCCACTGCAGGTGCAGGCCCTGCGTGTAGACCACGGCGATGATCGTGATGGCGATGAGGTCGTCGACGATCGCGAGGGTGAGCAGGAAGACACGTAGCGCCGGGGGCAGGTAGCGCCCGACCACGGCCAGGACCGCGACCGCGAAGGCGATGTCGGTCGCGGTCGGGATGGCCCACCCGCGCATCGCGCCCTCCGAGTCGGACGAGACCGCGATGCCGGCGAAGATCAGGGCCGGCACGGCGACACCGCCGAAGGCAGCGGCGATGGGCAGGGCCGCCTGCCGCGGGTCGCGCAGCTTGCCCGCGACGAACTCCTCCTTGAGCTCCAGCCCGACGACGAAGAAGAAGATCGCGAGCAACCCGTCGGCGGCCCACTCGCCGATCGTCAGGTCGAGGTGCAGGGCGTGGGGGCCGATGGTGAAGTCACGGACCGAGGTGTAGAGGTCGGTGGCGGGGGAGTTGGCCAGGAGCAGGGCCACGACGGTGGCGACGAGCAGGAGGGCGCCGCCGACGGCATCGCTCTGGGCGGTGGCGTGCACGCCGCGCCACAGCTCGTGGGGAGCCAGACGGCTCGTGGATCGGGGGGACTGGGACATGGGTGGGACCTGTCTGGTGGAGGAGAGGTGGGCTGCCTGTCGGCGCCCGTCGTCGCAGGGCGCCTCAGCCGCTCGGCGGAGGGCAGCCAGCGATCTCCCCGTGCGCATTGGTGCCCCACGTGCTGATCCAGCCGTTGGTCCCGGGGTGACGCACCGTGCGCATGTGCGCACGCATCCGGGCCGCCTGGGCCAGCAGGCGGGGGTGCGCAGCGTCGCGTGACTCGGGACCGTTCACGGGGTGAGTCTAGAGAGCGACGAAGGGAGGTGAGCGGCGGACTCGCCGCGGTCACCTCCCTTCGTGCTCGTGCCTCCGGTCAGCGACCGCAGGCGTCCAGCGCCGCGGACTCCTCGGCGATCGCCTCGGAGCCGTAGTCCTCCGGCTCCGACTCCGGGATGTCGCGCCCGTGCAGCGAGGCACCGGCGGTCTCCTTGAAGAAGAGCATCGCGATCATGCCGATGACGCAGGCGCCCATCATGTAGGCCGCCGGGAACTCGAGGAAGCCGGTGCCCTCGACGGCGGCCTCGTTGACCGAGGCCGCCGTGCCACCGAAGGCGGCCGTGAAGACGTTGTAGGTCACGGCGAAGCCGGCGAAGCGCACGTGCGCGGGGAACATCGCGGGGAAGGTCGCCGAGATCGTCGACAGCTGGGGGATGTACAGCAGACCCAGCACCGCGAAGCCGACCATCGCCCCGACGAAGCCGGTGCCCATGAGGAAGTACATCGGCAGCGCGAAGACGAAGAGGCCGATGAGCGAGAACCACCACATGGGGCGGCGTCCGACGATGTCGGAGAAGTGCCCGGCGAGGGGGATGAGCATCATCATCAGCACCTCGCCGACGATGATGACGACGAGCGACTCGGTCTCACCCATGCCGATCTTCGTGCCGAGGTAGGTCGGCATGTACGTCAGCAGGGTGTAGTTGACGACGTTGAGCGGGATGACCAGGCCGGCCATCGTCAGCATCGGCTTCCAGTACTCGACCATGAGGTCGCGCAGACCCTTGGTCGCGGAGTCCTCGCTCTCGCCGGCCTCGTCGAGCTCCTCGTAGACCGGGGTCTCGTCGAGCTTGGAGCGCAGGTAGAGGCCGATGGCACCGAGCGGGCCGGCGACGAAGAAGGGCAGACGCCAGCCCCAGTCCTCCATGGCGGCCTCACCGAGGACGAGCTGGAGGACGAGCACGATGCCGGCACCGAGGGCGAAGCCACCGAGCGTGCCGAACTCGAGGAAGCTGCCGTAGAGGCCGCGTCGCTTGTCCGGGGCGTACTCGGCCATGAAGGTCGCGGCGCCGCCGTACTCACCACCGGTCGAGAAGCCCTGGATCAGGCGCAGGATGATCAGCAGGATCGGCGCGCCGATGCCGATCGTCTCGTAGGTGGGCAGCAGACCGATGCAGAAGGTCGCGGCCGACATCATGATGATCGTCATCGCGAGGACGCCCTTGCGACCGAGCCGGTCGCCGAGCGGGCCCCAGAAGAAGCCGCCGAAGGGACGGGCGATGAAGGAGACGGCCAGCGTGGCGAGGGTCAGCAGCGTCTCGTGCTCGCCGGGGAAGAAGTGGTGCCCGATGTACGTCGCGACGACGGCGTAGGCGCCGTAGTCGTACCACTCGGTGGCATTGCCCATCGCGGAGGCGGCGACGGCCTTGCGGATCGTGGGACGGTCGGGCAGGTCCTCGAAGGCCACGCCCTCCGCGCCTTCGGACGCGGGGTCACCCGCGGTGTTCTGCGTGCTCATGGATCTCCTAGGGTTTGATCTTTTCCGCGCAGGCGCGGCTTGGCACGTTGCTCGACGTTACGGAGATCCACTTCCTGCCGCCATCCGAAACGCCGTGACCAGCGGGTGGAAGCGGTGTCTCAGGTTCCGGATTGCGGGTCCTTGCGACGCCACCTGAAGACCCGGCGGTGGATCGCGATCGGCGCGACGAGCGCGGTCGTCGTGGCGGTCGCGAGGAGGACGAGCACGAGGTAGAGGCCGCGCTGGAAGGAGTCCCGGCACCCGGCGAGTGCAGGATCCTCGAAGAAGGCCCTCCTGCAGGTCGACGGCGCGCACGGCCGTGCGCTCGAGGGGTGCCTGCCACGGAGCGTGGTCGGCGTGCGGTCCGGCTGTAGAGTCGTCCATGCTGCCCATCTACCCCATCGCAGGTGGATCATGCCGCCCGGTGCATGTCACGCGGGGCGGGGGTAGGAGCGTCTGACGTGACCACGAGAGGAGCACACCATGCCCGAGCGGACACCAGGCCCGAGCGTCAAGGACGACGAGCTCTACGAGGAGCTGCGCGACGACGGAGCGAGCAAGGAGAAGGCCGCCAGGATCGCCAACGCCGCGGCCAACAGCTCACGCTCCGAGGTCGGGCGCCGCGGCGGAGAGTCCGGGTCGTACGACGACTGGAGCGTCGACGAGCTGCGCGAGCGCGCCAGAGAGCTCGAGATCGAGGGGCGGTCGTCGATGGACAAGGCCGAACTCATCAACGCTCTGCGTCACCACTGATCCCGTCCTCGTCGGGAGAGCGCGAAGGGGGGCGGACCGCACCGGGTCCGCCCCCCTTCGCCCGGCCGTTGCCGGGGGAGTGCTCAGTCCTCGGTGAGGACCGGGTACACGCCGTTTTCGTCGTGGACCTCACGACCGGTGACCGGCGGGTTGAAGACGCACGCGCAGTGGATGTCCTCCTCGACGGTCACGGTGTGCTTGTCCGCGTCGTCGAGCATGTACATGACACCCGGCTCGAGGATGTACTCCTCGCCGGTGTCGCGGTCGAGGAGCGTGCCCTTGCCCTGGTAGACGTAGACCGCCTCGACGTGGTTGGCGTACCAGAACTCCGAGGACGTCCCGGCCTTGAGGATCGTGATGTGGAAGCTGAAGCCGACCTTGTCCTTGGCCAGCACCATCCGGCGGCTCTGCCAGTTGCCGTGAGTGACGTCGTACTCGGTCCCGTCCAGATCGTTGACGTTGAGGACCTTCATGCGGATCTCCTTGTCTCGTGGTGCAGTTCGGTGGGGCGAAGGGGGGTCAGGCGCCGGTGCGAGCCGGCGCGCCGAGGACCTCGCGGGCCGCGTCCTCGAGCTGGTCGAGACCCGCAGCCATCTCCTCCTCGGTGATGGTCAGCGGTGGCATGACCTTGACGACCTCGCTGGACGGACCGGAGGTCTCGACGAGCAGCTTGTGGGCGAAGGCCGCCTTGGCGATCTTCTCGGCGACCTCCTTGTCGGCGAAGGCGACACCGGAGAGGAGGCCGCGACCACGCAGCTCGCTGCCCTCGGCAAGGCCCGCGAGGACCTCGAGGCGCTCGCGCAGCTGGGCCGTGCGCTCGGCGACGTTGCGCTGCAGCGTGTCGTCGGTCCAGTAGGTGCGCAGCGCCGTGGTCGCGGTGACGAAGGCCGGGTTGTGGCCGCGGAAGGTGCCGTTGTGCTCGCCGGGCTCCCAGTCGTCGACCTCGGGCTTCATGAGCGTGAGCGCCATCGGCAGGCCGTAGCCGGAGATCGACTTGCTCAGCGTGATGATGTCGGGGTCGAGGCCGAAGGGCTCGAAGGAGAAGAAGGTGCCGGTACGGCCGCAGCCGGCCTGGACGTCGTCGATGATGAGCAGGACGCCGTGCTCCTTGCACAGGCCCTCGAGCTCCTTGAGCCACTCGCCCCGGGCCGCGTTGAGGCCGCCCTCGCCCTGGACGGTCTCGACGATGACCGCGGCGGGCAGGTTGTGACCAGAGCCGCTGTCGGCCCAGATGCGCTTGAGCCAGGCGAAGTCGGAGGTCTCGCCGACGATGTAGTCGTCGTAGGGGGCCGAGGTCGCGTGGTAGAGCGGCGTGCCGGCACCGGCCCGCTTGAAGGCATTGCCCGTCACGGCGAGCGAACCGAGCGTCATGCCGTGGAAGGCATTGGTGAAGGAGACGATCTCCTCGCGCCCGGTCACCTTGCGCGCGGTCTTCAGCGCCGTCTCGACGGCATTGGTGCCGGTCGGGCCGGGGAACTGGATCTTGTGGGTCATGCCGCGCGGCTCGAGGATGACCTCGGTGAAGGTCTCGAGGAAGTCGCGCTTGGCCTTGGTGTGCATGTCCATCGAGTGCGTCACGCCGTCACGGGTGACGTAGTCGAGGAGAGCCTGCTTGAGCACATCGTTGTTGTGCCCGTAGTTGAGTGCGCCTGCACCAGAGAAGAAGTCGGTGTAGACCTCGCCGTCCTCGGTGGTCTGGTGCACGCCCTTGGCCGTGTCGAAGACGACCGGCCAGTTGCGGCAGTAGGAGCGCACCTCGGACTCGCGCTGGGTGAAGATCTCGGTGGCGGGGTTGGTCATGTCAGGGATCCTTCCTCGAAGGGAGTGTGTGGGGAGCTGTCGTGGCGGCCGGGTCAGAACGGTCCGATGCGGTGCAGCACCTCCGGGTCGTGCCCTTCGTCGGGGAAGTGGGCCTTCACGAAGAGGTCGGTCTCCTCGTGCTGTGCGTCACGAATGCGGGCGAAGCGGGCGAAGAGAGCCCGGGAGGCCGCGTTGTCGTCCGTGATGGTCGTCTCGAGCATCGTCACGTCGGGGACCTGCTCGGCCAGGTGGTCGAGCATGCGGCCGGCCAGCCCGTGGCCTCGCTGGTCGGCGTCGACGGCGACCTGCCAGACCATGAGCGTCTCGGGGGAGTCGGGCCGGACGTAGCCGCTGACGAAGCCGACGACGGCACCGTCGCGCTCGGCGACGACGCTGGTCGCGGCGAAGTCGCGGGCCCACAGCAGGTAGGCGTACGACGAATTGAGGTCGAGCGTCTGCGAGTCACGGGCGACGCGCCACATGGCACCACCGTCCTCGACGGTCGGCCGTCGCAGGACGAAGGGGGAGTCGGTCGAGTGCGGGTCTGGGTCAGCGGTCACCTGTTGCAACCTAACGTGACCAGCCCACAGATCAAGTCAGCATGCCCCAAGGTGGGCGAATTCGCTTGTGCCACAAGAGGGTTCGTCGATTCGTGATCCCGACCACCCGGGACGAAGGGGGGAGTGGCCCCCGTCACCCGGTGGCCGCGGCGACCCGATCGACGGCCTCGGTGAGCAGCTCGGGAGAGGTCGCGAAGTTCAGCCGGGCGTGGCCCTCGCCGGCTCCGAAGGGGAGGCCCGACATGAGGGCGACCTTCGCCGTCGTCGCCAGGTGACGCGCCGGGTCCGGCCCGAGGTCGAGGGCCCGCAGGTCGAGCCAGGCGAGGTAGGTCGCCTCGACGGGTCGCCAAGTGGCTGCCGGCAGGCGCTCGGCGAGGAGGCGGGCGAGCAGGGCCCGGTTGGCATCGAGGTCGGCGATGAGGTCCGCGAGCCAGTCGCGGTCCTGCTCGAGGGCGACGGTGTGCAGGCGCACGGCCAGGTGGCTCGTGCCGTAGGGCAGCCCGTCCGGCAGGGCGGCGACGACGTCCCCGGCGGCGGACCCACTGACGATGCCGGCCGCCTTGACCCCGGGGAGATTCCACCCCTTCGCCGCGGAGAAGACGGCGAGCCACGACTGGGTCTCGGGCAGGGCCAGCGCAGGAGTCCAGGTCGCCCCCGGCAGGACGAGCGGAGCGTGCACCTCGTCGCACACGACTCCCACGCCGTGCCGGTCGGCGACCTGGGCCACCGCGCGGAGCTCATCCGGCGTCGGGACCGTGCCGGTGGGGTTGTGGGGGTTGGCGAGGAGGAGCGCGCCCCGCCCTTCGCGCCCCATCGCCTCGTCGAGCGCTGCAGGGTCGAGCCGGCCCGTCGGGCCGAGGGGCACGGTCACGAGGCGACGCTGCGACTCGAGCACGGTCGAGTGGAAGGGCGGGTATACGGGGACGGTGATGTACACGGGGTCGCCCGGTCTCGTCAGCGCGCACATGGCCGCCCGCATGCCTGTCATGACGTCGGCGACCGGGCGGGTCAGCGCCGGGTCGACCGCGGCCCCGTGCTCGGCGTAGAAGGCGGCGACCGCCTCCATGTACGCGGCGTTGACGGGGTAACCGGTGTCACCGTCACGGGCGATCCGGCTCAGCTCCTCGACGACCGCGGGGGAGGGCATGACATCCATCTCGGCGATCCACAGCGGCAGCACGTCGGGGGCGTACTGCCGCCACTTGATACTCGTGCGCCGGCGCAGGGTGGTCTCGTCGAGGGTGAGCAGGCGTGGTCCCATGCCTCCACTCTGGCACCCGGTGCACCGCCTACGCTGGACCGGAGGCCCGTGGCCGTCGACATGATCGGAAGGAGTGACACGTGCGCCCAGACCTACCCGACGAGGCACCGGAGACGCGGGTGGACTCCGACGACCTCGGCGAGGGCGAGGACGAGTACGCCGACGCATCCGGTGTCGCTCACCCGCCGCCACGCCGAGACGCCTCCATGACCCTGCTCACGTCGATGCTCGAGCGTCCACTCGACCCCGGGTACCAGGCCGCCGCCGACCGACGGGTCGCACGTGGGCTGCCGGCGAGCGCCGGGAGCAGGCGGTGGGTGCTCTTCAGCTGGCTCCTCGTCATCGGTCTGGTCGTCGGCATCAGCACGGCCGAGCTGCGCGGGCGCGACGGGGCACGCGCTGCTGCACGGGCGGACCTGATCCGCCAGATCGAGGACCGTCAGGCCAGCGTCGAGACCCGCGACACCCGTGCGCGAGCCCTCCAGCAGGAGGTCGACACGGCGACGGCCCAGCTCGACCCGGACCTCGTCGGGACCCAGCGCGAGGAGCTCGACGCCCTGCGGGTGGAGAGCGGCCTGGCCGCGGTGCAGGGGCCCGGTCTGCGGATCACCCTCGACGACGCCCCCGGCGCCCAGCGCAGCGCTGACGGCGACCCGCGGACGGGTACCGATGCCGAAGGGAGGGTCCAGTCCCGCGACATGCAGATCATCACCAACGGTCTCTGGGCCTCGGGGGCGGAGGCGATCACCGTCAACGGGCAGCGACTGACCTCCAGGACGGCCATCCGGTTCGCCGGCGAGGCGATCCTCGTCAACTTCCGACCGCTGACGCGGCCGTACACCATCGAGGCGATCGGCGACCCCACGCAGATGCAGACCCGCTTCGCCGAGGGCAGCGCCGGCTCGTACCTCACCGGCCTGCGCAACAACTACGGCATCCAGACCTCGCTGACCGCGCAGCAGGAGCTGGACCTGCCGAGCGCCGTCAACGTCAGCACCCGGCTGGCCGACGTCATCCCGCGCGGTGGCACGGTGCCCGAGGAGACCCCACTGAAGAAGGAGACCAAGTGATCCCCGCCCTAGGACTCGTGGCCGGGATCATCCTCGGTCTCGTCCTGCAGCCCGACGTGCCGATCTGGATGCAGCCCTATCTCCCGATCGCCGTCATCGCTGCGCTCGATGCCGTCTTCGGTGCCGTCCGGGCCACGCTCGACGGGATCTTCGACGACAAGGTCTTCGTCATCAGCTTCCTGTCCAATGTCGTCGTGGCCGCCTTCATCGTCTTCCTCGGTGACCAGCTGGGCGTCGGGTCGCAGCTGTCGACCGGCGTGGTCGTCGTCCTCGGTGTCCGGATCTTCTCCAACGTCGCCTCCATCCGGCGACACCTCTTCAAGGCATGACGGGCTCGCGGGACGAGGCCGACGAGTCGGCCCCGGAGCAGCTGTCGGTGAGCGCGTGGCGGCGGGTCTACCTCATGGCGCGGCCCCGAGCGACCCGGGCCAATGCCTTCGCCCTCCTGCTCGCCTGCCTGCTGGGATTCGCCATCGCCACGCAGGTCCGCCAGACGCAGGCCCAGGGGTTGGAGGACCTGCGCCAGGACGAGCTCGTGCGCATCCTCGACGACGTGACCCAGAACGGCGCACGGCTCGACGACGAGATCGCCGAGCTCGAGGCGACCCGTGACGGCTTGGCCGACAGCGACGCCACCTCGCCGGAGGCGATCGCCGCGGCACAGGAGCGTGCCGACACGCTCGGGATCCTTGCGGGCACCGAGCGCGCCACGGGTCCGGGGATCCGTCTGCACATCGAGGACGGCGACGGGCAGGTCGACGCGGCGGTCCTGCTCGACACCATCCAGGAGCTACGCGATGCCGGCGCCGAGGCCATGCAGATCGGTGGCGTGCGCATCGTCGCCAGCACCTGGTTCAGGGACGCCGACGGTGGCGTCGAGGTCGACGGCACCACCGTGACCGGCCCCTTCGACATCATCGTCATCGGGGACCCGCAGACGATGAGCTCGGCGATGGAGATCCCGGGCGGCGTCTCGGAGTCGGTCCGCAGCAAGGGCGGCGACGTGACGATCACCGAGTACCAGTCGATCAACGTCGAGGCGTTGCACACCGATTCGTCACCTCGTTACGCTCAGCCCGTCCCGGAGCCGACCGACGGCTCGAACTGATCCGGGCTCGATGAGGAGAGAGATGAGCGACGCGACCTACCCCGAGGACCTGAGGTACACGAGCGACCACGAGTGGGTGCGCGACGCGGGGGAGGGCACGGTCCGGGTAGGCATCACCCACTACGCCCAGGAGGCACTGGGTGACGTCGTCTACGTGAGCCTCCCGGCGGTCGGCGACACGATCGAGCCCGGCGACTCCTGCGGTGAGGTCGAGTCGACGAAGTCGGTGAGCGACCTGTACGCACCGCTCGGCGGCACGGTGACGGCCGTCAACGAGGCGCTCGACGCGACGCCCGAGCTGGTCAACTCCGACCCCTACGAGCAGGGGTGGATGTACGAGCTCAAGCTCGCCGAGGGTGCGGACACCTCCGGTCTGCTCGACGCGGCCGGCTACCGGGCCGAGATCGGCTGACGTCTTTTGCACGACCGTGACCGGCCCGATGTCGGGCCGGTCACGTACGCTTGATCACGCACACGACAGGAGGAGCGCTGGATGAGCGGCAACGAGGCCAACAGGCCCGCACGGCAGGACCCGGCGACGCAGCAGTTCACGGGCGTCGACAGCGGACTGCCGGCGGAAATCCCCGACTCCGACTACCACCTCACGCGTGAGGAGCAGGCGACCGTCGACGCCCTGCACCCGGGCACCGCGCTCCTGATCGTCCTGCGCGGCCCCAACACCGGCGCGCGCTTCCTCCTCGACGACACCGAGGTGACGACCGGTCGCGGCCCGGAGAGCGACATCTTCCTCGACGACGTCACCGTCTCGCGCAAGCACGCGGTCTTCTCCCGCGAGGACCAGGGCTTCGGCGTGCGTGATGTGGGCTCGCTCAACGGCACCTACGTCAACAAGGAGCGCATCGACCAGACGAGTCTGCGCACCGGTGACGAGGTCCAGATCGGCAAGTTCCGCCTCGTGTACTACGCCAGCGCCGCCAGTTGACCGTTGACCGACGAGCGGCTCGGGATCGGTGCGCTCATCGCCCGGCTCCAGGGCGAGTTCCCCGACGTCACGATCAGCAAGGTGCGCTACCTCGAGAGCGAGGGCCTGCTCTCGCCGGAGCGGACCCCCTCGGGCTATCGCAAGTACACGGTGGCCGACGTCGAACGTCTCCGCTTCGTGCTGTCCGCACAGCGCGACCGCTTCTGGCCGCTGAAGGTCATCCGCGAGCGTTTGGACGCTCTCGACCGCGGTCTGGAGGTCGGGGACGACGGTGACGTCGCCCCGCCGCCACGTCCTCAGGCCGAGCGCCCCGACCGGCTGGCGGCACGCGCTGGGCAGCGGCCCCTGCGGTTGACCGCGATCGAGCTGCAGCACGCCGCGGACATCGACACCGGGACCTTCCGCGAGCTCGTCTCGTACGGCCTGCTCCCCAAGGGACGCGACCACTTCGACGCCGACGACCTCGGAGTGGCTCGGGCCTGCGGGTCCCTGGTCGCCGCAGGCGTCGACGTCCGACACCTGCGGCCCTTCAAGAGCGCCGCCGAGCGCGAGGTCAGCCTCGCCGACCACGTCCTCGGCCAGCAGGCCCTGCGCGACCGGGGTGCGGGGGCGGCGGGTCTCGACGACGCGACGGTCCGCCGGCAGGTCCTCGAGGACTGCCTGGAGCTGCACGTCGCCCTGGTGCGTCGAGGCCTTGACTCCACTCCGTGACCGGAGGGATACGGTAGGAGGGTGAAGCCGCTCGACGTCCTCGGTGTCCGGGTGGAGATGCCCACCTCCCAGCCGATCGTGCTCCTGCGGGAGCGCGACGGAGGTCGACACGTGCCGATCTGGATCGGCGCGGCGGAGGCCACCGCGATCGCCTACGCGCAGGAGGGCGTCGAGCCGCCACGACCCCTGACCCACGACCTGCTCGTCGACGTCATCGCCGCGGTCGGTCGCGAGCTGACGACGGTGCGGATCGACGCGGTGCTGGAGGGCGTCTTCCACGCGACCCTCGTGCTCGACGACGGGACCGAGATCTCCTCCCGTACCTCCGACGGCGTGGCCCTGGCCCTGCGGACCGGCGCGCAGATCGTCGCCACGGACGCCGTCCTCGACGAGGTGGGCATCGAGTCCTCCGACGAGGAGGAGGACGAGGTCGCGAAGTTCAAGGAGTTCCTCGACGAGGTCTCACCCGAGGACTTCGAGGCACCCGACGAGGACCCTCCGGCGACCTGAGCGGACCGGTCCGCGACGAGATCGTTACCGACACGCGGGCGCCCCGCACGGCGCGGATGTTTGACGCCTCACGCCCCCCCGCCGTAGCGTCGAAGACACACCGGTACGACACCGGTGTCATTCCCAACCGTCATCGGCTGGGACCGACGGCTAGGTGGGAGGGCGCAGTGGACGCCACGAGTGACGAGAGCAGGACCCCGGTCCGCGCCCAGGGCGTGCTCTTCGACGACGACCTGCCCGAGCTGTCCGAGGACATCGGCTACCGCGGGCCGGCTGCGTGCAGCGCCGCGGGCATCACGTACCGCCAGCTCGACTACTGGGCCCGGACCGGCCTCGTCGAGCCCTCCGTGCGAGGTGCGGCAGGCTCGGGGAGCCAGCGGCTCTACGGCTTCCGCGACATCCTCGTCCTCAAGGTCGTCAAGCGACTGCTCGACACGGGCGTCTCCCTCCAGCAGATCCGGGTGGCCATCAAGCACCTGCGCGAGCGCGGGGTCGAGGACCTCGCCCAGATCACCCTGATGAGCGACGGCGCGAGCGTCTACGAGTGCACCTCCGCTGACGAGGTCATCGACCTCGTCCAGGGAGGGCAGGGCGTCTTCGGCATCGCCGTCGGTCGCGTGTGGCGTGAGGTCGAGGGATCCCTGCTCGAGATCCCGAGCGAGCGCATGGGCGGCGACGACGCCGCCGACTCCGGCCCCACGGAGATCCCCGGCGACGAGCTGTCCGCCCGTCGCCGCGCCAAGCTCGCCTAGAGCGCGACGACCGGCGGCACGCTGATAGCCTGAGCGCGCTGCTCACCCCACGGGGGAGAGTCCTCGCGGATCACCGCGGGGCGCCGAAGGGGCAAACTCCCCGGAACCTCTCAGGCGCCAGGACCTCGTGGATCAGGCACCTCTGGAGCGTGCGCGACAGATGGGGAGGCTGACCATTGCACACCTGCGTCCAAGGGAGCCTCATGAGCGCCTCGTCCCCCCTGTCCGAGTTCGTCGGCCGCCATGTCGGCCCGCGTGATGCCGATGTCACGCAGATGCTCGGACTGCTCGGCCAGCCCAGCCTCGACGCCCTCTGCGACGCGGCCGTGCCCGGGGCCATCCGCCAGACCCGCTCGCTGGACATCGAGGCCTCGCCGAGCGAACTCGCCGTCCTCGAGGAGCTGCGAGACCTCGCGGCGAAGAACTCGGTGCTCACGTCGATGATCGGTCTCGGCTACTACGGCACGATCACCCCGTCGGTGATCCAGCGCAATGTGCTCGAGAACCCCGCCTGGTACACCGCCTACACGCCGTACCAGCCGGAGATCAGCCAGGGCCGTCTCGAGGCCCTCCTCAACTTCCAGACGATGGTCGCCGACCTGACCGGTCTGCAGACGTCGGGGTCCTCCCTCCTCGACGAGGCCACCGCGGCTGCCGAGGCGATGACCGTCATGCGTCGCTCGAGCAAGGTCGCCAAGGACGCCGTGCTCGTCGTGGACGCCAACACCTTCCCCCAGACGCAGGCCGTCATCACCACCCGCGCCCAGCCCCTTGGTCTGGATGTCGTGATCGCCGACCTCACGGCGGTGACCAGCGCCGACGCGCTGCGCGCTGCGGCCGGTGACCGCGAGGTCTTCGGAGTCCTCGTGCAGTACCCCGGCGCCGACGGTCGGATCACCGACTGGCGTGCTCTTGCGGACGCCGCACACGAGGTGGGTGCACTCGTCACCGCCGCGGCCGACCTGCTTGCGCTCACCCTGCTCACCCCGCCGGGGGAGTGGGGCGCCGACGTCGCAGTCGGCACGACCCAGCGCTTCGGCGTCCCGATGGCCTTCGGCGGTCCGCACGCCGGCTACATGTCCGTGCGCGCTGGCCTCGAGCGGACGCTCCCCGGTCGACTCGTCGGCGTCTCCGTCGACGCCGCCGGCCGTCCCGCCTACCGCTTGGCGCTGCAGACGCGCGAGCAGCACATCCGGCGAGACAAGGCGACGAGCAACATCTGCACCGCGCAGGTGCTGCTCGCGGTCATGGCGTCGATGTACGCCGTCTACCACGGTCCTGACGGACTGCGGGCCATCGCCGAGCGGGTCCACGGGACGGCCGTGGGCCTCGCCGACCGGCTGCGGTCCGCCGGTGCCGATGTCGCCGAAGGTCCGTGGTTCGACACGCTGCGCGTGTCGGTGCCCGGCCGCGCCGACCACGTGGTGGCGGCCGCCCTTCGTGCCGGGGTCAACGTGTGGAGGGCAGACGCCGACACCGTGCTCGTCTCCGTCGACGAGACGACCGACCCCAGCGAGGTCGCTGCCGTGGCCTCGGCCTTCGGCGCGCAGGCCGGGGAGGTCGACCTGCACGAGGTCGACGCCTCGCACGCACCCCGAGTCTCGCCGGCCTGGCCGGAGCAGCTCGTGCGCACGAGCGAGTACCTGACGCACCCGGTCTTCCACGAGCACCGCAGCGAGACCGCGATGCTGCGCTATCTGCGCCGCCTGTCCGACCGCGACTTCGCGCTGGACCGGGGCATGATCCCGCTCGGCTCGTGCACGATGAAGCTCAACGCCACCACCGAGATGGCAGCCATCACCTGGCCCGAGTTCGCGTCGCTGCACCCCTTCGCCCCCGATGACCAGACGGTGGGGATCCGCCAGCTCGTGGGGCAGCTGAGCACCTGGCTCAGCGAGGTCACCGGGTACCACTCGGTCTCGCTCCAGCCCAATGCCGGCTCGCAGGGTGAGCTCGCCGGCCTGCTGGCCATCCGCGCGTACCACGCGGCCAACGGCCAGTCGGAGCGCCGCATCTGCCTCATCCCGGCCAGCGCCCACGGCACCAACGCCGCGTCGGCCGTCATGGCCGGCATGCAGGTCGTCGTCGTCAAGACCGCCGAGGGCGGCGACGTCGACATGGACGACCTGCGCGCCAAGGTCGACAAGCACCGTGACGATCTCGCGGCGATCATGGTGACGTACCCCAGCACCCATGGCGTCTTCGAGGACACGATCAGCGAGCTGTGCGCGCTCGTCCACGAGGCCGGCGGTCAGGTCTACGTCGACGGAGCCAACCTCAATGCCCTCGTCGGGCTCGCCCAGCCCGGCGACTTCGGTGCCGACGTCAGCCACCTCAACCTGCACAAGACCTTCTGCATCCCGCACGGCGGCGGCGGCCCCGGCGTGGGGCCGGTCGCGGTCCGCGAGCACCTGACTCCCTACCTGCCCAACCACCCGCTGGCACCTGCTGCCGGTCCGGAGACGGGCGTCGGTCCGATCAGCGCCGCGCCCTACGGCTCGGCCGGCATCCTGCCGATCTCCTGGGCCTATGTCCGCCTCATGGGTGGCGACGGCCTCGCGCGGGCGACCCAGATCGCAGTCCTCAACGCCAACTACGTGGCGGCTCGGCTCGGTGAGCACTACCCGGTGCTCTACACCGGCCCCGGCGGCATCGTCGCCCACGAGTGCATCCTCGACCTGCGCGGCCTGACCAAGGAGACCGGCGTGACGGTCGACGACGTGGCCAAGCGCCTCATCGACTACGGCTTCCACGCCCCGACGATGAGCTTCCCGGTGGCCGGCACCCTCATGGTCGAGCCGACCGAGTCGGAGGACAAGGGCGAGATCGACCGTTTCTGCGACGCGATGATCGCCATCCGCGAGGAGATCGACGCGGTCGCCGCCAGCGGCGACGTCGAGTCCTCGGTGCTGCGCAATGCGCCGCACACCGCCGCGGAGCTGGCAGGGGAGTGGCCCCACTCCTATGACCGCTCCACGGCGGTCTTCCCCGTGGGCGTCGACGCGGCAGACAAGTACTGGCCGCCGGTCTCGCGCATCGACGGCGCCTACGGCGACCGCAACCTCGTCTGCTCCTGCCCCTCGCCCGAGGCCTTCGAGGACTGACCCCTCCACCCGAGCCCCCTTGCGCATCTCCCTGGGCAGATGCGCAAGGGGGTTCGCATTTCCCTAGGGAAATGCGGGGTGGGGTGCGTATTTCCCTAGGGAAATGCGCGAAGGGGGGTGGTGGCCGGGTCAGGCGACGCCGAGGACCCCGGTCACGCCGACGGTCGAGCCGTGCTGGGTCTTGTCGACCCGCACCTGGGTGGGGATGCGAGAACGCATCTCGCTGACGTGGCTGACGACGCCCACGCAGCGGCCGCCGTCCCGGAGCCCGTCGAGGACGTCGAGCACCTGCTCGAGGCTGTCCTGGTCGAGGCTGCCGAAACCTTCGTCGACGAAGAGTGTGCCGAGCTCGACCCCGCCGGACTCTTCCCGGATCGTGTCGGCCAGACCGAGAGCCAGGGCGAGGGAAGTCGTGAAGGACTCCCCGCCGGAGAGGGTCGCGGGGTGACGGTCCTGCCCCGTCCACAGGTCGCGCACGAGCAGGCCCAGACCACCGCGACGCTGGCCCCTGGCGGAGGAGTCGTCGTGGGCGAGCTCGTAGCGGCCGTCCGCCATGGCGGTCAGCCGGGCATTGGCCAGCTCGACGATCCGCTCGAGCCGCGCCGCGAGCACATAGGTGCTCAGACGCATCCGCTTGTCGTTGTCGCTGCTCGTCCCGGTGACGAGGTCGGCCACGCGCCGCACGAGCGCGGCCTCGTCCACCGCGGGACCGAGCACGCTGCACTCGTCGACGACGAGTCGGGCGACTCGCGTGACCTGCTGATGCACCGCCCCTGAGGTGGCCTGCCGACGTCGCGTCTCGTCGGCGTGCACTCGAGCAGCCCGGGCCGCTTGCTCCATCTCGGCGAGATCGACCTCGTCGGTCTGCAAGGCACCGCGGACCTCGTCGTCGTCGAGCGTGGCGCGGCAGGCGGCCAACTGCCGCTCGTGCGTGTCGACCTGCTCGGCGAGGGCAGCGAGCCGGTGGGTGGGCAGCGCCGAGGCCCGCGCCTCGTCGGCACCGGCGACGTCGTGCTCCTGCAGGGCGTCGGCGAGCCGTTCGCCGGCAGCCTCGAGGAGCTGCGTGGACCGGGCCACGTCGCGATCGGCGACCGCCAGCGCCTCGACGCCCTGCTCGACGCGTCGGTGCCGCTCCTGGGTCGCCTCGACCCGGTCGACGAGGCCAGAGATGCTGGAGCTGACGGTGCCGAGGTCGGCGGACCGCTGGAGATCCGGCTCGGCGGGCAGCGGGCCAGCCTCCTCGTCCGGGGCGCAGACACAGACCCGGGCGTGCTCGCGCAGATCACTGGCCAGGGCCTCGAGCAGCTCGTCGATCTCGTCGACGAGCTCCTGACGTCGCGCCCGCAGCGAGGCCAGCTCGCTCTCGTGCTCGACGAGGGTCTGGCGCGTGGTGGCCAGATCCTCGGTGCTCTGCGCGATCCGTTGCTCCACATCGGCCGCGGCCGACAGCTCGGTGGACAGGGCTGCGGCCTCGGCCGCGAGCTCGTCACGGACCCGGATCTCTGCCGCCGCATCGAGGTCGTGCGGGACGACACCGGGGTCGCCCGCCGTCGCCAGCCGGACGACCTCGGTGCGGGCGGCGTCGAGGCGGGAGCCCAGCTGCTCGCGCCGTCCGCGCGCGAGCTCGTGGGAGGCCTCTGCCTCGTCGGCCAGTGACTGGGCCTCCTCGATCTCCTCCGGAGTCACGACTCTGGCGGCGGATGCGGGAGCCGGGTGCTCGCACGACCCGCAGACAGCGCACGGGTCTCCGTCGGTGAGCAGTCCCGCGAGCTCACCGGCCATGTTGTCCAGCCGTGCTGCCACGAGCGCCTGGACGGCTCCCCGCAGGTCCTGGGCACGCTCCCGTGCGGCCTGGGCCGTGTCCGTGGCGGCGCGCAGCTCCTCCTCGAGCCGGCCAGCGAGCTGCCGGCTCCGCCTCAGCTCGTCGAGACGTGCGATCTCCGGCTCGACGAGTGCCGACCGACGACGCGCCCCGTGGATCCGCTCGAGTGCCGCAGCGTCCGACTCGGCCTGCTGCTGCACGGCTGCCACGGCCTCTGCCGCGCGCGCACACCGCGCGGTCACGGCCTCGATCCGCTGGTCGAGGACCGGGCCGCTGGCCCACACCCTGCGCAGGTGACCCACCTGGGTGCCGGCTCGAGCGAGGGGCTCGGTGCCGATGACCAGACCAGCCCGTACCGCATCGACGTCGCGCCCGGCCAGCACGTCAGTCAGGCTGAGCTCCACCGCAGCACGGGCCTCCTGCGCCGTGCGCGACGCCACCTCGGCCCGGGCGACCTCCTCGACGTGTGGCAGCACGGCCAGAGCTGCTCGCGCTCGGGCGAGAGCGACCCGCCGCTCGTCGTGGACGTCACCGACCGCCTCGAGACCGTCCAGCTGCGACCGGGCCGCCTCGCCCCGTCGCCGCAGCGCCGCCGTGTGCCGGGCCTCGTCGAGCCGGTCCCGGGTCGAGACCGCAGCGCGGTCGGCGGCGTCGAGACGGGTCAGCGCCTCCGCCGAGCGCTCGTCGAGGGCGGCCGACACCGCATCGAGGGCCGTCGGCAGCGACTCCAGCGCCAGCTCGGACCAGGGCATCTCCGGCTCGGGCAGGTCGGCATCGGCGGCCGAGAGCACGTCGACCAGGTGTGCCAGATGGGTGTCCAGACGTGCCCGGGCGGCCTTGATCACCCCGTCGCCGGCTTGACGTCGCTGGACCAGCTCTTCCTCGACAGCGGCGTAGTCGGAGATGTCGAAGAGCCGCTCGAGGACCTCGCGACGCTCCTCGTCGGTGGCGCGGAGGAAGGCCGCGAAGTCCCCCTGGGGCAGCATGACGACCCGCCGGAACTGCTCGAGCCCCATGCCGAGCAGGTCGTCGAGCAGCTGGGCGCTCTCGTCGATGCGCGTGCTCAGGGTCCGCCACGTCGTGCCCTCCAGCTCTTCGAGGCGCACCCCGGCCGGGTCGGTCGTGGTGCCCGTGCCGCGTCGCTTGGGGCGCTCGTGCGCGGGGTGCCGCACGACGCGCAGTCGCCGACCAGCGACCGTGATCTCCAGCTCGACCTCGGTGCGCAGCTCGATCGGGGCGTGCTGGCTGCGCAGCGACGGGCCCCGTCGCTCGCCGGGCACACCGGCGTAGAGGGCGAAGCAGATGGCGTCGAGCAGGCTGGTCTTGCCGGAGCCGGTGGGCCCGTGGATGAGGAAGAGGCCACTGGCGCCCACGGCCTCGAAGTCGAGATCGATCGAGTCGGCGAAGGGACCGAAGGCCGTCGCCCGCAGCCGGTGGATCCTCATGCCACGCCTCGACGCCGCCGGCGCGGGGCCGCGTACTCCTCCGCCCGGTCGCGGTCGCGGCGGCCCGCCTCCAGGGCAGCGGCGAGGACGTGCCGCTCGGCCTCGTCGGCCGGGACACCGTGGCGGACGTCGGCGACGAAGTCGCAGCACACGTCAAGCGGCTCGCGGTGCTGCAGACGAGCCGTGTAGGAGCGCACCGGGACGACCTGACCGCGGGGCTCGAAGGTCAGCTGCAGCAGGTGGGGGAAGCGCCGGCGCAGTCGCTCCAGCGCGCCGACGGGGCGGACCGGGTCGGTGAGGACGACCTGCACCCAGGCCCGCTCGGCGGAGGCGTGCTGCTGGCTGGCGAGCACCTCGTCGAGGTCACCGCGGACGACGGCCAGCTCCCGCTGCACGGGTGCGGCCACCTGCTCCACCGACACGCCACCCTGCGGGTCGATCTCGACGAGGAGCGAACCCTTGGTGTGCCCGGTCTCGCTGAAGGACATCGCCACCGGTGAGCCGCTGTAGCGCACGTGGTCGGCGACCTGCTGGGGCCGGTGGAGGTGGCCGAGGGCACCGTAGGCGACCCCGTCGAAGGTGTCTGCCGGCACCATGGCGACGCCACCGGTCGTGATGTCGCGCTCGGAGTCACTCGCGGCGCCCCCGCTGGCGAAGCAGTGCGCCATGACCACCGTGCTCGGGCCACGCCCGGCAGCGTCCGCGCGGACCCGCTCCATCGCGGCCCCGAGCACCGCGGTGTGGGTCCGCTCGCCGACCGCGAGCGACTCGGTGACCGACGTCGCGGTCGGCTCGAGGTAGGGGAGCGGGTAGACGGCGGTGTCGCCGACGAGTACCGGGCGGCCGACGTCGGCGACGTCGGAGCGGATGTGCAGCCCCGAGCGCTCGAGCAACCCCGAGGCGAAGCCGAGCCGGATGGCTGAGTCGTGGTTGCCGCTGGACAGGACGACGGTCGCACCGGCGTCGATGAGCCGGGTGAGGGCCTCGGACAGCAGCTGCACCGCATCGGGCGGCGGGAGTGCCCGGTCGTAGACATCGCCCGAGACGAGCACCGCCTCGACCGACTCCTCGCGGACGGTCTCCACGAGATGGTCCACGTAGTCCGCCTGTGCACCGAGCAGGCCCACGCCGTGGAAGGCGCGGCCCAGGTGCCAGTCGGAGGTGTGGATCAGCTTCATGAGCACCACGCTATGAGGCGCCACCGACAACGCGGCGGCGCGACACCCCCTTCGCCGGGGCGGGGCGGGGACGAAGGTGGTGGGGCTGCCCCCTGCGCAGCCCCAACCCCGGTCCACGGATCAGTCGGCAGCGAGCGCCGCGGCCGACGCCACGGTCGCGGCCCTCGACGAGCAGCTGCGCCAGGTGCCCGAGGACGACGAGCGCCCAGGACGGCCCGCCGCGCGTGCGCCGCCAGGCGAGCGGCACCGCCTGGAGGGTCGCCACGCCGAAGAGGGCGAGCATCTCGAGGGCGCCCATCGGCAGTCCCGCGTACGAGACGAGGTACGCGGCGGCGGTGAGCAGCCACAGCAGCGCCGCGAGCGCGAGGTCCACGAGCTCGACGTGGGCGGCCGGCCAGGAGCACAGCCGCTCGAGCCGGCTGCCGGCGTCGTCGGGAGCCGCAGGGAGGTTCACGGGCCGAGCGAAGGCAGGTGCCGGGCGCCGATGCATCAGCCCGTGGTCGGATCCTCGCCGTCGGGTGCGGTCGTGGGTAGATTCACCGGCAGGAGCAGCACCGGTGAGAGGCAGGGGCCATGGGCAAGGACGTCGCCGCGCAGAGCTACACCCGCGAAGAGCGCCAGCGCTACCGCGAAAAGGTCCGCCAGGACCTCGATGTCTTCGAGCGGATGCTCGCCGAGCGGGCCTTCGACGACGAGGTCCCGCTGACCGGCCTGGAGATCGAGCTCAACCTCATCGACGAGGACCAGCAGCCCGCCTTCGTCAACGACGAGGTGCTCGAGGCCATCGCCGACCCCGAGTACCAGACCGAGCTCGCGCAGTTCAACATCGAGCTCAACGTCGCACCGCGGCCCCTGCCTGGGGACTCCGCCCTGCAGCTCGAGGAGAGCCTGCGCGAGTCGCTCAACCGGGCCGAGGCCAAGGCGGAGGAGGCCGACGCACGGATCGTCGCCATCGGCATCCTGCCGACGATCCGTCCCGAGCACTTCCAGGGCGAGTGGATCAGCGACAACAACCGGTACACGGCGCTCAACGACTCGATCTTCGTCGCCCGCGGCGAGGACATCGTCCTCGACATCGAGGGCCCGACGGGGGAGCGGCTGCACACCTTCGCCGACTCCATCGCGCCCGAGTCCGCGTGCACATCGGTCCAGCTGCACCTGCAGGTCGGCCCCGGGGAGTTCGCCGACCACTGGAACGCCGCCCAGGTCATCTCTGCGCCGCAGATCGCGCTCGCGGCGAACTCACCCTTCTTCTTCGGGCGGCGCCTGCACGCCGAGACCCGGATCGCGCTCTTCAGCCAGGCGACCGACACCAGGCCCATCGAGCTGAAGAACCAGGGCGTGCGCCCGCGCGTCTTCTTCGGCGAACGGTGGATCACCTCGATCTTCGACCTCTTCGAGGAAAACGTGCGGTACTTCCCGGCGCTGCTCGCCGAGACGACCGACGAGGACCCCGTGGCCGTGCTCGACGCCGGCGGCACCCCTGAGCTCGGCGAGCTCAACCTCCACAACGGCACGGTGTACCGGTGGAACCGGCCCATCTACGACACCGGCTCGGGGCGACCGCACGTCCGCGTCGAGAACCGCGTGCTCCCCGCCGGCCCGACGATCATCGACACGCTGGCCAATGCGGCCTTCTACTACGGCTCCGTGCGGATGCTCGCCCGCGAGGACCGGCCGATCTGGACTCAGATGTCCTTCCCCGCCGCCCAGGCCAACTTCGAGGCCGCGGCCCGTGACGGACTCCGTGCCCGCCTCTACTGGCCCGGCCACGGCGAGCTGGGCGCCGACGAGCTCACCGTGCGCCACCTGCTGCCGCTGGCCCGCCGCGGGCTGCAGAACTGGGGCGTCTCGGATGCGGTCATCAGCCGGTACCTCGGCGTCATCGAGGGGCGGTGCACCAGCGGGGTCAACGGCGCGGTCTGGCAGACCGAGTGCGTCGCCCGTCTCGAGGAGGGCGGGCTGGACCGGTCAGCGGCGCTGGCCGAGATGACCCGGCTCTACGGGCAGCACATGCACACCAACGAGCCGGTGCACACCTGGCCGCTGCCCTGAGTCGGCGCTGCCGTCAGCAGTTCCAGCTGATGATGCAGGGGTCCTCGCGGTGGTGGCCCAGCACAGCCAGGTGGGCGGCATCGAGAGTGAGACCCGCCGCGAGTCGTGGAGTGGTGCGCAGCCAGACCGTCGCGAGCACTCGTGAGGTGTGCCCGTGCCCGACGAGGACGACGTCACCGTCAGCCAGCGTCGGCGTGACCCGTCGCAGCACCCGGGAGGCACGTGCCGCGACCTCCTCGACCGTCTCACCGGGCGTCGGACCCGGCACGACACCGTCCCGGAAGACGTCCCACGCCGTGCCCGTCTCCTCGCGGATCTCGGCGGTCGACCTCCCTTCGTACCCGCCGTAGTCCCACTCGCGCAGGTCGACGTCGGTCTGCGCCCGCAGACCGGCCAGCTTGGCCGTGTCGGCGGCACGCCGCAGGTCGGAGCAGAGGACGAGAGCGGGTTCGACGCCGTGGGCGCGCAGCCGCTCGCCGGCCTCCGCGGCTTGCGCCCTCCCGTGGTCGGTGAGCGGCAGGTCGGTGAGGCCCGTGTGCAGCCCGTCGCGGCTCCACTCCGTCTCACCGTGGCGCAGCAGGACGAGGCGGCCGGAGCGGGTGGCTGGCATGCGTGCAGCCTAGTGCGGCGATGTCTGCGAGGATCGGCACGCGGCCCATCCGGCCGCACCACGACGACATGCGGAGGTTGGGATGACGAGCGACGAGACCACGGGGGGTACCGGCCAGGGCCACCGCAGTGTCGAGCTGACGCGGCTGGAACTCGGCCGATACGAGCTGCGCAATGCCCGGGGCGGCACGATCACCATCGGTGACGGCACCACCGACGACTTCACCCCCGTCGAGCTGCTGCTCGCCGCGCTCGCCGGCTGCAGCTCCGTGGACGTCGACCACATCACCTCCCGCCGGGCCGAGCCGGAGAGCTTCGTCGTCGTTGCCGAGGGCACCAAGGCCTCCTCACCCGAGCAGGGCAACCACATGACCGACCTCGAGGTGACCTTCCGGCTCGGCTTCCCGGAGGGCGAAGGGGGCGACGCCGCACGCGCGGCCTTCCCGCGGTCCGTGGCCCAGTCCCGTGATCGCCTGTGCACCGTCTCCCGCACCGTCCAGATCGGCACGCCGGTCGAGATGACCGCCGAGGACGCCTGAGGTCACATGCTCGGTGATGTCGAGGTGGTCGTCATCGGTGGGGGACAGGCGGGTCTCGCCACGGCCTACCACCTGCGTCGCGCCGGAGTCGACCACGTCGTCCTCGACGCGCAGGACGAGCCGGGCGGTGCCTGGCAGAGCACCTGGCCCTCGCTGCGACTCTTCTCGCCGTCGGCCTACTCCTCGCTGCCGGGCTGGCCGATGCCGCCGCACCCGGACGCCTTCCCCCCGGTGGAGCACGTGCTGGCTTACCTGCGGGCCTACGAAGAGCGTTACGACCTCGACGTGCAGCGTCCGGTCGTCGTGAGCGACGTGATCGCCGACGACGACGGGCTGACCGTGCTCACCGACGTCGGGCAGATCCGGACCCGGTACGTCGTCAGTGCCACAGGCACGTGGGCGGCCCCCTTCGTCCCGACCGTCGAGGGGCGGACCGACTTCGCCGGGACCCAGCTGCACAGCGCCCACTACCGGGGTCCCGACGACTTCGCCGGGCAGCGGGTCGCGGTCGTCGGGGGCGGCAACTCGGGCGTGCAGATCACCGCCGACCTCGTCGACGTCGCCGAACGGGTGTCGCTGGTGTCGGCCCGACGGCTGCGTTTCCTGCCCGACGACGTCGACGGTCGGCACCTCTTCGACCGGGCCACCGCGCGACTGCAGGCGGCCGGCGATGCCCGCGCCCAGACCGAGGCGATCATCGGGGAGATCGTCGCCCTTCCCCGGGTCCGGGAGGCCCGGGCCCAGGGGGCCCTGCGGGTCCGGGCGATGTTCGACCGCATCGTCCCGTCGGGCGCCGTCATCGGGAGGGAGCTCCTCGACCTCGACGCGATCATCTGGTGCACCGGGTACCGGCCGGCCCTGCGGCACCTGCGCTCCCTGCGGCTGCGGACCTCCGACGGCTACCCGGAGGTCGTGGACAACCGGTCGACGAAGGATCGCCGGGTCTGCTTCGTCGGCTACGGCGACTGGACCGGGCCCGCCTCGGCCACCCTCATCGGGGTCGGGCGCACCGCCAAGTCCCTCGCGGCCTCCCTCGCCCGCGAGCTCGCCGACGAGACGCACCAGCCCTGAGGCCGTCCGGGCGCACGGAGGCCCGGTGGGCCTACGGTGGACCCATGGCCACCTTCGTCGAAGTCCACCCCGACAACCCCCAGCCCCGCACGGTCGCCCAGGTGGTCGAGCGGATCCGCGAGGGTGCCCTCGTCGCCTTCCCCACCGACTCGGGCTACGCCCTCGGAGGCCGGCTCGACGACCAGGCCGTCAAGGACCGCATCCGAGACATCCGCCGGCTCGACGACAAGCACCACTACACGCTGTTGTGCGCCGACTTCGCGCAGCTCGGGCAGCTCGTCCACGTCGACAACGCCGTCTTCCGCGCGGTGAAGTCCGCGACACCGGGGCCCTACACCTTCATCCTCCCGGCGACGAAGGACGTGCCCAAGCGGCTGCTGCACCCCAAGAAGAAGACCGTCGGAGTGCGCATCCCCGACCACCCGCTGTCGCAGGCTCTGCTCGCCGGGCTCGGCGACCCGATGCTCATCTCGACGCTCCTCCTGCCGGGGGAGACCCAGACGCCGACCTTCGGGTGGGACGTCAAGGAGGCTCTCGACCACCAGGTCGACATCGTCATCGACGCCGGCGAGGTGAGCACCGAGCCGACCACCGTCGTCGACCTCTCGTCCGGGGAGGCCGAGGTCGCCCGCCACGGGGCAGGCGACCCGACGCCCTTCGAGTGAGGCGTCAGTCCGCTGCGCCGAGCACCTCGTCACGGGCCGCGACGAAGGCCCGCACGCACGTGCGCACGTCCTCCTCGCTGTGGGCGGCCGACAGCTGCACCCGGATGCGCGCCTGGCCCTGCGGCACGACGGGGTAGGAGAAGGCGATGACGTAGACGCCGTGCCCGAGCATGGCGTCGGCGATCTGCGCCGCCTGCCGGGCGCCGTCCTCGCCGGGAAACATCACCGGCGTGATCGGGTGGTCGCCGGGCAGCAGGTCGAAGCCCGCCTCGGTCATCAGCTCGCGAAACATGAGCGTGTTGCGCCGCAGCGTCGCCCGCGCCTCGTCCGACCCCCGCGCGATCTCGATGGCGGTCAGCGAGCCGGCCGCCACGACCGGGGCCACGGCATTGGAAAACAGGTAGGGCCGCGAGCGCTGACGCAGCAGTGCGATGACCTCGGCGGGCCCGCTGACGTACCCACCGCTCGCCCCACCCAGGGCCTTGCCGAGCGTGCCGGTCAGCAGGTCGACGCGGTCGGCGACGCCACAGGCCTCGGGGGTGCCGCCACCACCCTCACCGACGAAGCCCACGGCGTGGGAGTCGTCGACGAGGACCATCGCGCCGTACTCGTCGGCCAGGTCGCAGATCTGCTCCAGCGGGGCGAGGTAGCCGTCCATCGAGAAGACGCCGTCGGTGACGATGACGGTGCGGCGGGCTCCCTTCGCCGCCTCGAGCTGGGCGCGCAGGTCGTCCATGTCCGCATTGGCGTAGCGGTAGCGGGCGGCCTTGCTCAGCCGGATCCCGTCGATGAGGGAGGCGTGGTTGAGGGCATCGGAGATGATCGCGTCCTCGGCGCCGAAGAGGACCTCGAAGACGCCGCCGTTGGCGTCGAAGCAGCTCGAGTAGAGGATCGTGTCCTCCGTCCCGAACCAGTCGGACAGCGCCGCCTCGAGACGCGTGTGCAGCTCCTGGGTGCCGCAGATGAAGCGGACGCTCGCCATGCCGAAGCCCCACTCGTCGAGCGAGGCCGCGGCCGCCGCCCGCACCTGCGGGTGGTCCGCCAGCCCGAGGTAGTTGTTGGCGCAGAAGTTGATCGCCTCGGCGGTGGTCGTCGTGATGTGCGCCTGCTGGGCGCTCGTCAGCCGGCGCTCGTCCTTCCACAGACCCGCGTCACGGATCTCCTGCAGGGTGGCGGTCAGGTCGTCCTTGATCGTGTACATGCTCAGCTCCAGTCCATGATGACCTTGCCGCACTCTCCCGAGGCGGCCGTGGCGAAGGCTTCCTCCCACTGCTCCGCGGGGAAGCGGTGGGTGATGACGGAGGAGATGGCCTCCCGCAGCACCGGTGACGTCGAGAGCATCGAGCTCATCGTGTACCAGGTGTCGTACATCTCCCGGCCGTAGATCCCCTTGATGGTGATCATGTGCGTGATGACCTTGCCCCAGTCGACGGGGTAGGCGTCCTTGGGCAGGCCGAGCATCGCGATCCGCCCGCCGTGGTTGAGGTGGTCGATCATGTCAGCGACCGCCGGTGGGGCACCCGACATCTCGAGACCGACGTCGAATCCCTCCTTCATGCCGAGCTCTCGCATGGCCTGGCCGAGGTCGGAGCGGGCGGCGTTGACGAGCAGGTCTGCGCCTGCTCCCTTCGCGAGCTCGAGGCGGGCATCGGACAGGTCGGTGACGGCGATGTGTCGCGCCCCGACGTGCCGGGCGATCGCCACGGCCATGACGCCGATGGGGCCGGCACCGGTGACGACGACGTCCTCCCCGGCCAGGGGGAAGGAGAGGGTCGTGTGGACGGCGTTGCCGAGCGGGTCGAAGACCGCCCCGAGGTCGGGGTCGATGTCGTCGTGGTGGACCCAGACATTGGTCGCCGGGATGACGACGTGGTCGGCGAAGGCGCCGTCACGGTTGACGCCGACACCGATGGTGTTGATGCACAGGTGGCGACGCCCCGCGCGGCAGTTGCGACAGGTGCCGCAGACGATGTGGCCCTCGCCGGAGACCCGGTCGCCGACCCGCACGCTCGTCACGTTGCGACCGACCTCGTCGACCTCGCCGTAGAACTCGTGACCGATGATCTGGGGCGTGCTCGGCACCGCACCGGCGGCCCAGTCGTCCCAGCCGTGCAGGTGCAGGTCGGTCCCGCACAGGCCGGCACGCAGGACCCGGACGCGGACCTCGTCGTCGCCGGCGTGGGGCTCGGGGAGGTCGGTCAGCTCGAGGCCTGGGCCTCGGCGGGGTTTGACCAGTGCGCGCATCTGCTGTCCTGTCGACGGGTGGTGCGGGGTGACCGCGGTCACGACCCTAGACCCGAGCCGGCCCTCCGGCCGCATCACGACGCGGGACGAAGGGGAGACCTCCCCGTGGTCGGGACGGTCGCGGGCCCCTACGGTGGAGGCACCATGACGACGCCCCAGCTGCCACCCCCTTCGTACCCGCCGATGCCGCGATCGCACGGCAACGCGACCACGTCCCTGGTGCTGAGCATCATCGGCCTCACCATGGTCCCTGGTCTGGGCATCATCGGCTGGATCATGGGCTCGAAGGCCCTTGAGGAGATCGACGCCCACCCGGAGATGGGGTGGACCAACCGGGACCACGCGGTCATCGGGCGCCTCGTCGGCATCGTGGGCACAGCGCTCCTCGGCTTCATCGTGCTGCTCGTCGTCGGCTACGTCGTCTTCATCCTCGGCCTCGTCGCGATCATCGGCACGAGCCCCTGAGCCCGCTCAGGCGCGCTCGAGCAGGACGAGGACCTCGTGGTGGCGCGTCTGGGGAAACATGTCGAAGACGCGTGCCTGCCGCACCGTGTAGCCCGGGAGCGCTGCCAGGTCACCGGCGAGGCTCGTGGCATTGCAGCTGGAGTAGATGACGTGGTCCGGTCGGGTGGCCTCGATGGCGCCGCACAGGTCCGGCCCGATTCCGCGACGCGGCGGGTTGACGACGACGAGGTCGTGGTCGAGCGCGTCGAGGGCGCTCGCGTCCCCCACCGTGAAGTCGACGTCGAGGCCGAGCTCGCCCGCCGACCGGCGCGCGCTGAGCACCGCATCGGGGGCGACCTCGATACCCGCGACGCGCCGCTGACGACCTGGCGCCAGGGCAGCGTTGAGCGCGAAGCCACCCACACCGCAGTAGAGGTCGAGCACGCTGCCGGGGTCGATCTGCCCGACCCAGTCACGGGCCTGCCCGTAGAGCGCGGTCGTCACCGTCGTGTTGGTCTGGAAGAAGCTGCGCGGCCGCAGGTGGAAGACGATCTCGCCGACGCGCATCGGCAGGGTGTCGGCCGGGGTGAGCACGACCTCCTCCTCGCCTTCGAGGACCGCCTTGTGCTCCGGCTGCAGGTTGACCGACACCACCCGCAGGCCGGGGGCGGCCTTGCGCAGGAGGTCGAGCCCGCGCTCGACCCGACCCATCTGCCCGGGGGAGCGGAGCACGAAGCGCGCCATGAGCTCCCCATCGGGCGAGCCGGTGACGATGAGGTGCTTGAGCTCGCCCTGACGTCCCGGGACGTCGAAGGGGGTCAGCCCGAGCTCGGCGACGGCCGGCAGCAGACCGTCGAGGGCTGCGGCGAGCCGGGGCTCGTAGAGCCCGCACTCCGGCAGCGAGACTCCCCGGCGGTCGGCGTCGAGGATGCCGAAGGTGGGTGCTCCCTTCGTCCCGCCCACGACGAGCTTGGCCTTGTTGCGGAAGGCGGACTCGGGGCCGGCGACGGGGGCGTCCCAGACATCGTGCGGGACGACGTCGGCGAGGACCTCGCGCACGTGGGCGTCGAGGTCGGCCAGCTGTTGCTCGTAGGGCGTGCCCATGAGGGTGCACGATCGGCACTCCCCGGCGTCGTAGTGGGGGCAGCGCATGGTCACCATCCCGGCGGAGGTGACTCCACGACCCGCTGGTGCAGCCGACCTCTGTGCTTCATGGCTGCAGCCTAGCCAGCCGAGGAGGCCGTCGAGATCCTGCAGCTCCTCGGCCTGAGCCGGTGCTCACCCCGATCCACGGCATGGTCGACGGGGTCCTCGGCTTCCGCCCCAACCTCATCGGCGCCGGGATCGTCTTCTTCGTCGGTGCGCTCCTCGCCAACCTCCTGGTCAAGCTGTGCATCGGACAAGGCGCAGGCCCCGTCCGAGCAGTCGTCGACGGGCGACCGGCAGGTCTGACTCACCGCACCACATGACGAAGGGTGGTACCCCCGGTCTCCGGGGTACCACCCTTCGTGCGTCCGGCTCAGTCGGCGCGCAGGATCTCGCCCGCCTGCTCCCGCATCTCGACCTTGCGGACCTTGCCCGTCACCGTCATCGGGAAGGCATCGGTCACGTGGACGTACCGCGGGATCTTGTAGTGGGCGAGCTTGTCGGCGGCGAACTCGCGCACGTCGTCCACGGTGAGCGAAGCGACGCCCTCCCTGAGCACGACCCACGCCATGAGCTCCTCGCCGTAGCGCTCGTCGGGCACGCCGATGACCTGCACGTCGGCGATCGACGGGTGCGTGTAGAGGAACTCCTCGACCTCGCGGGGATAGATGTTTTCGCCGCCCCGGATGACGAGGTCCTTGATCCGACCGACGATCTCGACGTAGCCGTGCTCGTCCATCGTCGCCAGGTCTCCGGTGTGCATCCACCGGGCGTCGTCGATCGCCTCGGCGGTCTTGTCCGGCTGCTGCCAGTAGCCGAGCATCACGCTGTAGCCGCGCGTGCACAGCTCGCCGGTCTCACCACGCGGCAGGGTCACACCGGTCACCGGGTCGACGACCTTGGACTCGATGTGCGGCATCGACCGGCCCACCGTCTCCGTGCGGCGGGCCAGGTCGTCGTCGGTGTGGGTCATCGTCGAGACGGGGGAGGTCTCCGTCATGCCGTAGCTGATGGCGACCTCCGCCATGTTCATCTCGGCGACGACGCGCTTCATCACCTCGACCGGGCAGGTCGACCCGGCCATGATCCCGGTGCGCAGGCTCGACAGGTCGTAGTCCGCAAAGTCCCGGAGCCCGAGCTCGGCGATGAACATCGTCGGCACGCCGTAGAGCGAGGTGCACCGCTCGTCGACGACCGCCCGGAGGGTGGCCGCCGGCTCGAAGGAGGGTGCCGGGATGACCATGCACGCCCCGTGCGAAGTGGCCGCCAGGTTGCCCATGACCATGCCGAAACAGTGGTAGAAGGGCACGGGGATGCAGATCCGGTCGGCCTCGGTATAGCGGATCAGCTCGCCGACGAAGTAGCCGTTGTTGAGGATGTTGTGGTGGCTGAGGGTGGCGCCCTTGGGGAAGCCGGTCGTGCCCGAGGTGTACTGGATGTTGATCGGGTCATCGGGGGTGAGACCGGCGCCGCGCTCGGCGAGCTGGTCCTCGGTGACCGAGGCTCCGCCGGCGACGAGTTCCGCCCAGGAGGGGTCGCCGATGTAGACCACGTCTCGCAGGTCGGGCAGCTGACCCCGCACCTCCTCGACCATCGCCCGGTAGTCGGAGGTCTTGTGCTGCTGGGCGCTCACGAGCATCCGCAGGCCGGACTGCTGCGCGACGTAGGTCAGCTCGTGCGAGCGGTAGGCCGGGTTGATGTTGACGAGCACGGCACCGACCCGCGCCGTCGCATACTGCAGGATCGTCCACTCGGCGCAGTTGGGTGACCAGGTGCCGACCCGGTCGCCGGCGGACACCCCCTTCGCCATGAGGCCACGCGCCACGGCGTCGACGTCCGTGAGCAGCTCGCGATAGGTCCATCTGCGGCCGCTCGGCACGTCCACGAGCGCCTCGCGGTCACCGTGGGTCGCCACGGTCCGCTCGAGGTTGCCCCCGATCGTGTCGCCGAGCAGGGGTGCGTCCGAGGTGCCGGAGGAGTACGAAGGGAGTGCGGGCTGGGTCATGGTCACCTTCCGTCGTCGCGTCGTTGCGATACCCGCGAAGCCTGCCACGCTCCCGGGTGCGATGCTGACCCGGTGAGCAGCGACCTGACGATCCGCGCGGCCACCCACGAGGACTGGTCGCAGATCTTCCCCTTCTGGGCCCGCATCGTCGACGACGGGCGGACCTACGCCTACCCGGAGGGGCTCACGTCCCCCCAGGCGCACGCGTTGTGGATGGAGACGGCGCCCGGCCGGACCGTCGTCGCCGAGTCGGGTGACCGGGTCATCGGCTCGGCGAAGATGGGGCCCAACCGGCCCGGCCGCGGGTCGCACATCGCCACCGCGTCCTTCATGGTCGACCCGGACGCCGGTGTGCGGGGCGTGGGACGAGCACTCGGCGAGCACGTCATCGGGTGGGCGCGCGAGCAGGGTTACGCCGGCATCCAGTTCAACGCCGTCGTCGAGACCAACGAGCGCGCTGTGGGTCTCTGGCAGTCACTGGGCTTCGAGGTCATCGGGACCGTGCCCGGGGCCTTCGACCACCCGGAGCACGGTCCCGTGGGACTGCACGTGATGTTCCTCGACCTGGGGTAGATGCCCTCCCCGATCCCTGAGGAGGTCGCGAAGCGACCGTCTCGAAGGGCCGCTCAGTCCGCGTCGCCGACGAGGACGGCCTCCCCTTCGGCCGGGCTGTGCGCAGCGGGCGTCTGCTCGCCGCGCAGGTAGCGGGAGCCATAGGCGAAGATCGCGACGCCGACGAGGACCGCCATCGTCGCCATCCAGTAGGGGGCGCTCATGCCGACCTCCTCCCCGAGGCGACCCGCGGCCCAGGGGGCGACGGCGCCACCGGAGAAGCGGACGAAGGAGTACGCGGACGATGCGATCGGCCGGTCGACCGGAGCCGAGCCCATGACCGCCTCGGTGATGAGGGTGTTGTTGACGCCGAGGAAGGCGCCGGCGAGGACGACACCGACGACGAGGGCGGCCTTGGAGTCGACAAGGACCGCCATCATTGCCAGGTCGAGGCCAAAGAGGGTGAGCGCGCCGATGATCGACGGGATGGTGCCGAAGCGGCGCTGCAACCACGGGGCGGTCTTGACCGAGGTGATGGCGAGGAGCACGCCCCAGCCGAAGAAGACCCACCCCACCTGCGAGGCGGTCATGTCGAGGGGGAAGGGGGTGAAGGCGAGCAGGGTGAAGAAGCCCATGTTGTAGAAGAGCGCGGTGAGGGCGACGGTGAGCAGACCCGGGTGACGCAGCGCCCTGAGCGGCGCGGCGAGCGAGGTCCTGTGGCCCGACGGTGGAGTGGGCGGCAGGAGGAAGGAGGTGACGACCACGGCCCCGACCATGAGGACCGCGACCCCGAAGAATGGGGCCCGCCAGGAGATCGAGCCGAGCTGACCGCCGACGATCGGGCCGACGGCGATGCCCAGGCCCAGGGCGGCCTCGAAGAAGATCACCGCCTGGCCGACACTTCCGGCGGAGGCGACGACGATCGTCGACAGGGCCGTGGCGACGAAGAGCGCGTTGCCCAGGCCCCAGCCGGCGCGGAAGCCGACGATCGCCCCGATGCTGTCGGACATCCCGGCGAGCGCGGAGAAGACGATGATCAGGGTCAGGCCGGCGATGAGGGTGCGCTTGGCGCCGATGCGCGAGGAGATGAAGCCGGCGACGAGCATCGCCACGCCCATGATCGCCATGTAGCTGGTGAAGAGGAGCGAGGTCTCGCTCGGGGTGGCGCCGAGCTCGTCGGCGATCGGCTTGAGGATCGGGTCGACGAGACCGATGCCCATGAAGGCGATGACGCACGCGAAGGCGACGGCCCACACGGCGCGCGGCTGCTTCCACATCGACGGGGTGGTCTCGGCGGGTACTGCGGGGGTTGTCACTGCTGACCTTCCTGCTGGGACGAGCTGGCCTCCAGCACCGCGCGCAGCACCGTGACGGCGGTCGCGAGGTCCTCGGGGGTCAGGGTGGGGTGCTCCCGGATGACCCGGGAGACGGTGGTGGCGCTGCGCTCGCGGACGACCGCGAGCGCGCGGCGTCCGGCGTCGGTGAGGGTGACCCTCGTGGCGCGGGCGTCGGACGGGTCGGGCTCCTTGGTGACCCAGCCGCGCTCGACGAGCGTCGCGACGGCCCCGGACATCGTCGGCTGGGAGGTGCGGTCGAGCTCGGCGAGTCGTCCGATGCCGGTGGGGCCGTGCTCGTCGACGAGCGACAGGACGCGGATGCCGGCGGGGGGAGTGCGGTGGATGTGCTGGCGCGAGGCGCGGACGAGACGGGCGGCATAGGTGACGAGGTCGCTCGCGGTCTGGTCGATGGAGTCGTCGGGCACGTCCCGCCACGTTACATAGGACTCCTATCTATCGCAAGTGGTCGTCCAGCGGAGGATCGGTGGGACTCAGCCGGTGGGGTCGTCGCTCCCGAGCGGGAAGCCGAGTCCAGCTCGGCGGCGAGGTCTCGCTCTCCCATCGCCCGGCCGCGATCGGTCACGTGCCGCGATGGCGCCGGCACTCGCATGACCGAGGACGCCCAGAGTGTGCAGCACGAGGAGGCCGTGCGGGGCCGGATGCGACATGTGGCCAGCATCTGCTTTGCTCGAGCAGACCCGCCTCGACCCCATCGTCTGGAGCACCCATGCCGCACGCCGCCGACAGCCACGACCTCATCCGGGTGCAGGGAGCGAGGGAAAACAACCTCAAGGACGTGAGCGTCGACCTGCCCAAGCGGCGGCTGACGGTCTTCACCGGGGTCTCGGGCTCGGGCAAGAGCTCGCTCGTCTTCGGGACGATCGCCTCCGAGTCGCGCCGGCTCATCGACGAGACCTACAGCGCCTTCCTCCAGGGCTTCATGCCCTCGCTGGCGCGGCCCGACGTCGACCACCTCGAGGGGCTGACGACGGCGATCATCGTCGACCAGGAGCGCATGGGGGCCAACCCGCGCTCGACGGTGGGCACGGCGACCGACGCCAACGCCATGCTCCGCATCCTTTACTCGCGGCTCGGCCAGCCGCACGTCGGCCCGCCGACTGCCTTCTCCTTCAACGTCCCCACGCGCAAGGCGAGCGGGTCGATGACGACCGACAAGGGGACCCACACCGAGCGCAAGACGGTCAAGCAGGCGGTCTACCTCGGCGGCATGTGCCCGCGCTGCGAGGGCATGGGGCAGGTGAGCGACATCGACCTCACGGCCCTCTACGACGACACCAAGACGCTCGAGGACGGGGCCCTGACCGTCCCCGGCTACTCGATGGACGGCTGGTACGGCCGCCTCTTCGCCGGCATGGGTCTGCCGATGGACACACCGATCAGGGACTTCACGAAGAAGCAGCTCGAGACGATGCTGTGGAGCGAACCGACGAAGATCAAGGTCGAGGGCGTCAACCTCACCTTCGAGGGGATCATCCCCAAGATCCAGAAGTCGATGCTCTCCAAGGACCCGGAGGCGATGCAGCCGCACGTGCGCCGTTTCGTCGAGCGGGCCGTGACCTTCCAGACCTGCCCGGAGTGCGAGGGCACTCGCCTGACGCCGGAGGCGCGCGCGTCGAAGATCGAGGGCAAGAGCATCGCCGACCTGTGCTCGATGCAGATCAACGACCTGGCGGCCTGGGTGCGCGAGCTCGACGAGCCTGGCTTCGGGCCGCTGCTCGCCGGCTTGCAGCACCTGCTCGACTCCTTCACCGAGATCGGCCTGGGCTACCTCTCCTTGGACCGTCCCGCCGGCACGCTGTCGGGCGGCGAGGCCCAGCGGGCCAAGATGATCCGCCACCTCGGGTCCTCGCTCACCGACGTCACCTATGTCTTCGACGAGCCGACGATCGGTCTGCACCCGCACGACATCGACCGGATGAACGACCTGCTCCTGCGGCTGCGCGACAAGGGCAACACCGTGCTCGTCGTCGAGCACAAGCCCGAGACGATCGCCATCGCCGACCACGCCGTCGACCTCGGCCCCATGGCGGGGTCGAAGGGGGGCGAGATCGTCTTCGAGGGCACCGTCGACGAGCTGCGGGCCAGCGACACCCTCACCGGGCGCCACCTCGACCACCGCGTCGCGCTCAAGGACGAGGTCCGCTCCGCCACGGGGGCGCTGGAGATCCGCGGGGCCAGCACCCACAACCTCCAGGACGTCGACGTCGACATCCCGACCGGGGTGCTCGTCGCGGTGACGGGCGTCGCCGGGTCGGGCAAGAGCTCGCTCATCCACTCGGGGCTCGACCACCGTGACGAGGTCGTCGTCGACCAGTCGGCGGTCAAGGGCTCGCGCCGCAGCAACCCCGCGACGTACACGGGGCTGCTCGAGCCGGTGCGCAAGGCCTTCGCCAAGGCCAACGGGGTCAAGCCGGCGCTCTTCAGCTCCAACTCCGAGGGCGCCTGCCCGACGTGCAACGGCGCGGGCGTGATCTTCACCGAGCTCGGGGTCATGGCCACGGTCGAGTCACCGTGCGAGGACTGCGAGGGGCGCCGCTTCCAGGAGGCGGTGCTCGAGTACGAGCTCGCCGGCAAGAACATCGCGGACGTGCTCGAGATGTCGATGACCGAGGCGCAGGCCTTCTTCGCCAAGGATGGCCCGGCCTCCTTGCCGGCCGCGCACAGGATCCTCACTCGTCTCGTCGACGTGGGTCTGGGCTACCTCACCCTCGGCCAGCCGCTCACGGCCCTCTCCGGTGGCGAGCGCCAGCGGCTCAAGCTCGCCGTGCACATGGGCGACAAGGGCGAGGTCTACGTCCTCGACGAGCCGACGACCGGCCTGCACCTGGCCGACGTCGACAACCTGCTCGCGCTGCTCGACCGCCTCGTCGACTCGGGCAAGTCGGTCATCGTCATCGAGCACCACCAGGCCGTCATGGCCCACGCCGACTGGATCATCGACCTGGGGCCCGGCGCCGGTCACGACGGGGGCCGGGTGGTCTTCGAGGGGACGCCTGCCGACCTCGTGGCGAAGGGGGAGACCCTCACCGCCACGCACCTGGCGGCCTACGTGGGCCACGAGGGTTAGGTCGCGTGGCGGCCCCGTGGCACGACGACGGCAGCACCAACGCCCAGATCATCCGGGGGGTCACGTCTCCCGCGCACCCTGCTCGTGCTCACCGTGGGTGCCGCGATGGGCATCGCGGGCGCGCTCATGCAGGGGATCACCCGCAACCCGCTCGCCGACCCCGGGCTCCTCGGGGTCAACGCCGGGGCCTACGTCGCCATGGTCGTCGGCTTCCGCTCGTCGCCGCCACGTCGACGCCAGCAGCATCCCCTTCGCCATGGCCGGAGCCCTGGTGGCCACGACCCTCGTCGACGTCGTCGGCGACCCGAAGGTCAGCTCGCTGTCCGTCGTCAAGGACGAGCGTGCGCTCGTGCTCGACGGGGAGGAGGTCAACGTGGCGCTCGCGCCTGGGTCAGCGCCAGCCGATCCGCCGGCGGCCCTGCTGCGCCTTGCGCATCCGGCGCTGGGTTCGCTCGCCCTGCCGCACGACGAAGGGCGTCAGGGCCAGCCCGAGAGCCGGGAAGAGGTCGCCGAACCGCACGACCGCCCCGCGCCACCCGGGCAGGGTGGTGACCAGCCGCGGCTCTTCGAGGACCTTGCCCACCGCGGACACGACCTCGTGGGGCTGCAGCAGCTTGCCGGAGAAGGAGAGCGCGGCGCCGGGGTCGTCGAGCTTGTCGTGGAGCATCGGCGTCCAGATGCCGTCGGGGCAGATGCACGAGATGTGCACGTTCTTGACCTTGGCTGCCCGCAGGTCGGCCATGGTGCTCAGGCTGAACCCCATGACGGCGTGCTTCGAGGCGGCGTAGACCCCCTCGCCGGGCACGGCGGTGAGGCCGGCGAGCGAGGCGATGTTGATGATCTGGCCACCGCCGTCGGCACGCATCGACTCGACGGCGGCCAGCGTGCCGTTCATCGTCCCGATCGCATTCACCTCGATCATCAGGCGGCGCTGCTGCTCGTCGTGCTCCCACGCGGGGCCGGTGAAGAGCACGCCGGCGTTGTTGACCCAGACGTCCAGGCGACCGGCGACGGCGATGATCCGATCGCGCGCGGCACGCACGGCCGCGTCGTCACGGACGTCGAGCGCGAGAGCTGTCGCTCGCTCGCCGAGCTCGCGCGCCACTTGCTGCGCCGCCGCCTCGTCGAGGTCGGTGACGAGCACCCGGTAGCCCCGCTCCACGAGAAGGCCGGCGATCTGCCGCCCCAGGCCGCGGCCGGCGCCGGTGACGACGGCGCCGGCAGGCCACCGGTGCGTCTCGGCGCTCATCGCCGCGCCGCTCGGATCGTGCCGTGCTCGATGGGGCGGGCGTCGGTCGTCGTGCCCGTCCGGGGATGGGTCGTCACAAGGTCTCCTGGGTCGGTGTGGTCGGCGCACACCCACGCGTCGTGCGCGCCTCGACCCACGATGGCACGTCCGCGCGTCTCCGGGGGACCGGATCCCACCGGGCCGGGCGCTCCCGGGGCGGGTCGGGTCAGCGTCAGAGGATGACGCCGTCGGGGTCGTACGCGGCGCTCACCTGCGTGTGGCGGGTGGCGTTGTCGGCGAGGTAGTCACGGCGGGTCCGTCCGGACTCGAGATAGCCGATGTAGCCACCGACGCTGCGCCCACCGAGCCGCTCGTGCGCCAGCCCGATCCAGTCGTGCGCGGCGGCATAGCTGCTCGAGGTCGCGGACGAGGGGAGGCCGACGTACCACTGCACGCTCGCGGTGTGCGAGCGCCAGGGGAAGGGGGTGGCCCCCGTCGACGGGGAGCTCACCGCTCCGTCGAGCGGGTCGAGGATCGCGGCGGCGGCCAGCCCCCGCGAGCCGGCCGATCGCATGGCGGAGACGATGGCGTCGGCTGTCCCGGTCGTCATCCGGGCGATGATGTCGGACCCGGCCGCACACCGGGTCCGTGGCGTCGTCGAGCCACCGCCGAGGTACTTCACTGCCTCGAGGTGGGAGCGCGAGGTCGTGCTCGTCCGGGTCGGGGTGATGCCGATGCCCTGGCGCAGGGACGCGGCCCGGGCGTCCTGCCTGCCTGCTGGACAGACGCCGAAGATGCGCACCGACAGCGACGACCCGGAGACGTCGACGTGCGCATTGGCCCAGGTGTCCTTGGGCTGGGTGGCCAGCCATTCGGGCCAGCGGCGCAGCACGGTGGCGGCGGAGGACGCCGGGAAGGACAGCGAGAAGAAGCCCATCGAGGCGGCGGGGATCGTCCGGTAGGTGAGCATGGTGACGAGCCCGACGCCGGAGCCACCGCCCCGGAGCGCCCAGTAAAGGTCCGACTCGTGCGAGGCGTCGACCTCGTGGATGCGGCCGCGGCCGTCGACGACCGTGGCGCCGACGAGGCGGTCGGCGGTCAGGCCGTAGCGGCGGCTGTCGACCCCGAGCCCCCCGGCCAGGGTGAGCCCTGCGGTCCCGACGGTGGGACAGGTGCCGGTGGGGATCGAGCGGCCTCGCTGGGCCAGTGCGGCGTGGACGGAGTACAGGCCGGCACCGGCGCCCACGATCGTCTGGGTGTCACCGGATCGGAGGACGACATTGCGCAGGCTCCGCGTGTCGACGACGAGCGACCCGGAGGTCGCCGACGCACCGACGTAGGAGTGCCCGCCAGAGCGACCGGTGACGCGGAGCCCGTGGTCACGGGCGAAGGTCACGCACGTGGCCACGTCACGAGTCGACAGGACGCGAGCCACGGCAGCCGGTCGGCGGAAGTCCCAGCGGGGGTCGAAGAGGGGGACCCGGCTGCTGTAGCTCGACGACCCCGGTCTGGCGATGCTGCCGCGCAGCGCCGAGTCGAGCTCGGCCCAGTCGCGTGGGCTCGGGCCGCTCGTCGTGGCGGCTCCGGCGCGGGCGGGTGCGGCGATGAGGGGGAGTGCTGCCCCCGCGCCGAGGACGGTGCGGCGTGTGATCTCCATGTCCCGGCAGACGTGTGCCCGACAGGGGTGGTTGGGACGTATACCGAACCGTGATGTCACCACCCTCTCGGCGCGACCACGCACTGTCCACAGGTCCATCGCCGGCCCGCCGGTCGAGGGCTCGGGCGGAGAGGGTAGGAGCCACACCGACGACAGGGAGCAGACGTGATGGGCACGACGGCGGAGCGCACGACGGAGGTCAACCGGGTCGAGATCACCGGTCGGGTGAGCGGGCCACCGGCGAGCCGGACGCTGCCGAGCGGCGACGAGCTCGTGACGCTGCGGGTGGTCGTCGCGAGAGATGACGGGCAGCCGGTGGACACGATCGACTGCGCCTGCTGGTCGGCGTCGGCCAGGCGTGCGGCGGCACGCCTGGAGGACGGCACCCGCGTGCGGGTCGAAGGGAGTCTGCGGCGCCGCTTCTTCCGCACCCCGGCCGGAGCGGCCAGCCGCTACGAGGTCGAGGTCCGACGTCTCGTCAGGGACCGACGGTGAGTCAGGCCGGATGGCCCGTCGCCCACCGCGACTCGGACTTCGAGCACATCGCAGTGGCCACGGGGCTCACCGTCGTCCACCTGCGCGACTGACCGGGCCCGCCGCACGCCAGGCGGCACGGGAGTGGCGCCGGGTGAGCCAGCCCTCGACGAGCGGAAGCCGGACCGCCGCCGACGAGATCACGCCTGCGACGACCAGGGCGGCCTTGGCCGTGCTGCACCCGGCCCGGGCGGCATGAGGCCGACGGCCAGCGGCAGCACGCGCGGTCCTCTCGCTCTGGGCCGATCCGGATGATGGAGTGGGGCCATGACGACTGCACCCGGGCTGCGGGGCCTGAGCGCCTTCCCCCTCACACCCATCGCCCAGGACGCCGTCGACGAGGCGGCCTTCGTCGGCATCGTCGAGCGAGTCGTGACGGCGGGAGTCGACAGCATCACCGCCCTGGGCTCGACGGGCAGCTACGCCTACCTCGACCGCGCGGAGCGGCGGCGGGTCGTCGAGCTCGCGGCTTCCGCCGCCGGCGGGGTCCCGGTCATCGCCGGCATCGGCCACGTCCGGACGCGCGAGGTGCTGCGGCACCTCGACGATGCCCAGACGGCCGGCGCCACAGGGGTGCTGCTCGCGCCGATGACCTACCAGGCCCTGACGGACGACGAGGTCTACGAGCTCTTCGCCGACGTCGATGCGGCGAGCTCCGTGCCCGTCGTCGTCTACGACAACCCCGGCACGACCCACGTGAACTTCGGCGACGAGCTGCACGGTCGGATCAGCGAGTTGACGCACGTCGCCGCGATCAAGATCCCGCCCGTGACCGGGGGAGTGGAGGCGACCAGGGCGCGGGTGGACTCCCTTCGCTCCCACCTCGCGCCCGAGGTGGCGATCGGCACCAGTGGCGACCAAGCGGCGGCCGATGCCCTCGTCGCCGGGTGCGATGCCTGGTACAGCGTCCTCGCGGGGACACTGCCGGGGCCCTGCCGCGCGATCGTCGACGCCGTGACCGCCGACGACGCCGCACAGGCACAGCACCTGTCCCGCCAGCTCGACCCGCTGTGGCGCCTCCTCAGCGCCCACGGGAGCTACCGAGTGGTCTCGGCCCTCGCCGAGCAGCTGGGCCTCGTCCGCGGCCCCAACCTGCCGCGACCGGTTCTGCCGCTGGACGAAGGGGGGTCGCGCCGACGTGCGGGCGGCGCTGACCTCCCTTCGCGAGGAGGGCCTGGTCGAGCCGTGATCCTGCCCCCGGTCCGCGACCCCCGCATGATCACCGTGCGGCGTGGCGGGACGCTCACCGACGAGCACCACCGGATGCTCGCCCTGTGGGCTGCGGACTGCGCCGCGCACGTGCTCCCGCACTTCGAGGCAGCGGCCCCTGCGGACCGACGACCCCGCGAGGCGATCGCCGCAGCACGAGCCTGGGCGGCAGGGGAGATGCCGATGATGGCCGCACGGGCGCTCGGTGGTCACGCCATGGGCGCTGCGCGACCGCTGACCGGAGCCGCACGATTCGCCGCATACGCCGCCGGCCAGGCCGCGTGCGTGGGCCACGTCGCCGAGCACGACCTCGGGGCGGGCGCCTACGCGATCAAGTCTGCTCAGGCCGGGGCGCCACGGGGTGGGGGAGCGGCCGAAGGGCGTGCGGAGGCCGCCTGGCAGCGGGACCGGATCCCCGACGAGATCCGAGCGCTCGTCCTGGAGGACATGGCCCGGCGCAACGACCTCTGCTGGTCGGTCTTCGACACGCAGGCCTGAGACACGACCACCGCTGAGCAGCGTTGCTCACGTGACGTGGACCCGGCACCGCGGTACCTTGATCGAGGAAGGGATGTGATCCAGATGACACCCGAGATCCACGACTTCGGCTCCGACGTCGAGACCCGGCTGAGCGAGGTGGCGCGCAGTCACGGACGCACGATGGAGGCCGAGGCTGCTGTCGTCCTCACCGCCGTCATGCAGGGCTGTGCCCACGACCCCGACGCCGTCATGAAGCTCTACACCTCGGCCCGGCGCGTGGTCTCCAAGGAGGCCCTGGCCCCGCCGACGCAGGTCGACTTCACGCCCGACGGGTACTGATCAACCACGCGCCCTCCTTCGGCGACCTCGTCGCCGAAGCGGTCGCCGCCGACGTCACGGGCTGGGGCTTCGACTGGCTCGACGGGCGGGCAACCGAGCAACGCCCTCCATGGAGTTATGTCAGATTGCTCGGGTCCGAGCTCACCGGCGCCGACTCGGCGCTGGACATCGACACCGGCGGGGGGAGGTGGTCGACGTCGTCGAGGACCTGCGCACGGCCCGTCTGCGCGTGTAGTTCTCCGACACCAGCGCCAGCGCGTGGACCCTTCGCACGTGCATGTGGTGGTCCCGGACCTCACGGTCGAGCGCCACGAGGCCACGCTGCGCCGGCTCGAAGAGCACGACGCCGAGGATCCGGTAGAAGTAGACGACGCGGCAGCCGATGACTGCCGCGGCCCCGACGCTCGTACCGGGCAGTCGCCGGTGATGCCGACGTCGCTGCTGCGGATCGTGCTGGCGAGTGCGTCAGCGACCGGAGAGCTCTCGAGGCCCTCGGTGGAGACGGGCCTGACGTCGACGACCTGGCTCATGTAGCTCCTGCGTGCTGATCGATGGGGTGAGCCGGAATCTACGGCTGGCCCCGTCGTCGGCAACGCCGATAATCCACATTATGTCATTTCGCAGTGCGAGGAGCGGCCGCCTCGCGCCGTGTGTCGTCGCCACCCACTTCCCCGCGAAGGAAGCTGATGTCCCCTGGTAGTGGCGCACCGTCACCGCGCTCCCGAAGTGCGCGCGCGGCATCGACTTCACCTGGTCGCGGACGGAGACCCACTCCCCGGTCTCCCTCCACGCGCTGCCCGGGACAGGCGAGGTCGTCGCGACAGCAGACGCCACAGCACCGGCGACCTGTCTCCCCTGGTCACCCGCTCTGGGCGCCCAGCTCGTGCCGGATCCGTCGGAGGTCCTCCATGAGCGAACCGATGAGGATCCACCTCATGCCCTGCGGCGCACTGGTGTCGAGCGGCTCGGTGAGCGCCGGAGCCGTGTCGTCGAGCCCACCGGCCGCGGTGGGTACCGCCAGGTGGAGCTTCATCCGGGTGTCGTGGGCCGCTCGCAGCAACTCCTCGGCGATGCCGGGGACGAGCGGTTCCTCGCGCACCCCTTCGTCGTAGTGGTCGACGTAGGCCCGCGTCATCCCCCGCACCTGGGTGCCGATCCGCGACAGCAGGTCGAGCGTCTCTCGCATCGCCTCGAGCTCACCGCGGTAGCGCGCCGCGCGCGGGTTGAGCGTGAGCGAGTCGGCGGCCGCCTCGATGGTCTCCAGGGCCTCGTCGCGAAGGGGGCTCAGCCTCCGGGCATCGACGATGAGCAGGATGCGCCCCGGCCGGGTCTTCTTCGACACGAGCGCATCGGCGAGGCGCTCCATCGCCTCGGCCGTCTCCACCCCGAGGAGGTCCAGGGCCGTCCGCGCCGGGGCCAGCGCGACCGGCGGGACGAGGAGCAGGTGGATGACGATGCCGATGACCGCACCGATCATCGTCTCGACGATGCGGAAGAAGGCGTAGTCGGGGGTCGATGCCCCGAGGGTGAGCACGAGCAAGGCGCTGATCGCGATCTGGATGCCCGAGCCCGTGGTCAGTCGCAGCGCCCACGACAGGCCGAAGGCGGCGGTCACCGCGAGCAGCACCACCCACGCCGACGTCCCCAGCACGACACCCATCCCGGTGGCCAGGAGGACCCCGGCCACGACGCCGACGCTGCGCTCCACCCCCTTCGCCATGGACTGGTTGAGGCTGGGCTGGACGACGAGCATTGCCGCGATGGCTCCGAAGACCGGGGGCGGCCCGTCCGGGATGAGCAGGTCGCAGACGACCCACGCCACGATCGTGGCGAGCACGGTCTTGACGACCTGCAGCAGGGGGTCCCGTGCGGAGGCGCGCACGGCGGCGGTCAGACGCATGACCTCACGTTAGGCGGTCAGCGCCAGCCGTCTGCGGGCAGGCTGTCCACCGAGAACTCGTTGCCCTCCGGGTGGGCGGGCACGACGTGCCCCTCCTCGGGGCGCTGCCGACACCGTTGTGCGCCGCGCCGAGCTTCCAGGGCCAGCGCAACCCTCGAGTCCTGCTCTGTCGCAGTGGCGCTGGTCAGGTCGAAGTGAGCACGGCCGAGCACTCGACGCACGTCGTCACGCCGGCGGAAGCAGATCGCGACGTCGCTCAGGCCCGCTGGGAAGAGAGCGGTGCCGGACTCCCCCACTCCCCTGCCGACAACTTCGACACCGCTGCTGCGTCCGGGTGAGACCCTGAGGTCATGAGCGAGCTGCGCGTGCCTCCAGGGCCCGGGGTCCCCGACGGGCTCGTCGTGCCCGCCGGCGAGCTCACCGAGCAGTTCAGCCGGGCCGGTGGACCCGGCGGTCAGGGGGTCAACACGACCGACTCCCGCGTCCAGCTCTCCCTCGACCTCGCCACGACGACATCGCTCACCGAGTGTCAGCGGGAGCGCGCTCTGGCCCGCCTGTCACCCCGGCTCGTGGGCACGACCCTCACGGTCGACGCCTCGGAGCACCGTGCGCAGCGACGCAACCGCAGCGCCGCACGTGAGCGGATGGCCGCGCTGCTGCGCGAGGCCCTGGCACCGCCTCCCCCTTCGCGTCGGGCCACGAAACCCACCCGCGGATCGCAGCGCCGCCGGCTCGCCGCCAAGTCGCGACGGGGCGAGATCAAGCGGGCTCGCTCGCGCCCGTCCGGCGACGACTGACGACACGCTGCGTCCACCCTCCGGTTGACACGACGCCTTATGCGGTGTGATCTGGATCACGGGACACACGCGCCGCACCGGCGGCGCGCCCGGGCCGGAAGGACCCCGATGTCCGTCGACACAGCCAACCCCGAAGGGTCGTCCGAGCTCAACGCCGACTCCGAGCTCAAGCAGGGAGTGAGCGGGCGCCTCCTCTACTTCTACGTCCTGGGTGACGTGCTCGGCTCTGGCATCTACGTGCTCATCGGGCTCGTCGCCGGCGCCGTCGGCGGAGCCTTCTGGGCCGCCTTCGCCGTCGGCGTCACGGTCGCGACGATCACGGGCCTCGCGTACGCCGAGCTGGTGACGAAGTACCCCCAGGCCGCGGGCGCTGCCCTCTACGTCAACAAGGCCTTCAAGAACAAGACCCTGACCTTCTTCATCACCTTCTGCATGTTGTCCGCGAGCTATGCGGCGGCGGGCTCCCTCGCGACCGGATTCGCCCAGTACTTCGGCGAGGTGTGGGAGGCGGCGCCCGCGCTGGTCGTCGCCCTGGGCTTCATCGTCGCCCTGGCGATCATCAACTTCATCGGGATCACCGAGTCGGTCGTCGCCAACATGATCATGACCTTCGTCGAGGTCACCGGCCTGGTCATCGTGCTCGTCATCGGCGTCGTCGCGACGGCCCAGGGTAAGGTGGACTTCGGACGGATCACCGAGTTCTCGACCGACAGCAACCCTGCGCTCGGCCTGCTCGCCGGCGTCGCCCTCGCCTTCTTCGCGATGACCGGCTTCGAAAACGCGGCCAACCTCGCCGAGGAGACGCGCAACCCTCGCCGCGACTTCCCCCGAGCGCTCATCGGTGGCATGGCCACGGCCGGCGTCCTCTACGTCCTCATCGCCGTGACGGCCGCGATCACCGTCCCCATCCAGCAGCTCGCCGAGTCCGATGCCGCCCTGCTCGAGGTGGTCAAGACGGGGATCCTGCCGCTCTCCGTCGCCGTGCTGACGATCATCTTCGCGATCATCGCGATGGTGGCCATCACCAACACCTGCCTCGTCTGCCTCGTGACCGAGTCGCGCATCCTCTACGGCATGGCCCGCGAGGACGTGGTCCCGGCCCCCTTCGCCAAGGTGAGCAGCCGGCAGGTGCCCTGGCTGGCGATCCTCTTCTCCGTCATCGTCATCGCCGCTCTGCTCGTCTCGGGGGCCGACCTCGCCCAGCTGGCGAATGTCACCGTCGTCTTCACCCTGCTGATCTACGCCCTCGTCATCGTCTCGGCCGTCAAGCTGGATCGCCACGACCGCACCGACGAGACCTTCAGGGCGCCACGGGTCCTGCTCGGGATCGGTGTCGTCGCCAACTTCCTCATCCTCGGCTACGTCATCTACGACGACCCGGGATCGCTCCTGTACTGCGCGGCACTGCTCGGTGTCGGCGTCGTCCTCTTCATCGCTGAGCGAGTGCTCGGCGGCGGCACCCCCACGACCGATCTGGAGAGCTGACATGCACGTGCTCATCGCGACCGACGGTTCCCGCCAGTCCCTGCGGGCCGCCCGGCACTTCAAGTCCTTCGCCGACCCGAGCAAGGTCGAGCAGATCCTCGTCCTCGCCGTCACCCGGCCCCTGGCGAGCGTCTCCTTCGTCGACGAGATCTCCCCCGACGCCAAGGCGCCACGGGCCCTGACGGGCAGCTCCTTCAAGGCCGAGGCCGAGGCCGCCGTGGCCGTCATCGCCGCGGAGTTCGACGACTGGTCGGAGACCACGCAGGTGCGGACCCGGGTCCGTAGCGGGACACCGTCCACGGAGATCAACCGGGCGGCCAAGGTGTCCGGGATGGAGCTCATCGTCCTGGCGAGCGGCAGCCGCGGTCTGAGCGACACCATCCTCATCGGCAGCACCGCGCAGCGGGTCCAGGCGACCGCTCCGTGCCCGGTCCTCGTCGTGCGACCGGTCCCGCGCCCGCGGCGCAGCAGGAAGCGGTCCTGATCTGCGGACCGCGGTGGCCGTCGGGACCGGCAGGTCGCCTCGCACCCCCGCGGTCCTCCCCTTTCGGCCGAGGGGCCACGCGATAGGTTGCGGTCATGGACGACCCCCGCACCACGACCCGCATCGCCGTCCTCATCGACTGCGACAACGTCTCGGCCAAGCACATCGGCGCGGTGCTCGAGGAGCTCGCCACCTACGGCACGCCCACCGTCAAGCGCGCCTACGGCGACTGGACGACGACCCAGCTCGGCGGGTGGAAGCCCGAGCTGCACCGCAATGCGATCCAGCCGGTCCAGCAGTTCGCCTACACGACGGGCAAGAACTCGACCGACTCCGCGCTGATCATCGATGCCATGGACCTGCTGTGGCAGGGCAACGTCGAGGCCTTCGCCCTCGTCTCGTCCGACTCCGACTTCACCCGCCTGGCCACCCGGCTGCGCGAGTCGGGCAAGCGGGTCTACGGCCTCGGTCTGCGCAAGACCCCCGAGTCGCTGCGCCGGGCCGTCGACCAGTTCGTCTTCCTCGAGCTGCTCCAGGAGCAGGCCCGAGAGGACGAGGTCGCCCCCGACGACAGCAGCCGGCCCGAGCCGAAGGGCGACTCCCCCGAGCCGAGCGTCAACCTCCAGTCGGCGCTCACCAAGGCGGTCAACGCCACCTCCGGTGACGACGGGTGGAGCACCCTGGGCACCGTCGGGCAGCACCTGAGCCGCGCCCACGCCGACTTCGACCCGCGCGCCTTCGGCCACCAGAAGCTGTCGACCCTCGTCGACGAGCAGCCGTACCTCGAGACCCGCGCGGAAGGTTCGCTGCGGCAGGTGCGCCTGCGGTCGCGCCGCAACTCCGGCCGCTCGAAGGGGGACTGACCCGCCGCGTCGGGCTGCGTCGCCGGTCACGGTGGCGTATACCCGCGCGCACTTCCGGCCTAGGATGTCGCCGGTCTGCTTGTCGTCAGGAGAGTCATTCGATGCGTCGTGCCACCCGTTGCCCCACCGCGACCGTCCGGGCCGTGCTCGCGCTGGGCTGCGCCACAGGTCTGGCCCTGGCGCCCTCGGCATCCGCCGAGCCCACCGACCCGGTGACCCCGTCGACGACGCCGGCCCCCTCCTCCTCCCCCTCCAGCACCGGCGGCACGAGCCCGAGCGTCGCGTGGACCGAGGACACGACCTCCCCGCAGGGTGACAACAACGACACCCCGCTCGGTGGCGAGGACCTCGACAGCCAGATCGCCGAGGCCGACGCCTTGGCGGCCGACCTGCTCAAGGACAACAAGGACATCGCCGCTGCGGTGAAGTCGCTCAGGTCCTACTCCAAGAAGGCCAACTCGCTGCTGCAGAAGAAGGCGAAGGCGCAGGAGGAGTACGACGACGCCAAGAGCGAGGCCGACCAGGCGCAGAAGGACCTCGACGCCTTCAGGTCACGGCTGTCGAAGGGGCGCAAGGACCTGCGCAGCTGGGCCTTCGACACCTACACGCAGGGTGGTGGCTACACCGACACGATGACGATGTTTGGCACCATCACCGGCGGCTCGCAGACCTCGGGCAACTCGGCGGGTGACCTCTCCTACCTCACCGACGAGCGCATCCGCACCGTCGACCTCGTCCGTGAGGACACCGTCACGCAGGCGTCCCTGACGAAGAAGAAGGACAAGGCCCTCGCTCGGGCCTCCGCGGCGAAGAAGCGCGCCGACCGGGCCAAGGCCCGCGCCGACAAGGTCCTCACGGAGCGCAAGACCGAGCTGGCCGCGCTGCGCCGCAAGCACGCCGACGAGCTGAAGAAGGCCGGCCCGATCGTCAACGCGCTCATCGGCCAGCCGGACTCCCGGGCCCAGGGCGCCAGCGACCGGCTGACGGGCGCGCTCGAGGACCTCGGGCAGGACATCAGCGAGTTCGAGGACGCCAAGCCCTGCTCGACCAACACCGAGACCTACCCCAACGGCCAGATCCCGCCGAGTGCCCTCTGCCCGCTGCTCGGCGCTCCGGGTGAGTCGCTGCGGCCCAAGGCGGCGGCGGCCTTCAACGCGATGAGCAAGGCCTACCAGCGCGACACGGGCAACCTGCTGTGCGTCACCGACAGCTACCGCTCGTACGCGGAGCAGGTCGTCACCAAGCAAAACCGCGGTGGCTGGGCCGCGGCCCCCGGCACGAGCAACCACGGTCTGGGCAAGGCGCTCGACCTGTGCGGCGGCATCAACAACTTCGGCCACCCGGCACACGCCTGGATGCAGCAGAACGCGCCGCTCTACGGCTGGTTCCACCCCTCGTGGGCCGCGGCCGGTGGCAGCCTCCCCGAGCCGTGGCACTGGGAGTTCGCCGGCTGATCAGCCGGCCTGTGACCCCACCTGTGCCTGCGGGGTCTTCACCGGGACGAGCACAGCCAGTCCCGCCGCGAGGACGAGGGCGATACCGAGGATGCCCCAGTACTGCGTGTTGTCCTGGCCGGTCACGAGCGACCCGATCCAGATGAAGAGGCCGAAGGCCGCCGGGGACAGGAAGGACACCACTCGCCCGGTCGTCGCGTAGAGACCGAAGATCTCACCGCCCTGCCCCTCGGGGATCACCCTGGCCAGGAAGCTGCGGGAGGCGGCCTGGGCCGGCCCGACGAAGGCCGTCATCGTCAGCCCGAGGGTCCAGAAGACCATCTTGCCCCCGTCGTGGAGGACGAAGATCGCCATCCCGATGGCGACGAGCGAGACGAGCGAGATGAGGATGACCCGCTTGGGTCCCAGGACGTCGTCGAGCAGACCGAAGAGCATCGTCGCGATGCCCGCCACGATGTTGGCGACCGCACCGAAGATGATGACCTCGCCGGCCGTCAGCTCGAAGGTCCCGGCGGCGAGCACCGCGCCGAAGGCGAAGACGCCGGCCAGGCCGTCGCGGAAGAGCGCGGAGGCACCGAGGAAGTAGACCGTGTGCCGGGACTGCCCCCACAGCCGGCGAAGGGAGGCCCACACGAGCTTGTAGGACGCGACCACGCCGACCCGGGGACCCGGCTCCTTGGGCGCGTCACGCAGCACCGCGAAGGTCGGCAGGGTGAAGAGCAGGATCCACAAACCGCAGACGAGCATCGAGACGCGGATGTCGATCGCGCCCTCGTCGCTCACGCCGAAGAGGCCCACCTCGGGCTGGATGAAGAGGAAGTACAGCAGCAGGAGCACGAGGATGCCGCCGAGGTAGCCCATCCCCCAGCCGAAGCCGGACACCCGGCCGACGTTGCGGGGCGAGGCCACCTGCTCGATCGAGGCGTTGTAGTTGACGCTGGCGATCTCGGAGACGATCGAGCCGGCGCCGAGGAGCACCAGACCGAGCACGAGGTAGCCGGGCTCGGGCTTGACGAAGAAGAGCGAGGCCGACAGCGCCGCCAGCAGCCAGGTCTGCAGCCGCAGGTTGCGCACTCCCTTGCCGGAGCGGTCGGAGTTCTGCCCCAGCACGGGCGCGAGCAGGGCGACGAGCAGTCCGCTGACGGCCGTCGAGACGGCCAGGGCCGTCGACGTGGTGTTGGTCGACCCGAAGCTCTCGCTCGTCAGGTAGACGGCAAAGACGAAGGTCGTGATGACCGTGTTGAAGGGCTGCGAGCCCCAGTCCCACATGGCCCAGCCGAGGATCCGTCGCCACCCGCCCTGGGGCTCGGCGCGCAGCGCGGTGGTCGGCCCCGGAGGCGTGGTCACATCAGTCACGAGGTGAGGCTATCTCGTCGATGTGCGCTCGGACGGTAGGACGCGCTATCCTGTGGGGTCGCCCCAGATCCTGCCCCGCACGACCCTGACGGTCCGGTGCGTGGCGGCGGGCTGGAGGGGCCACTGCACCGCAAGGACGCGTGTGGCAGGAACACGAGACGCACCCACGGCGTTGACACGACATGAGAGGTCTGTGCGCAGGGGCGCAGACATCGAGAGAGACACCAGGAGACAGCCACATGGCAGAGCGCACGCTGCGCGGTACGCGCATGGTCAGTTTCAGCATGGAGACGACGGACAACGTCGTGCCCAGCGACCGTCAGATCACGGCCTACGTCTGCGACGACGGCCACAAGACGGAGCTGCCCTTTTCGGTCGAGGCCGACATCCCCGGCACCTGGGAGTGCCGCTGCGGCAAGCTCGGCAAGCTCGTTGACGGCCCCGAGCCGGAGATCAAGCCGGCGAAGCACGTGCGCACCCACTGGGACATGCTGCTCGAGCGTCGCTCGATCCCCGAGCTCGAGGAACTCCTCGAGGAGCGTCTGGCGCTGCTGCGCGCCAAGCGTGGCGAGAAGCCGCGCAAGCGCTCCGCCTGACCCACGCGGATGACGAAGGGGGCCGCCGCACCGGATCGGTGCGGCGGCCCCCTTCGTCTGTGTCCCGCCTCAGTCGTCGACGATCTCGCCCTCGACGACGTCTCCGTCGTGGTCGCGGGTGCGCCGCACCCGCGCCTCCCCCGGGGCGACGTCGAGGCCGACCGCGAGCAGCTTGCGGGCGACGACGGCCTCCAGCCCGATGCGCGCGATCGGACGGGTGAAGGGCAGGACGAAGACCAGCCCGACGACGTCGGAGACGAAGCCCGGGAAGGTGAGCAGCAGCCCACCGACGAAGACGAGGATCGCGTCGGCGATCTCGCGGCTGGGCATCTGCCCGCTGCGCAGGGTCGTGCGCAGCGCGGTGGCCGTGCGCCGTCCTTCGCGTCGGAGCAACCACGCACCGAGGGCCGAGAGGGCGATGACGAGCAGCAGGGTCGGCCAGAAGCCGATCCAGCGGCCGACCGCGATGAGCGCAGCGATCTCGACGATCGCCCACACGATCAGAACGAGCGGGATCCACGCCACCCGACGGCGGCGGCGCGGCGTCGGCCCGTGGATCACAGCCGGTGCCAGGTGGGCTCGCGGTCGAGGAGACGGCGCACCTGGCCCTTGCGGTGCGCGATGCCCCAGCCGGTGATCCGGGCCATGGACTCGCGCACGACGTCGCCGTCCATCTTGGAGTCGCCGATCTCCCGCTCGATGAAGGTGATCGGGAACTCGACGACCTTGAGCCCAGCCCGGACGGTGCGCACCGTCAGATCGGTCTGGAAGACGTAGCCGGCGCTCTCGACCTCGTCGAGGCCGATCGTGCGCAGGGTGTCGGCGCGGTAGACGCGGTAGCCGGCGGTCGCGTCGTTGACCGGCATGCCCAGGATCAGCTTGATGTAGAGGTTGCCGGCCATGCTGATCGCCTTGCGGTCCAGCGGCCAGTTGACGATCTTGCCGCCGAGGACGTAGCGCGAACCGATGACGAGGTCGGCGTCGGCGGCCTCCGCCAGCATCTGCGGCAGGTGCTCGGGGCGGTGCGACCCGTCGGCATCCATCTCGACCACTGCGTCGTAGCCGTGCTCCAGTGCCCAGGCGAAGCCGGCGAGGTAGGCGGCGCCGAGCCCCTCCTTGCCCTTGCGGTGCAGCACCTTGACCTGGGGGTCGGCCGCGGCCATGGCGTCGGCCACGTCACCGGTGCCGTCCGGCGAGTTGTCGTCGAGGACGACGACGTCGGCACTCGGGACCGCGGCGCGGGTCCGCTCGACGATGAGCGGGAGGTTGTCGCGCTCGTTGTACGTGGGGATCAGCACAGCGACCCGCTCGATCGGCGGACGCTGCACGGGGGTGGAGTCAGGCACCTGCGGAGGCTTCCTCGGTCTGGTCGGACGGCTCGTCATCGGACGGGGGCTGGTCCTCGACCCTACCCTCGGGGCGGTGGCGCAGGCGCCACGCCACGGCGAGGGCGAGCAACAGGGCACTCCCCCACTCGACCCAGGGACCGAGCCGGTCGGAGATCGTCAGCCCGCTGCGCAGGACGACGTCCTCGACGGGCTGCGCCGCGGTGAAGAGGTCGGTCGTCGGGGTGGTGCTGCCGTCGGGGTGGACGAATCCGGAGACCCCGACGGTCGACACGTGGGCGACGCTGCGCCCGTGCTCGATGGCCCGGATCCGCGAGATCGCGTACTGCTGGGTCGACTCCGCGGTGTAGCCGAAGGTGGCGTTGTTGGTCTGCACCACGAGGAGGCTGGGGTCCCCCTTCGCGTCGGCCTCGCGCACGGCCGAGCGCATCAGACCGTCGTAGGCCACCTCGAAGCAGATCGTGGGCACCGCGGAGAAGTCACCCTCGCGGCCCGGGACGGTGAAGGCGGCATTGCGGTCTCCCTTCGCGAAGCCGACGCGCACGAGGTCCACCTTGTCGCTGAAGAGCCGGTAGAAGTCACGGTGCGGGACGTACTCGGCGAAGGGGACGGGGTGCTGCTTGACGTACCGCTCGGGCTCGCCGCCGCCGGGCCGGTAGTACAGCGAGGCATTGGAGACGGCTGGCGCCGGCTCGTCGATGATCGCCCCCATGATGAGCGGGGTGTCCGTGGCGTCGAGGGCACGCTGGACCTGCTCGGCGGCGTCGGCATTGCGCAGCGGGTCGATGTCGGAGGAGTTTTCCGGCCAGATGACCACGTCGAGTTCGTCGTGGCGGGCGGCCAGCGCCTCCGTCCCGGTGACGTGGTTGTCGAGGACCTGGCGCCGCTCCGCGTTGAAGTCCAGACCGGCGCGCGGCACGTTGCCCTGCACGAGGCCGACCCGGGCCGTCGCGTCACCGCTCGTGGGGATCGGGACGAGAGCGGTGCCGACGACGGCCACCACGGCGATGGCGAGCGCGACCACAGGCGGTCGCCGGGTGACGACCACGAGCACGAGCGGGACCGCGACGAGGGCGACGGCGGCAGTGACGAGCGGCGCCCCGCCGATCGCTGCCCAGCGGGCGAAGGGGGTCTCCGCCTGCGCGAAGGCGATGCGGGCCCACGGGAAGCCGCCGTAGGGCAGCGTGCCGCGCATCCACTCCTGCAGGACCCACAGCACGGGGACGAGGAGGGCGGCGGTCAGCTGGTGCCCGGCCCGCAGCAGCGGGCGCTGCACCGCCGCGAGCACGGCCCCCATGAGGGCCACGTAGAGCGCCTCGAAGGTCGCCAGGGCGAACCACGGGAACTTGCCGACGAAGATCCCCGACCAGCTGAGGGTCGGGACGAAGCAGGCCAGGCCGGCGACGAGCCCGAGGAGGAAGCCGACCCGGGCCGTGACATCCCACAGCGCGATGCCGACGAGGGCGACGCCGACGATCGCGAGGTAGCCCAGGTCGTGGTCGGGGAAGGCCAGCCACAGGCACAGGCCGCCGACGAGGGCGAGCAGCAGCCGGACGGGCAGGCGGCTGAGGGTCACTCCCACGGTGTGGTGAGGACGATCGTCGTGCGCGTCGAGACGCCGCCCTCGCTGCGGACCCGCGCCAGGAGCTCCTCGAGGTCCTGGGGGGTGCCGACGCGGACCCGGAGCAGGTAGTTGGCATCGCCCGCCACCGAGTAGCAGGCGTCGATCTCGGGGATGTCGCGCAGCCGCTCGGGGATGTCGTCAGGGTCGCGGGGGTCGAGCGGGGCGACGGAGACGAAGGCCGTCAGCGGGGTGCCGAGCGCGGTCGGGTCGATCGTCGCGGCGTACCCGGTGATGACGCCGCGCTCCTCGAGGCGCCGCACCCGCTGGTGGACGGCTGAGGTGGAGAGCCCGACGGCCTTGCCCAGGTCGGTGTAACTCATCCGCCCGTCGCCGCGCAGGAGCTCGATGATGCGTCGGTCAGCGGCTTCCATGGGTAAACCATAGGTCAGGGACATAGGGTCGGGGCATGTCCGATCCAGCTGGTGACCGTCTGCTCCTGCTCGACTCCGCCTCGCTGTACTTCCGGGCCTTCTACGGGGTGCCCGCACGCACGCCCGGCCCGTCGGGGCTGCCGACCAACGCGATCGCCGGCTTCCTCGACATGATCGCCACCCTCGTCACCCGCTACCGCCCGAGCCACGTCGTCGCCTGCTGGGACGACGACTGGCGTCCGCAGTGGCGCGTCGACGCGATCCCGACGTACAAGGCCCACCGCGTCGCCGAGGACCCCGCCGAGGGCGAGGAGGTGCCCGACGAGCTGAGCCCCCAGGTACCCGTCATCGCCGAGGCGCTCGCAGCCATCGGCATCGCCCGGGTCGGCGCGGCGGGCTACGAGGCGGACGACGTCATCGGCACCTACGGCATGCGCTACCGCGGGGTCATGCCCGTCGACGTGGTCACCGGTGACCGCGACCTCTTCCAGCTCGTCGACGACGCCTCGGCCACCCGGGTCGTCTACACCGCACGCGGTGGGGTGCGCGACCCCGACCTCGTGACGCAGGCCTTCCTCCGGGAGAAGTACGCCGTGGCATCCGGCGACGCCTACGCCGACATGGCCGCCCTGCGAGGTGACACGAGCGACGGCCTGCCCGGAGTCAAGGGCATCGGGGACAAGACCGCGGCCGCGCTCATCGCCGACTTCGGCAGCCTGGCCGGGGTCCGCGAGGCCCTGGCCGCCGGCGACCCGCGGATCAAGGGCGCTCGACGGGCCAACCTCGAGGCCGCGAGCGACTACCTCGACGTCGCGCCGCTCGTCGTGCGCGTCGCGCACGACGTCCCAGTGGGCGACGGCGACATCCGCCTCCCCCGCGACATCGTCGATCCAGCCGCGATGAGCCGGCTCGCCGTCGAGCACGGTCTCACCTCCCCCTTCGACCGGGTGGCGACCGCCCTGCGCGGCTGACCCCACCCGCGACCACGGACTCCCGCATTTCCCTAGGGAAATGCGCACAGGCCCCGTATTTCCCTAGGGAAATGACCGCCAGCCTGGTGATTTGCCTAGGGAAATGCGGGGTGGGGACGGGGTCAGTCGAGGCGGTCGGCGGCGACAACCCCCCGCATCACCTTGTCGACGGCCGTGCGGGCCACGCCGCGCAGGTGCGGCTGCGGGGCCGCGTCTCCGATCTGGTCGAGCAGGTCGACGACCTGCTTGCACCGCCGGACGAAGTCGCCCGCGGTCAGGTCCGAGCCCGAGAGCACCTCGTCGAGGCGCCGGCCGCTGGCCCACCGGTGCACCGCCCACGCCAGCCCACCGTCCGGCTCGCCGGTCTGCTGCAGGGCGTGCGCGCCCTCGAGCTCCTCGAGCTCGCTCCAGCGGCGCACCATGTCCTGCCAGGCGTCGGCCACGCCGTCCGTGGGCATCCGCGGGAAGGCGTCGTGCTCGTCGCGTCGGGGCTCGTGCACGAGCATCGACACGACCGCCGCGAGCTCGGCCGGGTCCAGCCGCGTCCACGCGCCCCCGCGCAGGCACTCGGCGGTGAGCAGGTCCTTTTCGGTGTACAGCCGCCGAAGTCGGGTGCCGAGGTCGGTGACGCTCTCGCCGTCCTCACCGAGGTACCCCAGGCCGACGAGCACCGTGCAGATGCGCTCGAAGGTCTGCGCCACCGAGTTGGTGCGCAGCTCGACCTTGCGCTGCAGCGCGGAGGTCTCGCGCTTGAGCTTCCACCACCGCGCGGCCCAACGGGCGTGCTCCTCGCGCTCGGGGCACTGGTGGCAGGGGTGTGCCTTGAGCTCGCGGCGCAGCTGCTCGATCCGCTCGTCCTCCCCCTTCGCCGTCTCGACGGCCTCCCGCCGCACGCTCGGCGCGTCCTCGTGCGGCGCCTTGATCCGCAGCGTCGCCGCGAGGTCGGACCGCTGCTTGGCCGACTTGGGGTTGAATCCCTTCGGGATCGCCAGACGGCCGAAGGGGGCCAGCGGCCGGTCGAGGTCGGCGGCGGTGAGGCGTCGCACCTGCTTGCCCTCGGTGAGCACCGTCGGTGCGCTCGACTCCCCCTTGTACGAGCGTGGCGGGGCGATGACGACCGCCAGGCCGGCGCGTCGGCCGCCGAGCCGGACGATGTCACCGACCCGCAGCTCCTCGAGCGACACGGCGATCTCCGCCCGCCGGTTGGCACTGCGCTTGCGCGAGCCCTCCTTCTCGAGATCGGTGATGCGTCGCCGCAGCGCGGCGTACTCGCGGAAGTCACCGACGTGGCAGTGCATCGCCTCGGCGTAGGCCTGCAGCGACTCCTGCTGGTCGCGGACCTGGGTCGCCAGCCCGACGACCGCCCGGTCTGCCTGGAACTGCGCGAAGGAGGTCTCGAGCACCTCCTTGGCCGTCTGCCGCCCCACCTGGGCGACGAGGTTGACCGCCATGTTGTACGTCGGGCGGAAGCTCGAGCGCAGCGGGTAGGTGCGGGTCTGGGCCAGCCCGGCCACGGCCATCGGGTCCATCCCCCGCGACCACACGACGAGGGCGTGCCCCTCGACGTCGATGCCGCGCCGGCCCGCGCGGCCGGTCAGCTGCGTGTACTCCGCCGGGGTGATCTCCACGTGGGACTCGCCGTTGAACTTCACCAACTTTTCGAGCACGACCGTGCGCGCCGGCATGTTGATGCCCAGGGCCAGGGTCTCCGTGGCGAAGACCGCCCGGATGCGGCCGGCGGTGAAGAGCTCCTCGACGACCTCGCGGAAGAGCGGGAGCATCCCGGCGTGGTGGGCCGCGAATCCTCGCGACAGCCCCTCGACGAACTGGTGGTAGCCGAGGACGTCGAGGTCCTCCCCCGCGAGCACCGCGGCCCGCTCCTCGACCGTGCGCCGGTTGCGCTCGCCCTCTCGCTCGGAGATCAGGCGCACGTCGTTACCGAGCAGCTGCCCGACGGCGCCCTCGCACCCCGCCCGACTGAAGATGAAGGTGATGGCCGGCAGCAGCCCGTCGCGGTCGAGCTCGCGGATGACCTCGGTGCGCGACGCGGCGCCACCGAAGCGGCCTCCCCCGCCACGCGGACCCGGCGCGGTGTGCTCACCCCGACCCCGCGCGTCGCGACGGTCGCGGCCACCGCGCCGGTCACGACCACCGCGGCCGTGCCCACCTCGACCACCGCGACCGGGTCCCCCTTCGTCACCGGTGGAGCGCAGCCGCGAGCGGATCGCGTCGAGGAGCTCGGGGTTGACCTTGGCCGGCGAACCCTCGGCGGCGCCGGCCTCGTCGACGAAGAGGTCATGGACCTCGCGACCCACCTGCATGTGCTGCCACAGCGGGACTGGACGCACCTCGGAGACGATGACCTCGGTACCGCCGCGCACCTCGGCGAGCCAGTCACCGAACTCCTCGGCATTGCTCACCGTCGCCGAGAGCGAGATCACCTGCACCGAGCGCGGCAGGTGGATGATGACCTCCTCCCACACGGCGCCGCGGAAGCGGTCGGCGAGGTAGTGCACCTCGTCCATGACGACGAAGGCGAGGGTGTCGAGGGTCGTCGACCCCGCGTAGATCATGTTGCGCAGGACCTCGGTCGTCATGACGACGATCGGTGCCTCGCCGTTGATCGAGGTGTCGCCGGTGAGCAGCCCGACGTTGTCGTGGCCGTGGCGGGCGGCGAGCTCGTGGTACTTCTGGTTGCTCAGCGCCTTGATCGGCGTCGTGTAGAAGGCCTTCTGCCCCCGGACCAGCGCCAGGTGGACTGCGAACTCGCCGACGATCGTCTTGCCCGCGCCGGTCGGCGCGGCGACGAGCACGCCGTGCCCGGCCTCCACGGCCTCGCAGGCGTCGCGCTGGAAGGGGTCGAGCTCGAACCCCAGCGAGTCGGCGAAGGTGGCCAGCTGGCCCCTGCTGCGACGGCGGGCGGCGGCATATCGGTCGGCGGGCGAGGACATGCCCCCACGCTATGCCAGCGGCGTCAGCGCAGCGGTGAGGCCTGGTCGTCCGGCAGGTCCGACCAGTCCGGCTCCTCGCCGGCCTCGACCCGCCGCCTGTCGATGAGCAGGCAGACGCCGAGCGCGATGAAGTACAGCAGGCACAGCGGACCGGCGAGCAGGAACATCGTGAAGGGGTCCGGCGTCGGCGTGATGACCGCGGAGGCGATGAAGATCAGCAGGATCGCCACCCGCCAGGACTTCTTGAGCGTCTTGCCCGAGAGCACGCCGATGGCGCACAGACCGACGAGGAAGACCGGCAGCAGCCAGGCCAGGCCGAAGGCGAGGATGAAGCGGGTGATGAAGGTGAAGTAGTCGCTCGCCTGCTGGATGTTGCTCGACTTGTCGTCGTCCGGCGTGAAGCCGAAGAGGATGAGCAGCGCCTTGGGCAGGGTGACGTAGGCGAAGTAGCAGCCGCCGAGGAAGAGCGGCAGCGCCGTCGCGAAGACGCCGATCGACATCCGCTTCTCACGCTTGGTCAGCCCGGGGAGGATGAAGGCCCAGATCTGCCAGACCCAGATCGGGCTGGCGAGGATCACCCCGGTGAAGAGGGAGAGCCCGAGCTGGGTGGTGAAGGCCGAGGTCGCGTTGCCGAAGTTCAGCGTGACGACGCTGTCGGGGTTGGCCCTCTTGTACTCCGTGAAGGGCAGGGTGAGCTGCTCGTAGACCGTCGGGTAGATGATCCACGCGACGATCGCGCCGAGGACGATCGCCGCGGCCGAGACCATCAGCCGGTTGCGGAACTCGATGAGGTGCGCCTTGAGCGGCATCCGCCCCTCGGGGTCCTTGGGCGTGCGTGGGCTACGAGCCATGCGGGTTGTGGACGAAGGGGGGTGGCTCAGGCCACCGGGCCGGACTGGTTGTCCGTGCGGGGCTTGGCCTCGTCGATGACGGCGTTGCCGTCGGCGGTCGGGGTGCTGCCGGCCTGCCCCTGCTTCCTGGCCTCCTCGCGCTGGCGGTCCTCTTCCTTCATCTCGCTGACCTCGGCCTTGAAGACGCGGGCGGACTTGCCGACGCTGCGCGCGGCGTCCGGGAGCTTCTTGAAGCCGAAGAGCAGCAGGATGACGAGCAGGATGAGGATGATTTCCATGGGACCCAGATTGGGCATGGCAAGACCTTTCAGGTGGCGACCAACGTTGTCAGTGTATGCCTCGACCCTGTGCGCGAGCCGTGAGGCGTCAGTGTGCGTCGTAGCCGCTCAGGGCCTGCTCGGCGGCTCCCTCGACGGCAGCTCGAGCTGACTCCGGCGCGACGACCTGCGCTCCGCCGCCCAGCCGCAGCACGAGACGGCGGAGGAATCCCTCATTGCTCGTCGGGAGCGTGACGAGCAGATCTTCACCCGCCGTTTCGCGAGATGTCACCGGGTAGTACTCCGCGACCCAGTGGGCGGACGGCGCGAGGCGCAGGGTGACCGGCAGGTCGGCGTCGCTGGCCTGGTAGGCGCCGGCGCTGAGGTCGCGACCGGTGATGCCCTCGGGCAGGCGGGCCGGCACGTCGAGCACCTCGAGGTCCTCGATCCGGTCGACGCGGAAGAGGCGCACGTCCTGCGCCCGGTGGCACCAGCCCTCGAGGTACCAGTGACCGTCGACGTGGGCCAGCCGCATCGGGTCGACATCGCGCTCGGTGCGCTCGTCGCGACTCGGGACGACGTAGGACAGGTGCACGCGGCGGCCGGCGGTCACGGCGTCGCGCAGGGCCGCTGTGGTGCGTCCGACCTCGGTGTCGTCCTCGACGACCACCACCCGGTCGACCCCGGGGATCGCCCCGGTCGCCTCCTCGAGCTTGGCCAGGGCACGCTCGACCGCGCTGGAGTCGCCGGCGCCGCTCGCGGCGAGCGAGCGCAGCCCGACGATCAGCGAGATCGCCTCGTCGACGGTGAGCCGGAGCGGTCGGGCGATGGCATCGGCATTGGTGACGAAGACGCGGCCGCCCTCGTAGCTCGCCTCGATCATCTCGTCGGGCATCTGCCCGTACCCGCACATGAAGAGCAGGTCGAGGTCCTTGGTCAGCTGCTCCTCGCTGATCCCCAGCCCGGCGGCCGCCGCGGAGATCTCGATCCCCTGGCGGCTCACGAGCCACGGGACCATCGTCAGCAGCCGCTGGACGCGGCTCGTCGCGGACTCGACACCCTGACGACTCATCGGGGGCTCCCTTCGTGGGTGGCGACGGCCCGCAGCCGGGAGACGACGGCCTGGCGCAGCTCGGTGGGCTCCTCGACGACGACGTCGGCGCCGTGGCTGGCGATCTCGTCGGCGAGCCAGCGCAGGTCACCGTGCTCGAGGTGCAGGCGGTCCCACTGCGGCTCGGCGTCCTCGACGCGCACGGCGCGTCGGCGCAGCCCGTGGCCCGTGCCGACGCGCACGCGCAGCACCGCCGGCAGCGGCTGGGGCTCGCGGCCGTCGACGGCGGCGATCATGCGCACCGGGTCGACGTCGTCGGGCGCGGCGACGGTGATCGACTCGCGGGTGACCGTGACCGTCGAGGTGATCCGCGACAGGCGGAAGACGCGCGCAGCCTCGCGGTCGAGGTCGTGGCCGACGAGGTACCACCGACCGTGCCACGCGGTGAGGTACCAGGGCTCGACCCGGCGCGGGGAGGCTCCGCCGGTCCCGGGGCGGGCGTAGTCGAAGCGGACGGCGACCCCCGACAGCACGGCGTCCTTGAGGGGCTCGAAGGCCGGCTCCGCGCCACCGAGCCGCGGCTCGAGACCGGCGAAGGGGTCCTCCCCCACCTCGTCGTCGGCCGCGACCTTGCGCCAGGCCGTCGCGGCGGTGCCGGCCATCGTCGCGTGCGCCCAGGCGCGGCTCGCGAGCCCGACGACGGCGCGCTCGTCGGCGGTGAGCTCGACGGGCGGCAGGGCGTAGTCGCGCTGGTCGATGCGGTAGCCCTGCTCGTCCTCGAAGGAGCCGATGTCCTCGGTGACGAGCGGGATGCCCATGGCGCGCAGGTCCTCCTTGTCGCGCTCGAACATCCGGTCGAAGGCCTCGTCGGACTCGACGAGCTGGTAGGCCTCAACCATGCGACGGATCCGCTGCTTGGGCAACGGCATCCGCGACGAGAGCAGGCTCATCGTCAGGTTGAGCAGTCGCTCCGTCTTGGCCGCGGGGGTGTTGGGTGCTGCCACGTCGCTCCCTTCGTCACGCTGAGGCTAACCTGCCGCACATGATCCACTGGCGCAGCGGCGTGGTCCGCGAGGTGACCCGTGCCCGGCGCGGCGCGGTCCGGCTGCGCGTCGAGGTCGACGGGGCGGACGTCCCCGCGCTGGCCCTCACCGAGGTCGTCGGCTCTCCGGAGCCCGGCGACGAGGTGCTGCTCAACATCTCGGCCCTGCGCCGAGGTCTCGGGACGGGCGGCATGGCGCTCGTCGTCGCCGACGTCACCCGCCCGCCCGCCGACCCGGCAGACGGCCCCGGGCACATCGTCAAGGCGCGCTACACACCGCTGCAGCAGATGGTCCAGACCCTCGAGGAGCAGGAGTCACCCCACCACGAGACGATGCGCGAGCACCCCGACATCGCCGGCGGCGACCTGCGCGGGCTGCCGGTCGTCGTGGCCGAGCTGCACTCGGCCCTGCCAGCCGTCCTCGCCGGCATCCGGTCGGTCGCGCCGCAGGCGCGAGTCGGGTACGTCATGACCGACTCGGCGGCACTCCCCTTCGCCCTGTCCGACAGCGCGGCCCGGCTCGTCGAGGCCGGCTGGCTCGCGACGACGATCACGGCAGGGCAGGCCTACGGCGGGGAGCACGAGGCGATCACGGTGCACTCGGCGCTCCTCGCCGCCCGGCACGTCCTCCGCTGCGACGTCGTCGTCGTCGCCCAGGGGCCGGGCAATGCCGGCTCGTCGACGACGTGGGGCTGGTCCGGGCTGTCCACCGGCGACGTGCTCAACGCCGTCCACGTCCTGCGCGGGCGGGGCGTCGTCGTGCCGCGGGTCTCCGGCAGCGACCCGCGCCCACGGCACGTCGGACTCTCGCACCACACGGCCACCGTGCTCTCGCGGGCGCTGCTCGGTGGGGCCGACGTCGTCGTCGCGGACTCGACCGATGCGCCCTGGCCGGATGTCCGTGAGCAGCTCGAGACGGCGATCAGCACGTCGGCCGGCGCGCCGCACCTGGTACCGCTGCCCCTCGACGGGGTCGCCGAAGCGCTCGCCACGAGCCCGGTCCCGCTGACGAGCATGGGCCGGAGTGCGACGGAGGACGTCACCCCCTTCGTCACCGCGGCCCTGGCCGGCCGGCACGCCGCCGCACTGCTCCCCTGAACTCCCGCATCTCCCTAGGGATATGCGCACGCCAGCCGCATTCCCCCATGTAGATGCGGCCCCCGGCGACACCTCCCTGGGGAGATGCGCCGGGGGCGGGTGGAGCAGAGGTGAGGTCGGGGTCAGCCGACCTTGACGAGGTCCACGACGAAGATCAGCGTCTCGCCACCCTTGATGGCAGCGCCGGCGCCGCGGTCGCCGTAGCCGAGGTGCGGCGGGATGGTGATCTTGCGGCGACCACCCTCCTTCATGCCGAGGAGACCGTCGTCCCAGCCCTTGATGACCTGGCCGATGCCGGCGGTGAAGGCGAGCGGGGCGCCGCGGTTCCACGACGCGTCGAACTCCTCACCGGTCGAGTGGGCGACGCCGACGTAGTGCGCCTGGATGGGCGACCCGGGGGTCACCTCGGCACCGTCACCGACGGTGATGTCCTCGACGACGAGGTCGGTGGGCGCCTCGCCCTCGGGGAAGTCGATCTCGGGCTTGGTGGTGCTGGGGTCGAAGGGCATGTGGCTCTCCTTGTCGTGGGTGTGGCGGGGGTGGGGTCGGGTCAGGGTGCGCTGAGGATGTCGACGACGAAGACGAGGTCCTCGTTGGGCTTGATCGAGCCGTCCGGGGTGCCCTGCTCGCCGTAGCCCTCCTTGGACGGGACGACGACGAGCAGACGGTCGCCGACCTTGGAGCCCTCCACGGCCTTGTCCCAGCCAGGGATGACGCCCTGCTGACCGACGACGAAGGGGAAGGGCCCGCGGCCCTCCTTGAAGGAGCTGTCGAAGACCTCACCGCTCTTGAACTTCACGCCGGTGTAGCTGACGTACACCTGGTCGCCCTTCTTGACCGTCTTGCCGGTGCCCTCGATGAGCTTCTCGGTGACGAGCTTCTTCGGCTTCTTCGCGTCCTTGGGGATGGTGATGTCGGCGGGCGCGTCGGCCTTCCACTTCACGGTTGGCAGGGTCTTGTCCTTGGGCGTGACGGCCTTGCCCTTCGCCTCCTGCGGCATGATGCCGCGCACGTCGTAGACGAGGACGAGGTTGTCCTTGCCGTCGACGCCGTACTGGGGCATGCCCTGGTCGCCGAAGAGGTCCTTGGGCGGCATGACGGAGACGCCGTGGGCGCCGACCTTCTGCCCCTTGATCGACTTCACGAGGCCCGGCAGGGCGCCCTCGTTGCCGAGGGAGAGGACGATCGGGGCACTCGTGTACGTCTCGGAGCCCTCGATGGCCTTGCCGTCCTTGCCGGAAAACATGGCGAGGTCGACCTCGACGTAGGCGTCGTCCGGCAGGGTCTCGCCGGACCCCTCGTCGAGCACCTTGCGCGTCGTCTCGGTGACGCTCAGCGGCTTGTCCTCGATCGAGATCGACGGCGCCTTCTTGCCCTTGGCCTCCGTGATCTCGATGTCCTCGACCTTCTTGGTGTCCTCCGGCTTGGGGTCCGCGAGGGTCACCGGCGAGGACTCGGACGACGAGGCCGACGAGGCCGACGCGTCGGTCTTGCCGTCACTCGTCGCGTCGGTGTCGGAGTCACCGCCACAGGCACTGAGCGCGAGCACGGCGGCGGCGGACACCGCGGCAGCGGTGGTCAGTCGGGGGGACTTCGGCACGATCAACCTCGATGTGTGGGAAACGCGTTGGCCCCGGCAGCCTAACCACCGAGTCTGGACACTGCCTGACTCAGGGGCCCGCCGGGGTGGGCCGCGACGCCAGCAGCTCGAGCAGCCGGTCGACCCGCTCGTCCACCGCGCGGAAGGGGTCCTTGCACAGCACGGTGCGCTGCGCCTCGTCGTTGATCTTCAGGTGCACCCAGTCGACGGTGACATCACGCCCGTGCTCGCGTGCCGTGCGGACGAAGTCGCCGCGCAGCCGGGCACGCGTCGTCTGCGGCGGCACGTCGACCGCCTCGCGGATCTGCTCGTCGGTGACGACGCGCGCGATCTTGCCCGCGCGCTGCAGCACGTGGTGGACGCCGCGGCGCGGGTTGATGTCGTGGTACGCGAGGTCGAGCTGGGCCAGACGCGGGTCGTCGAGGTCGAGCCCGTGGCGGCTCGCGTAGGCGTCGAGCAGGCGGTACTTGATGACCCAGTCGATCTCGGTGCCGACGGCGACCAGGTCGTCACGCTCGATCGCGTCGAGCGTGCGCTCCCAGAGGTCGAGCACCCGTGTGCTCACCTCGTCGTCGATGCCCTCGCGGGCCGCGTGCTCCGTGGCCCGGGCGAGGTACTCCCCCTGGATCTCGAGGGCACTCATCCGCCGCCCGTCGGCGAGCTTGACCGGGGTGCGTCCGGTAGGGTCGAGGCTGATGTCGCGGATCGCCCGGATCGGGTTGTCGAGCGCCATGTCCGGCAGGGCGACGCCCTCCTCGAGCATCCGCAGCACGAGGTGGGCGGCGCCCACCTTGAGCAGCGTGGTCGTCTCGGTCATCGCCGAGTCACCGACGATGACGTGCATCCGGCGGTAGTGCTCCGCGTCGGCGTGCGGCTCGTCGCGGGTGTTGATGATCGGCCGCGAGCGGGTCGTCGCCGACGACACCCCCTCCCAGATGTGGTCGGCTCGCTGACTGACCGAAAACCGCGCGCCGCGGGGTGAGGGCATGATCTTGCCGGTGCCGGCGATCAGCTGGCGGGTGATGAGGAAGGGCAGCAGCCCGTCGGTAACGGACGCGAAGTCCGAGGTGCGCTGCACGAGGAAGTTTTCGTGGCAGCCGTAGGAGTTGCCCGCGGAGTCGACGTTGTTCTTGAAGACGTAGATCTCCCCCGCGACGCCGTCCTCCTCGAGCCGTGCCTGGGCGTCGTCGACGAGGTCCTGCACGACGAGCTCACCGGCCCGGTCATGGGCGATGAGCGTGGTCAGGTCGTCGCACTCGGCGGTCGCGTACTCCGGGTGGCTGCCGACGTCGAGGTAGAGGCGGGACCCGTTGGGCAGGAAGACATTGCTCGAGCGGCCCCAGGTGACCACCTTGCGGAAGAGGTAGCGCGCCACCTCGTCGGGCGTGAGCCGCCGCTGACCGTCCGAGACCGCCGTGATGCCGAACTCGGTCTCGATGCCGAAGATGCGCCTGTCCACGTCTGCAGGCTAACCGTCGCCGCGAAGGGAGCCACGCACCCGCTGGAAGCACCGCCGGGGACGGTGCCGCTCCAGCACTGCGGCCTCGAGGGCGTCGGTCGGCAGCAGACCGCCGGCGTCGCCCCCTTCGGCCGAGCCGGAGAGGACCTCCACAGCGAGCCGGTGGGCGTCCTCGAGGTCCATGCCCGGCCGCCACTGCTCGTCGAGCAACTCGTTGAGCCGGGCGCTGTCGCCGCCGACCGCGACCCAGCCGCGCTCGTCGGCGACGGACCCGTCGTAGGTGAGGCGGTAGATCCGGTCGTCGGCGACGGCGCGACCGACCTCGGCGACGACGATCTCGACCTCGTAGGGCTTCTGGTCCTGGGTGAAGACGGTGCCGAGCGTCTGCGCGTAGGCATTGGCCAGGGCACGGGCCGTGACGTCGGAGCGGTCGTAGGAGTAGCCCCGCAGGTCGGCGTAGCGGATGCCGGCGACCCGCAGGTTTTCGAACTCGTTGTACTTGCCGACCCCGGCGAAGGCGATGCGGTCGTGGATCTCGCTGATCTTGTTGAGCGAGCGGCTGCTCGGGTTGTCGGCGACGAGGAGGATGCCATCGTCGTAGCCGAGGACGACGACCGAGCGGCCGCGGGCGATACCGGCGCGGGCGAACTCCGCCCGGTCGGCCATGACCTGCTCCGGGGAGACGTAGAAGGGTGGCTGCGTCATGCGCGGGCACCTCCCCCGTGACGGTCGGCGAGGACCTGCGTGACGACCTGCTCGCACTCTGCCTCGTTGACGAAGGAGACCCCCGACGCGTCGACGACCCCGACGACCGGCCAGATCCGGCGGTGGAAGTCCGGGCCACCGGTCGCGGAGTCGTCGTCGGCGGCGTCGTAGAGCACCTCGACCGCGACCCGCACCGCGGCTGCCCGGTCGAGGTCCGGGTGCCAGAGCTTCTTCAGGGAGCCGCGCGCGAAGAGCGAGCCGGAGCCGACGCTGTGGTGCTCCTGCTCCTCGTAGCACCCGCCGGTGACGTCGTACGAAAAGATGCGGCCCGCCCCCAACGCGGCGTCGTACCCGCCGAGCACCGGCAGGACGGACAGGCCCTGCATGGCCAGGGCGAGGTTGCCGCGGAGCATCGCCGCCAGACGGTTGGCCTTGCCCTCGACGGACATGTTGACGCCCTCGACCTTTTCGTAGTGCTCGAGCTCTACCTGGAAGAGGCGCACCATCTCCAGGGCCACGCCCGCCGTGCCGGCGATGCCGATGAGCGAGCTGTCGTCGGCCGCGTGGATCTTGCGCATGTCACGGTTGGCGATGAGGCTGCCCATGGTCGCGCGGCGGTCGCCGGCCATGACCAGACCGCCGCTGCAGGTCAGCGCGACGATCGTCGTGCCGTGCGGCGCGTCGACGACTCCCGCCGCTCCCGTCGCCCGGCCCCCGGGCAGCAGGCCAGGGTCGACCGCGGCGACGAAGTCCGTGAAGGAGGAGCTGCCGGCCGCGAGATAGGCGGCCGGCAGTCGTCCGTCGACGGGGTCGCGGCTCACTGGCCGCCCTTCTGCACGAAGCCCTTGACGAACTCCTCGGCATTGGCCTCGAGGACACCGTCGATCTCGTCGAGCACGGAGTCGACCTCCTCGTCGCGCGCGGCGTTGGTCGCCGCGACCTGACCGAAGCCCGTGTCCGGCTCGACGTCGTCGCCGCCACCGCTCGACTGGGGACGGATCTGCTCCTGGGCCATCGTTGCTCCTTCGCTACGGGTCGTGCCCCGACCCTATGCCCCGAGGCCGGCGACGAGGGAGTCCACGTCACCGGCCGAGACGAGGGCCTCCGTGCCGTCCCGACCAAGGGCCAGCGGGTCGGGCATCGCCACGCGGACCACGCGCCCGGCCCGCGGGAGCCGCAGCACGAGGGCGTCCCAGGACGCGGAGACGACCTGCTCGCCGAAGGCCCCGACCACCCGCCCGCGCAACCACGCGCGGGTGTCGGCCGGTGGGGTCGAGACGGCCGCCTCGACCTCGGCGTCGGTCGTCAGCCGGGTGATCCGTCCCGCGGCCTCGAGCTTGTGGAAGACGCCCTTGTCCGGGCGCACGTCCGACCACTGGATGTCGATGGCGCGCAGCCGGTGGTCGTCCCACGCCAGGCCGTCGCGGTCGCGGTAGCGCTGCAGGAGAGCGAGCTTGGCGACCCAGTCGATGTCTGCGGCAGCGTCGAGCGGGTCGTGGGCCAGCAGGCCGAGCAGCCGCTCCCAGTGGTCGAGGACCTCGTCGGTCGCCGGGTCGCTGCCCTCGCGATCGACGAAGGCGCGCGCCATCTCGAGGTACTCGGCGAGGATCTGCACCGCCGTGAGGTCGCGGCCGTCGCGCATCCGCACCGTCGCGCGGCAGGTCGGGTCGTGCGAGACCACCCGCAGCGCCTCGACGGGGTGGAGCACCTCGAGGTCGCGGTCCACGGCGCCGGCCTCGATGAGCCGCAGGACGAGCGAGGTCGCGCCGACCTTGACCAGACCCGCGACGTCGGCCTGGTTGGCGTCGCCGATGATGACGTGCAGCCGGCGCCAGCGGTCGGGGTCGGCGTGCGGCTCGTCGCGGGTGTTGATGATCGGCCGCTTGAAGGTCGTCTCGAGACCGACGGTCGCCTCGAAGAAGTCGCTGCGCGAGGAGATCTGGTAGCCGGCCCGCTCGCTCTCCTGGCCGATGCCGACCCTCCCGGCACCGCAGAGCACCTGCCGGGCGACGAAGAAGGGGGTCAGCTGCGCGACGATCCGCTCGAAGGGGGTGCTCCGCTCGACGAGGTAGTTTTCGTGCGTGCCGTAGGAGGCGCCCTTGCCGTCGGTGTTGTTCTTGTAGAGGTTGATGCCCGGCTCGCGTCCGGCCAGCCGGGCGACGACCTCGCGCATGACCAGCTCGCCCGCGCGGTCCCAGACGAGCGCGTCGCGCGGCGAGGTCACCTCCGGCGAGGAGTACTCGGGGTGGGCGTGGTCCACGTAGAGGCGCGCGCCGTTGACGAGCACGACGTTGGCGAGCGTCGGGTCCTCGACGTCGGTGAGCTGGGAGGCGTCGGCGCGCGAGCGCGGCAGCTCGAAGCCGCGCGCGTCGACGAGCGGGTGCTCGTCGCTGTAGTCCCACGCCCCGTGACCGGAGCGCAGTCCGTGCGCCCGCGCATATGTCGTGACGACCTCGCCGGACGCGGTCATCGGGTTGGCCCAGGGCTGCCCGGGCACCGCGATGCCGTACTCGGTCTCGATGCCCATGACCCGCCGCACGCTCATGGGCCCACCTTAGGTGCGGTCCCTCGCGAGCAGCCCGAAGACCCACGAGTCGGAGACGACCCCGTCGACGACGCAGTCCTCCCGCAGGGTGCCCTCGAGGACGAAGCCCAGCTTGTGCAGGACGCGCCCGCAGGCGATGTTGCGCGTGTCGGCCATGGCCTGGACGCGGTTGAGGTCGAGGGTGGCGTAGGCCCAGTCGAGCAGGGCCGCGCCCGCCTCGGTCGCGTGACCGTGCCCCCAGGAGGCATGCCCGAAGCACAGGGTCAGCTCCGCGCTGCGGAAGGCCGGGTCCCAGCTGCTCACCCCGCACCACCCCAGCCGCTCACCGTCCTGCGCCCTCTCGACCAGCACCCGCGCACCACTCCCGTCGGAGGCGGCGCTGCGGGACTGGTCGACGAACCTCTGGGCCCGCGACGGATCCCTCCACGGCGGCTCGTCCCAGTAGCGCAGGACGAAGGGGGCGGACATCAGCTCCCAGAGGAAGCCTGCGTCCTCATCCTCCACCGGGCGCAGCCGCAGCCGCTCGGTCACCAGGGTCGGGGTCACCAGACTCATGACGGCCATGCTCGTGCAACGGGCCCCGGGGCACCACCGACTTTCGGGGCCAGATCCCTTCGAGACGGTCGCTGGGCGACCTCCTCAGGGACCGGGGGGCGGTCTCCTGGGCGACCTCCTCAGGGATCGGGGGGAGGTCTCGCTGGGCGACCTGCTCAGGAACCGGAGGAAAGCGAATTTGCCTAGGGAGATGCGCGCACCAGCCAGCCCGAGACCTCCTCAGGGATCGGACGAGGAGGCCGCATGCTGGAATGGGGCGATGAGGACGACGTGGATGCCCTGGCGGACGCGGGTGCTGGGGTGGCTGACCCGCAAGGGCGTGCCCGCCGAGGAGATGACGGCCGCCCAGCTGTCGCGGATGCGCGCCAACATCCCGATGCGGGCCCCGTACACGTGGTTCTTCGGACGCCCCGAGCGCGGCGTGACCTCGCAGACCCGGCGGATCGCGGCCCGCGACGGCCACGAGCTGAAGATCCGGGTCCACCGCCCCGAGGCCGACGGGCCGCTCCCGCTGCTCATGCACTTCCACGGCGGCGGCTTCGTCCTCGGCCACATGGGCGTCTACGACCCGCTGTGCACGCGGATCGCCGCGCAGGCACGGGTCGTCGTCGTCACGGTCGGCTACCGGATGGCTCCCGAGCACCGCGCTCCCCTGGCGGCCCACGACTGCCTCGACGCCACCCGCTGGGCGATCGAGCACGCTGCCGAGATCGGCGCGCGCACCGATGCCGTCGGGGTGACCGGCGACAGCGCCGGTGGCAACCTCGCCGCCGGCATCGCCCAGGTCCTGCGCGACGAGGGCTTCCCGGGGCTGCGGCACCAGGCCCTCGTCTACCCCGCGCCGGACCTCACCGACCGCGAGACCGACGACCTGCAGCTGCTCAACCAGCGCTACCCGGTGCTCACCCCCGACATGATGCGGTCCTTCCGCAGCCTCTACCTCGGTGAGGAGGGCGACGACCGCGACCCCGTCATCTCACCCGCTCTCGGTGACCTCACCGGTCTGCCGCCGGCGCTCGTGCAGACGGCGGAGGTCGACCCCCTTCGTCCCGACGGCGACGCCTACGCGCAGGCGCTGCGTGAGGCGGGGGTCGAGGTCCGCCACACGACCTACCGCGGCGCGCCCCACGGCTACCAGACCTTCCCCGGGCTCGCACCGGCCGCCCAGCCCGCTCTCGAAGAGCTCATCGGCGAGATCGCCCACCACCTGCACGAGGAGCACCCGTGAAGCGCCCCTACCCCGGCCTGCCCCCGCTCGTCGCGGCCCTGACGACCTTCCTCGACAACATCGGTCGGGTTTCGATCGTCGACGCCACGCTCGACGACATCCGCGCAGCCCGCGCCAGGGTCTACCCGACCACTCCCCCCTTCTCGTGGATCACCGGGCGGGTGCCCTCGGGCGTGACGATCGACGAGAGCTCCGCGCCGGCCCGCGACGGGGCGAGCATCCCCCTGCGCTGGTACACGCCGGCCGGACGAAGGGAGGACCGCCCCCTCCTCGTCTACCTCCACGGCGGCGGCTGGGTCCAGGGGTCGACCCGGATGTACGACCCGCTGTGCGGCCACCTCGCGGCCGAGCTCGACGCGGTCGTCGTGAGCGTCGACTACCGGATGGCGCCCGAGCACCGGGCGCCTACCGCCTCGTACGACGCGATCGACGTCGTGCGCTGGCTCCACGACCATGCCGACCACGGCGTCGACCGGGACCGGATCGGTCTGTGCGGCGACTCCGCCGGCGGCAACCTCTCCGCCATCGTCGCCCAGCAGCTGCGGGACCTGCGCACGAGTGCCGGCGAGCCGGTGATCCGCCACCAGGCGCTGATCTACCCTGCGACGGACCTGACGATGGCCTCGCCCTCGATCAGGGAGCACGCCGACGGGGCGATCCTCACCGAGGACAAGATCATCGCCTTCCGCACGCTCTACATCGGCGACGCGCAGGACGCGGTCGCCTACACCGACCCGATCGTCTCGCCGCTCTTCGGCGACGTCACCGGAGTCGCCCCGGCCCTGGTGCAGACCGCCGACCTCGACCCGATCCGCGACGACGGCCTGCGCTACGCCGAGGCCCTGCGCGCCGTCGGCGTCGAGGTGCGCGTCACCAACTACCTCGGGCTGCCGCACGGCTTCGCGAGCTTCCCGGGGGTGGCCCGAGCCGGCGCGCAGAGCCGCCACGAGCTCGTCACCGAGATCCGACGGCACCTCGTCGGGGGTGACGGCCGTGCGTGAGCGGGACGAGCCCCTCACCGCCCCGCGGGGCCGGACCGCCCTCGCGGCCGGCCTCGACGTGCTCGTCGTCGCCGTCTTCACGCTCATCGGGCGGCGCACCCACGAGGAGCCGCTCGACCCCGCCGGCTGGTGGGACACGGCCTGGCCCTTCCTCGGCGGGCTGGCTCTCGGCTGGCTCGTCGTCCTCCTGTCGAGCCAGACCTGGCCGACCCGCTGGTGGCACGGCCTGACGGTCTGGATCGCCACGGTCTTCGGCGGGATGGCCCTGCGCGACATGGTCGGTCAGGGCACGGCCCTGCCCTTCGTCATCGTCGCGACGATCTTCCTCGGGGTCACCCTCGTGGGCTGGCGCCTCGTCCTGTGGGCGATCGATCGGCGCCGCCCCACCCCCGCCCCGCAGGAGCGCCCGCGCAGCCAGCGTCGCGGCCGGGTGCCCACGCAGCACACCCGCGTCGGCGACCCGCTCGACCTCGAGTCGCTCGAGGGACCGCGCGACGAGACCCGCGGGCGCGGGCTCGTCGACCCGGCCGACCGCGACCGGGTCGTCGACGAGCTCGGGATCCGCCAGCCCCGCTCGCCCGAGGACCGCTGAGGGGACCGCCCCGGCCGTCAGAGGTACTGGCCGGTGCGCGAGCCAGTGTCGATCGAGCGCCCCGGTTCCGCGCCCCCGGACTTGCCGCCGATGAGGGTGCGGATGTAGACGATCCGCTCGCCCTTCTTGCCCGAGATCCGCGCCCAGTCGTCCGGGTTGGTCGTGTTGGGCAGGTCCTCGTTTTCCTTGAACTCCGCGACGCAGGCGTCGAGCAGGTGCCCCACGCGCACACCCTCGGTGCCGGTGCCGAGGAAGTCCTTGATCGCGGACTTCTTCGCGCGGTCGACGATGTTTTGGATCATCGCGCCCGAGTTGAAGTCCTTGAAGTAGAGGATCTCCTTGTCGCCGCCCTGGTAGGTCACCTCGAGGAACTGGTTGTCGTCGGACTCCGCGTACATGTGGTCCACGGCCGCCTCGATCATCCCGTCGACCGTCGCCTGCCGGTCGCCGTCGTGCTCCTCGAGGTCCTCCGGGTGCAGCGGCAGGTCCGCGGTGAGGTACTTGGTGAAGATGTCCCGCGCGCCCTCGGCGTCGGGGCGCTCGATCTTGATCTTCACGTCGAGCCGCCCCGGCCGCAGGATCGCGGGGTCGATCATGTCCTCGCGGTTGGTCGCCCCGATGACGATGACGTTGTCCAGGCCCTCCACGCCGTCGATCTCGGCGAGCAGCTGCGGGACGATCGTCGTCTCGACGTCCGAGGAGACCCCCGAGCCGCGGGTGCGGAAGAGGCTGTCCATCTCGTCGAAGAAGACGACGACGGGGGTGCCGTCGCTCGACTTCTCCCGGGCCCGGTGGAAGATCAGGCGGATGTGCCGCTCGGTCTCGCCGACGTACTTGTTGAGCAGCTCCGGGCCCTTGATGTTGAGGAAGTAGGCCGTCGCGCTCTCCTGACCGGTGCGCTCGGCCACCTTGCGGGCCAGCGAGGCCGCGACCGCCTTGGCGATCATCGTCTTGCCGTTGCCGGGAGGACCGTAGAGCAGGACCCCCTTCGGCGCCTTGAGCTGGTGCCGCTCGTAGAGGTCGGCATGCAGGTAGGGCAGCTCGACGGCATCGCGGATCGCCTCGATCTGCTCGCTCAGCCCCCCGATGTCGTCGTAGCCGAGGTCGGGGACCTCCTCGAGGACCAGGTCGGCAACCTCCGCCCGCGGGATCCGCTCGACCGCGATGTTGCTGCGCTGGTCGACGAGGACGGCGTCACCGACCCGCACCTGCGTGCCCGTGACCCGGGCGCCGCGGCGCACGACCCGCTCCTCGTCCTGGCGCATGAGGACGAGCAGCCGATCCTCGTCGAGCACCTCCTTGACGACGACCACCTCGCCGGCGACGTCCTCCGGGTGCACCGACACGATGTTCATCGCTTCGTTGAGCCGCACCTCGCGGCCGACCCCGAGCTCCCCCGACTCCACCGCCGGCGAGACCGCGACGTGCATCTTGCGGCCCCCGCTCAGCACGTCGGCGCTGCCGTCGTCGTGGACGTCAACGACCACCGCGTAGGACGAAGGGGGCTGGGCCAGGCGCTCGATCTCCTCACGCAGGGTGACGATCTGCTGGCGAGCATCCTTGAGGGTCCGCACGAGTCGTTCGTTCTGCGAGGCCACGCTCGCCATCTGCGACTGCTGGTGGGTGAGCTTGTCCTGCAGTGCCCGCACGTCCTGGGGGGTGGGCTCTGTCGTCATCTGTCGTGCTCCCTTCCCGCCGAGGTGACGGCGCTCTGGGTCCCAGTGTCCCCCTTCGCCTCACCGTGGGGTCGGGGGGACCACACCTCGGGCGAGCTTGCGCATCTTCTTCTCCGAGGCGACCCGCTCACCGAGGGCCTCCGACGTCCACTCGGCGTCGTCGGCGCCGGGCATCGGCTCGGGGGCCACGTCCGGCTGGCCGGACTCCTCCTGGGCCGCGTAGCCCTTGCCCGGGCGACGCTTGCGCATCGGCGGCGTCACGCCTGGGGCGAGGCGGCGGGTCGTGATGAGGAAGCCGGTGTGGCCGTGCATCCGGTGCTGCGGGCGCACGGCGAGACCCTCGAGGTGCCAGCCGCGCACGAGCGACTCCCAGGCCTCCGGCTCGGTGAAGGTGCCGAAGTCACGCATCGCCTCGGCGACCTTGCTCAGCTGGGTCGCGGTCGCGACGTAGCAGATGAGGACCCCGCCCGGAGTCAGCGCGTCGGCGACGACCTCGAGGCACTCCCACGGCGCGAGCATGTCGAGCACGACACGGTCGACGGAGCCCGGCTCGACCGCCGACGGCAGCGACTCGACGAGGTCGCCCACGGTGACGGACCACGCCGGGTGGTCCTCCCCGAAGAAGGCCTGCGCATTGGCCCTGGCGATCTCGGCGAAGTCCGCCCGCCGCTCGAAGGACAGCACCCGCCCCTCGTCGCCGACCGCGCGCAGCAGCGACATCGACAGCGCACCCGACCCCACACCGGCCTCGACGACCGTCGCCCCTGGGAAGACGTCGGCCATCTGGACGATCTGGCCCGCGTCCTTGGGGTAGACGACGGCGGCGCCGCGCGGCATCGACATGACGTAGTCGGACAGCAGCGGTCGCAGCGCGAGGTACTCGGTGCCCGCCGTGTTGGTGATCGTCGACCCGTCGGGCGCACCGATGAGGTCGTCGTGCTTGACGTGCCCGCGGTGGGTGTGGAACTGCTTGCCCGGCGTGAGCGTGATCGTGTGCAGGCGCCCCTTGGGGTCGGTCAGCTGCACGCGGTCACCTTCACGGAAGGGGCCGCGGCGGTAGGCGGATCCGGTGGCGGTCATGGTCGGCGAGTCTAGTTGCGTCCGAAGGCCGCGTTGACCCGCTCGACCCGCACGATGCCCCGCAGCGCTCCCCCTTCGGTCACCGCGACGACCCGGCCGCGCGACTCCTGGAAGGCGGTGACGAGGTCGACCGCCTCGTGTCCGGGGACGAGCTCGACGGCCCAGCCCTCCGGCGCCGCGACGGTCACGGCGGAGACCGGGGTGCGGTCGACGGCGTCAGGGGCGATCCCGCGCAGGGCGTCGTGGTCGATGACCCCGACCGGCCGGCCCGCCTCGTCGACCACCACGGGCAGGGCACGAAGGGAGGTCAGCTCGCCCACCGGGGCGTCCCGGTGGATCGGCGCGGCCGGCTCGATCAGCGAGCGCACGTCGAGGCGGTTGATCTGCTGCAGCGCCCGGCCGTGGGCGATGGCGGAGGTCGCCCCGGTCCACAGGAAGCTCCCGACGAGCGCGGTCCACAGGACCGTCGTCAGCTGTGGTGAGCGTCCGGCCAGCAGGGGCACGCCGATGACGGCGACGACGATGACGACGACCAGACCGCGGCCCAAGACGCCGGCGACGACCCGGGCCCGCCCCTGGTCACGGGTCACCGCCCACACGCCGGCCTCGACGATCTGCCCGCCGTCGAGGGGCAGGCCCGGCAGCAGGTTGAGCACCGCGAGCGCGCCGTTGACGAAGGCGATGCCGCCGAGCACCAGTCCGGGGATGCCCGACCCGAGCACCGCCGAGGCGACGAGGCAGACGATGGCGATCACCGCATTGGTCAGCGGGCCGACCACGGCGATGGCCGCGGCCGTGGCCGGGGTCGAGCGCGCCGCCTCGAAGGCCGTGTGCCCGCCCCAGAGGTCGGCCACGACCCGGTGGACCGTGTGCCCGAAGGCGCGTGCGGTCACGGCGTGGGCCGCCTCGTGGGCGAGGACGCTCAGCAGGAGCGCGAGCGCGTAGACGACCGCGATGCCGTACCCGGTCACCGGGCCGTGCGCCTGCGCGCTGCCCGGCCCGACGATGAAGACGATGAGTCCACCCATGAGCAGCCAGGACCAGCCGAGGTACACGGGGACCGAGCCGATGGTGGCCAGACGGATGCCTCGGGGGTGCTCCTGGGGGGTCTCGGCCATGCCCAGACCCTAGGCGAGGAGACCGAATGGTGATAATGGCGGTTGCCCATCGAGCCTTCTGCGACAGGATCACCCGGTGACCGACACCGCCCTCCGCCCCGACGCCACACCCCAGCTCGAGGAGGCGCTCCGCGAGCGCGTCCTCATCATGGACGGCGCGATGGGCACGATGATCCAGCGCCAGGGCCTGTCCGAGGAGGACTTCCGCGGGGAGCGCTTCGCCGACTGGAGCAGCGACCTCAAGGGCAACAACGACCTGCTCGTGCTCACCCAACCGGAGCTGATCACCCAGCTGCACCGGGAGTACCTCGAGGCCGGCGCGGACCTCATCGAGACCAACACCTTCAACGCGCAGCGCATCTCGATGGCCGACTACGGCATGGAGGAGCTCTCCCGGGAGATGAACGTCGCGGCCGCGCGCCTGGCCCGCGCCGCTGCGGACGAGTACACGGCCAAGGACGCGACCCGACCGCGCTGGGTCATGGGTGCGCTCGGCCCGACGAACCGCACGGCGTCCATCTCCCCCGACGTCAACGACCCCGCGAAGCGCAACATCACCTTCGACGAGCTCGTCACGGCCTACCTCGAGCAGGCGGAAGGCCTCGTCGAGGGCGGTGTCGACCTGCTCATCATCGAGACGATCTTCGACACGCTCAACGCCAAGGCCGCGATCTTCGCGCTCGAGACGCTCTTCGAGCAGCACGGTCGCCGCTGGCCGGTCATCATCTCGGGGACGATCACCGATGCCTCGGGGCGCACGCTCACGGGGCAGACGACCGAGGCCTTCTGGAACTCGGTCCGGCACGCGCAGCCACTCGCCGTCGGGCTCAACTGCGCCCTCGGTGCCGAGGAGCTGCGGCAGTACATCGTGGAGATGGGCCGGGTCGCCGACACCTTCGTCTCGGCCTACCCGAATGCCGGGCTGCCCAATGCCTTCGGCGAGTACGACCAGGACCCCGCGCACATGGCCTCCCTCGTCGCGGAGTTCGCGACGAGCGGCCTGGTCAACCTGCTCGGTGGATGCTGCGGCTCGACCCCCGAGCACATCGCCGCCATCGCGGAGGGGGCGGCCGGCGCCACCCCGCACGTGCCGGCCGAGGTCGAGCCGGCACTGCGACTGTCGGGCCTGGAGCCCTTCAACGTCACCGCCGACTCCCTCTTCGTCAACGTCGGCGAGCGGACCAACGTCACCGGATCGGCGAAGTTCCGCAAGCTCATCGAGGCCGACGACTACCCGGCCGCCCTCGCCGTCGCGGCCCAGCAGGTCGAGAGCGGCGCGCAGGTCATCGACATCAACATGGACGAGGGCATGCTCGACGGCGTCGCCGCCATGGGCACCTTCGTCAACCTCGTCAGTTCCGAGCCGGACATCTCCCGCGTCCCGCTGATGATCGACTCCTCCAAGTGGGAGGTCATCGAGACCGGCCTGCAGCGCACCCAGGGCAAGGCGATCGTCAACTCCATCTCGATGAAGGAGGGGGTCGAGCCCTTCGTCGAGCAGGCCCGGCTGTGCCGCAAGTACGGGGCCGCGGTCGTCGTCATGGGCTTCGACGAGGAGGGCCAGGCCGACAACCTCGAGCGTCGCAAGGAGATCGCCCAGCGGGCCTACACGATCCTCACCGAGGAGGTCGGCTTCCCTGCCGAGGACATCGTCTTCGACCCCAACATCTTCGCTCTGGCCACGGGCATCGAGGAGCACGCCGCCTACGGCACCGACTTCATCGAGGCCACCCGGTGGATCAAGGACAACCTGCCGGGGGCGCTCGTCTCCGGCGGCGTCTCCAACGTCTCCTTCAGCTTCCGCGGCAACAACCCCGTCCGCGAGGCGATCCACGCCGTCTTCCTGTACCACTCGATCAACGCCGGCATGGATATGGGCATCGTCAACGCCGGCGCCCTCGTCCCCTACGACACGCTCGATCCGCAGCTGCGCGAGCGGATCGAGGACGTCGTGCTCAACCGGCGTCCCGACTCCACGGAGCGACTGCTCGAGATCGCCGAGCAGCACCGTGGCACCGGCGCCGTCGAGGAGACCGCGACCCAGGAGTGGCGCGAGCTGCCCCTGCGTGAGCGGATCACCCACTCCCTCGTCAAGGGCATCGACACCTGGGTCGTCGAGGACACCGAGGCCCTGCGCCTCGAGATCGACGCCGCCGGCGGTGCGCCGCTCGAGGTCATCGAGGGCCCCCTCATGGACGGCATGGGCGTCGTCGGCGACCTCTTCGGCGAGGGCAAGATGTTTCTCCCGCAGGTCGTGAAGTCGGCCCGCGTGATGAAGAAGGCCGTCGCCCACCTCATCCCCTTCATCGAGGCGGCGAAGAAGCCGGGCGACGAGAGCCGGTCCAAGGGCCTGATCGTCATGGCGACGGTCAAGGGCGACGTCCACGACATCGGCAAGAACATCGTCGGCGTCGTGCTGCAGTGCAACAACTACGAGGTCATAGACCTCGGGGTCATGGTGCCGACGCAAAAGATCCTCGACACGGCCAAGGAGCACGGGGCCGACGTCATCGGACTGTCCGGGCTGATCACCCCTTCGCTCGACGAGATGGTCGGGGTGGCCTCCGAGATGCAGCGTCAGGGCTTCGACATCCCGCTGCTCCTCGGTGGTGCGACGACCTCCCGGGCCCACACCGCGGTCAAGGTGGACCAGCAGTACGACGGGCCCGTCGTCTGGGTCAAGGACGCCTCGCGGTCGGTGCCCGTCGTCAGCCAGCTGCTCAGCGACACGGGGCGGACCAAGCTGCTCGACGAGATCGCTGCCGACTACGAGTCGTTGCGTCAGCGGCACGCGGCCAAGACCAATGATCGGCCGATGCTGAGCTACGACGAGGCCCGTGACGCGCGGACCCCGATCGACTGGAGCGTCGAGCACCCGCACCTCACCGGGGTCACGCCGACGCGGATGGTCTTTGCCGACTACGACCTCGCCGAGCTGCGCGAGTACTTCGACTGGCAGCCCTTCTTCAACGCGTGGGAGCTCAAGGGGTCCTTCCCCGACATCCTCAACAACCCGGCGACGGGCAAGGTGGCACGCAAGCTCTACGACGAGGCTCAGACGATGCTCGACCGCATCATCGAGGAGCGGTGGCTGACGGCGAAGGGGGTCATCGGCCTCTTCCCCGCCAATGCCGTCGGCGACGACATCGAGATCTACACCGACGAGTCGCGCACCGAGGTCGCCCACACGCTCCACATGCTGCGCCAGCAGGGCAAGCACCGGCCCGGGGTGCCCAACCGGAGCCTCGCGGACTTCGTCGCGCCACGGGAGACGGGGGTGGCCGACTGGATCGGCGCTTTCGCGGTCACCGGTGGCCTCGGCGTCGCGGAGCGGATCGCGCAGTTCAAGGCGGACAACGACGACTACAACGCGATCCTCCTCGAGGCGCTCGCCGACCGCTTCGCCGAGGCCTTCGCCGAGCGGCTGCACGAGCGGGTGCGCACGGAGTTCTGGGGCTACGCACCGCAGGAGTCCCTGGACAACACCGAGCTCATCAAGGAGGCCTACTCCGGCATCCGTCCGGCCCCGGGCTACCCCGCCTGCCCCGACCACACCGAGAAGCAGACCCTGTGGTCGCTGCTCGACGTCGACGAGATCGGCATCGAGCTCACTGAGGGGATGGCGATGTGGCCGGGAGCCGCGGTCTCGGGGTGGTACTTCGGGCACCCGGAGAGCCAGTACTTCGTCGTCGGACGCCTCGGTCGCGACCAGGTGGAGGACTACGCCGCGCGCAAGGGCTGGACGATGCGTGAGGCCGAGCGCTGGCTCGGCCCCAACCTCGGCTACTCCCCCGAGTGAGGGCCGCGCTCTCCCCCTCGCGGGCCGCCGACTTCAAGCAGTGCCCGCTGAAGTTTCGCCTGCGGACGATCGACCGCCTCGACGAAGTCCCGTCCCCGGTGGCGGCCCGCGGGACCCTCGTCCACGCGGTCCTCGAGGAGGTCTTCGACCTGCCGGCGGCCGAGCGCACGCCGCAGGCAGCCCGCGCCCTCGTGCCGGGGTGCTGGGCGGCGCTCGTCGCCGAGCGCCCCGAGCTGGCCGACCTGATCGCCGACGACCCGTCACTCTCCGAGGAGTCGTGGTTCGCTGCCGCCGAGCGCCTCGTCGACCGGTGGTTCACCCTCGAGGACCCGTCGAGGCTCGAGCCCTCTCAACGTGAGGTACAGGTCGAGACCCAGCTCGACGGACTGCTGCTGCGCGGCATCATCGACCGGGTCGACATCGCGCCCACGGGTCAGGTCCGCATCGTCGACTACAAGACGGGCCGCACCCCGGCCGCGGGCTTCGAGGGCAAGGCGCTCTTCCAGATGAAGTTCTACGGCCTCGTCATGTGGCGACGGACCGGGCGGGTCCCCGACCTGCTGCAGCTCGTCTACCTCAAGGACGGCACGATCGTGCGCTACGAGCCGGACGAGGCGGACCTGCTGGCGCTCGAGCGCAACGTCCGCGCCGTCTGGACCGCCATCGAGCAGGCCGTCGCCACGCGCGACTTCCGGCCGAGCCCGTCGAAGCTGTGCGGCTGGTGCGACTTCAAGCCGCTGTGCCCCGCCTTCGGCGGCACGCCGCCGGCCCTGCCGGAGACGATCGAGATCGTCACCCCGGAGGCCGAGCCGCCCCCTTCGCCTGCCGGGTCCTAAGGCCGCGCGACCGCGCCCAGCGCGAGCGGCATGAGGTCGAAGGGGGTGACCCCGGTGAGCGTCGGGATCCGCACCGAGCCCGCGATGTCGGGCACCTCGACCACGTGAGGGACCGCGAGGGTCGGCACGCCGGCCGCAGCGGCCGACCGGACGCCCGTCGGCGAGTCCTCGATGGCGACGCAGGTCGCCGGCTCCACCCCCAGTCGCTCGGCCGCGGTCTCGTAGGGCTCCGGGTGCGGCTTGCCGTGGGTCACCTGGTCGCCGGAGACGACCAGGCCGAAGGAGCCGGGCTCCGTGGCGTCGACGACCGCACCGGCGAGATCGGCCCACGACATCGTCACCAGCGCCTGCGGGATGTCGAGCTCGCGACAGGCCGCGAGCAGCTCGCGGGCCCCGGGGCGCCACGGCACCTCGTCGGCGATCTGCTCGATCACCCGGGACTGCAGCCGGTGCACGACCTGCTCCGCGGGCAGGTCGACGGGCGAGTTGTCGATGATGAACTGCGCCGAGACCAGGAGCGGGTTGCCGACGAGCTGGAGCGCCAGCTCGTGGGTCCAGGTGCCGCCGAACTCCTCGACGAGCTCGTGCTCCGCGATGATCCAGTAGGGCTCGGTGTCGACGAGGGTCCCGTCCATGTCCCACAGGACCGCGGCGGGCAGGTCGCGGACGTCGGACCGCGTGGTGTCGGTGCTCACGAGGCCCCACCGTACGCGTCGTAGGCTGGTCGACGTGATCCAGATCGAGGAGCTACCCGAACTGCACGACCCGGTGATGATCTGCGCCTTCGAAGGATGGAACGACGCGGGTGAGGCCGCCTCCCGCCTCGTCGGGCACCTCGCCTCGCTGTGGGACGCCGAGATCGTCGCCGCGATCGACCCGGAGGACTACTACGACTTCCAGGTCAACCGCCCGCGGGTGACCAACCAGGGGCAGGGCCGGGGCATCCACTGGGACACCACGCGCATCATGCTGGCCTCCCCGGACAGCCTCGGTCGCGACGTCATCCTCGTCGTCGGCACCGAGCCCTCCTTCCGGTGGCGGGCCTACACCACCGAGATCCTCGACCTGGCGGCCTCGCACGGGGTGCGCACGGTCATCACCCTCGGCGCACTGCTCTCGGACGTGCCGCACTCCCGCCCGATCCCGGTGTCGTGCACGAGCGACGACGAGGCGACGGCCTACCGCTTCGACCTGGAGCCCGCCCGCTACGAAGGCCCCACCGGCATCACCGGTGTCGTCGCCGACGGCGCCCGTCAGGCCGAGATGGCCTCGATCGCCGTGTGGGCCGAGATCCCCCACTACGCCGCGCAGGTGCCCTGCCCCAAGGCGACCCTCGCGATGCTCGTGCGGCTCGAGGACCTGCTCGACACCGTCATCGACCACGACGACCTCGAGGACGAGGCCCAGGCCTGGGAGCGGGGCGTCGACGAGCTGGCCCGCACCGACGAGGACGTCGCCGACTACGTCTCCGCCCTGGAGAGCGCCCAGGACACGACCGAGCTGCCCGAGGCCAGCGGCGATGCGATCGCCAAGGAGTTCGAGCGGTACCTTCGCCGCCGGGGCGACGGCGCCCCCGGCAAGGGCTGACCCGGCGCTCCTCCCCCTTCGCCCGCCCCCCACCCGCCGCATTTCCCTAGGGAGATGCGGACTACAGCCCCATCCAGACGCATTTCCCTAGGCAAATCCCAGCTCAGGGCGACATTTCCCTGGGGAAATGCGGACCCCAGTCCCTCGGCGGGGAGGTGGGTTCAGAGGCGGATGCCGAGCAGCGCGTCGATCGCTCGGGCCAGCTCGCCGGGTGCCGAGCGGATCTGCCCACCCTGCCCGAGCGACTGCTCCACCCAGGCGTCGACCGCGGCCAGGGCCTGCGGCGTGTCGAGGTCGTCGGCGATGGCGGCACGCACGGCGGCGACGGTGGCGGTCGCGTCGGGCCCGCCGTCGGTGGACAGGCCGGCCCGCCACCGCTCGAGGCGAGCCCTCGCCTCGTCGAGGTCGGCGTCCGTCCACTCCCACTCGCTGCGGTAGTGGTGCGCGAGGAGCACGAGTCGGATGGCCATTGGGTCGACGCCTTCGCCGCGCAGGGTCGACACGCGCACGAGATTGCCCTTGGACTTGCTCATCTTCTCGCCGTCGTAGGCGACCATCGCCTGGTGCGTCGTGTGAGAGGCAAAGGGTCGCTCCCCCGTGAGCGCCTCTGCCTGCACGATCGACATCTCGTGGTGCGGGAAGACGAGGTCGGTGCCGCCGCCCTGCACGTCGACGTGGTCGCCGAGGTGCGCCATGGCGATCGCCGTGCACTCGATGTGCCAGCCGGGGCGGCCAGGGCCGAGATCGCCTGCGTCCCAAGCCGGCTCGCCCGCGCGCTCACCCCGCCAGAGCATCGGGTCGAGGGGGTCACGCTTGCCGGCACGCTGCGGGTCGCCGCCGCGCTCGGCCGAGTAGCCGAGCATCGTCTCGCGGTCGAGATGGCTCAGCTCGCCGAGCCCGCCGGCCGCACCCAGGTCGAGGTAGATGTCGCGGACCCCGTCCTCGACGACCTCGTAGGTCACACCTCGGGCGACGAGCTGCTGCACAGCCGCGATGATCTGCGGCATCGACTCCATGACGCCCATGAAGTGCTCCGGCGGGATGACCCCGAGCGCCGTCATGTCCTCGAGAAAGAGCGCGATCTGGTCCTGCCCGAGGTCGCGCCAGTCGACCCCGTCACGGGCGGCCCGCTCGAAGAGCGGGTCGTCGACGTCGGTGACGTTTTGCACGTACGTGACCTGACGGCCGCCGTCACGCAGCGCCCGGTTGACCAGGTCGAAGGTCACGTAGGTCGCGGCGTGCCCCATGTGCGTCGTGTCGTAGGGGGTGACGCCGCAGACGTAGAGCCGAGCGGGGTCCGTCGGCTCCACCGGTGCCACCTCGTCGCGGGCCACGTCGTGCAGGCGAAGGGAGATCGGCTCTCCGGGGACGACGGGTAGGTGGGGGGACGGCCAGGCTCTCACGCGCACAGCCTACGAGGTGCGGCTCACAGTGGTGGCCACGGGATCGAAGGCCACTCCCCCGACGGCTCTGGATGACGCCCTTCGCCCAGCAGGTCGGCGACCCGCTCGGCGAGGGCCGCCAGCTCGACGGGGGTGATGAGCACGGTCAGCTCGGCCCGTACCTCGGCCCGGTCCAACGCCGCGTCGAGGCGGGAGAGCCGCTCCAGGTCAGCCGGCTGGATCGGGTCACCCGCCCACCCCCACAGGACCGTGCGCAGCTTGGGCTCGGCGTGCAGGCCGACGCCGTGGTCGATGCCCCAGAGGCGACCGTCGTGCTCGAGGATGTGCCCACCCTTGCGGTCGGAGTTGTTGAGCACCGCGTCGAGGACAGCCATCGTGCGCAGGCGCGGGTCGTCCGGGTGGGAGACGAGCAGGGGCGCCCCCTCGGCGTCCTCGCCCTCGAGCACGACGATGTTGCCGTCGGGCACGGCATCGGGTGGCGTCACGGCCACCGGGGTCGGGCAGAGGCTGGTCGCGTCGCCGACCCACCGCTGCACCGCTCCGGGGCCGGCCGGTCCGTCGCGCCACACGGTCTCGGGCACGAGGTCGAAGCCACCGAGCCGGTCGACGACCGAGGCGGCCACCTCGCGGGCCGCGAGCGTCCCGTCGGGGAAGTCCCACAGCGGCCGCTCGCCGTCGACGGGCTTGTAGGCGACGAGCAGCGGCTCGTGGCCGGCGGCGCGGACCTCGGCGACGAGCACGACATTGCTCGCGAGAGGGTGCCGGCCGAGGACCGCGAGCTCACCGTCGACGAGCGAAGGGGGACCTGCCACCGTCAGCGCTTGTAGCCGTTGGCTCGGGGGCAGATGTGCCCGTCCTCGTCGACCGGGCCACCGCAGAAGGGGCAGGCCGGACGGCCGGCGCGCACGACGGTCTCGCACCGCTGGGCGAAGGCCCGCGCCTGCGCCGGGGGCAACGAGACGCGCAGGCTGTTGAGCTGCACCATGATGTCCTCCTCGACCTCGTCCGGGTCGTGGTCATGGGCCTCGATGACGACGACCTGCCGCTCGTCGTCCCACGAGAGGGCGAGGGCACTGACCCGGAAGTCCTCGTAGATCGGGGTGTCGAGCGGTGCGTTGTCCGCCGCTTCCACGGCGGCCGCGACGGTCGCTGCGGCCCCGCCCACCTGGTCGAGCAGCTCGCCGATGCGCTCGGCGAGGATCTGAGCGTGCAGCTTTTCGAGGGAGACCTGCACCCGCCGGGACCCGTCGTTGGCCTGGAGGAAGAAGGTGCGTTGTCCGGGCGGTCCCACCGTCCCGAGGACGAAGCGCTCCGGCGGATCGAACTCGACGAGGCTCATGGCGTCGACCCTAGTCCTGCTCCGCCACCGACGGGCGCGTCCCCTGCTGGCGGGGTGTCCCCCTTCGGCCGGGGTGGGGTGAGGGCCGACCGGCCGGTGTCGTTGCTGCGCAGCAGCATGGGGCGGGTCGCGGTGTAGTGGACGACGGAGACCGACGCCGGGTCGACGTGCAGGCGCTGGAAGTCGTCGAGCGCCGTGGCCGTCGCGTCCGCGAGCACGGACTTGATGACGTCCCCGTGGCTCACGGCGGCCCACACGGCGTGCTCGCCGTGCTCGGCCGTGACGGCGGCATCGATCTCCCGGACCGCCGCGACGGCGCGGTCGGCCATCGACCGGATCGACTCCCCCGGGTGCTCCAGCCCGTCGGGGAAGGTGGCCAGGCTCGGCTGGTCCTGCACGACCCGCCACAGCGGCTCGCCCGCGAGCTCGGACAGGGGGCGACCGGTCCAGGCGCCGTAGTGGCACTCACCGAGCCCCTCGTGGACCTGGGCGGTGAGCCCGTGGGCCTCGAGCAGGGGCTGTGCGGTCTCCCGGCACCGCTGCAGCGGACTCGTCGCCACGTGGACGAAGGGGGTGCCCTCCAGCCGCGTCACGAGCGCGGCGGCCTGCTCCCGCCCGGTGTCGTCGAGGGCCACGCCGGGGGTCCACCCGGCGAGCACACCCGCGGTGTTGGCCGTGGACCGGCCGTGCCTGATGAGGATGCAGTACGCCACGCGCCTCACCCTAGGCGCAGGGCGGCGCCGCACCTGCAACGATGCGGGGGTGATCGTCGACCAGGCCCGGTACCACGACGGACGACGCCTGCCCTGTGGGGACATCAGCGAGACCCTGGACGACATCCGGGCCAGTGGCAGCTCGGACTTCCTGTGGATCGGGATGCGCGACCCATCGGACGAGACCTTCGAGCGGGTGTCCGAGGAGCTCGGGCTGCACCCCTTGGCCATCGAGGACTCCGTCACGGGCGACCAGCGACCCAAGATCGAGCGGTACGGCGACGGGCACTTCGTCGTCCTGCGGCCGCTGCGCTACGTCGAGGCGAGCTCGGACGTCGAGTCGGGCGAGATCATGGTCTTCATCGGCGCCGACCACATCGTCACGATCCGCAAGGGAGAGGCGAGTCCGCTGGCGGGCCTGCGCAGCCGGCTCGAGGCCGACGGCCACGATGCCCTGCGGCACGGGCCGTGGGGGGTCTTCCACGCGATCATCGACTTCGTCGTCGACCAGTACCTCGAGATCGAGGACGAGATCCAGCAGGACCTCGACGACATCGAGGCCGGGGTCTTTTCCCCCGACGGGTCGGTGTCGACCGCCGAGATCTACGCGCTCAAGCGCGAGGTCCTCGAGTTCAAGCGGGCCGCTCTGCCGCTGGCCCGACCACTGGCGCTGCTCGTCGGCACGGGGACGCCGGTGCCGACCGAGGAGCTGCGCCTGCGCTTCCGCGACGTCAACGACCACCTGTCGCTCGTCAACGACAACACCGAGTCCCAGGACCGGCTGCTGTCAGACGTGCTGAGCGCGCACCTGGCCCAGGTCGGCGTGCAGCAGAACCAGGACATGCGCAAGATCTCGGCCTGGGCCGCGATGCTCGCGCTCCCGACGATGATCGCCGGGATCTACGGGATGAACTTCGAGGGCATGCCGGAGCTGTCGGCCAGCGTGAGCGTCGGGGGTCACGAGATCCACTACGGCTACCCGCTGGCGCTGCTCGTCATGGTGCTGGCCTGCGTCGTGCTCCACCGGCTCTTCCGGCGCTCCGGCTGGCTGTGAGTCGGAGGCCGACTCAGCGCCGGGCGTCGTCCGCGTCGTAGTCCTCGTCGTCGAGGCCGGAGTAGGACTGCTCGTCCTCGTCGTCGTCGTAGTCGTCGGACTCGTCGTCATCGACCATGAACTGCTCGTCGACGACGACGAGAGGCGTCATCTCGCCGGTGGCGTCGTGCAGGGCGTCGTCGTAGGCCTCGAAGGCGTCGGCGAGATCCTCGTAGGCCGCCACGACGGTGGGGTCGTCCTCACCACGGCGCTGTGCCGAGGCCTCGAGGTGACGTTCGAAGGCGGCGATCAGCTGGTTCAGGGCGGGGCGCGGGTCGCTCATGGGCATGACGCTACCGCCCGTGGGCCACAATGGCACCGATGCCCGAGTACGAGTTCCGCACCATCCAGTTCCCGCGCGGCGCAGGCCGCGCCGCGATCCGCCAGGAGCTGGCCGACCACGCCGAGTACGGCCGCTGGGAGCTGCACCGCACCGTCGTGTACATCAGTGGTCGGCAGAAGGCCTGGTTGCGTCGCAAGATCATCCGCGTACCGCGCCCGCCGGCGCTGCCCTCACGTTGAGCGCACCGGCGCTGCGCTGACGCCGAGCGTCGCCGCCACGTCGGACCGTCAGCAGTCGCCGACGAGCCGCCACAGGACCTTGGCGCCGAACTCGAGCGACTCCAGCGGGACCCGCTCGTCGATGCCGTGGAACATCGGCGCGAAGTCGAGGTCGGCCGGCAGCCGCAGCGGCGCGAAGCCGTACCCGACGATGCCCATCGTCGACAGCGCCTTGTTGTCCGTCCCCCCGGAGAGGCAGTAGGGCAGGATCGACGCCTCGGGGTCCTCGGCGAGCAGCGCCCCACGCATCCGCTCGACGAGGTCGCCGGCGAAGGGCGAGTCCAGCGAGATGTCCTTGTGGTCGACGACGACCTCGACGTGCTCGCCGGCGAGGTCGCGGATCGTGGCCATGAGGTCCTCCTCGTGGCCGGGGAGGAAGCGGCAGTCCAGCGATGCCGTGGCGCTCTGCGGGACGACGTTGTGCTTGTACCCCGCGTCGAGCATCGTGACGTTGGCGGTGTCCTGCAGGGCTCCCCGGACGAAGCCTGCGGCTGGGCCGATCCGCTCGAGCAGCTCCTCGGCGTCCTCGTCGCTGTAGCCGACGCCGGTGATCTCGGACAGGCCGTCGAGCAGCCCCCGGACGCTGGCGATGAACTCGCGGGGCCACTTGTGCGCGTCGATCCGGGCGATGGCCTCGGCGAGGTGGACGATCGGGTTGTCGGAGGTCGGGACCGACCCGTGGCCGGCCGTGCCGCGGGCCACGAGCTTGAGCCAGGCGATGCCCTTCTCCGCGGTCTGGAGCAGGTAGGCGCGGTGGGGCTCCCCCTGCGCGTCCTCGACGGTGACGCTATACCCGCCGACCTCGCTGATCGCCTCCGTGACCCCCTCGAAGACCTCCGGGTGCTCGCGGACCATGAACTGGCTGCCGAGGACCCCGCCGGCCTCTTCGTCGGCGAAGAAGACGAAGAGCAGGTCACGCGGCGGCACCGTCCCGGTGCGGGCGAGGTGGCGGACGCAGGCGAGCATCATCGCGACCATGTCCTTCATGTCGACGGCGCCGCGTCCCCACAGGCAGCCGTCGCGTTCCTCCCCGGCGAAGGGAGGGACGCTCCAGTCCTCGGCATGGGCCGGCACGACGTCGAGGTGGCCGTGGATGCACAGCGCCCCGCGGTCGCGGTCGGCGCCGGCGATGCGCACGGCGACGGTCGTGCGGCCCGGGTCGGACTCGAAGACCTGCGGGTCCAGCCCCACCTCACGCAGCTGGGCGACGACGTAGTCCGCGGCCTCGCGCTCCCCCGGCCCGTCCTGGCCGGGGCCGTAGTTGCTCGTGTCGATGCGCAGCAGGTCGCGGCAGATGCGGACGACCTCGTGCTCGGGCGCGGTGGGGGCACCACCCGCGTGCGGGGGAATCTCGCTCATGCGGGCAGGCTACGCGGTACCCGGCGGACCTTGGCCGGTGCGGGTCCCGCGTCTGGCGCGGCAGGGTCCGGACCGGGGCTCGAGGTCGCGCGCAGAGCGTTGTCGGGGGTCGCTCATAGGGTCAACGGAATGTCAGAGCTGACGGCGCGCCACCACGATCCGGGAGTGCTTCCCGGGGTGCGTGATGCGGTGCGTGCGCTGCTGGTGATGGACGAGGGCACGACGTGGCAGCTGCCGGACGGTGACGTGTCGGAGGCGCTGGCCTGCGCCGCCGGGATCGTCCCCGTCATGCTCGGCACCGAGAGCGAACCCCTCGAGCTGGGCCGCGCGACCCGCTACTTCACCCCTGGCCAGCGCCGCCTCCTCGTCCTGCGCGACGGCGGGTGCACCTACCCCGGGTGCACCATGCCCGCCCAGTGGACCGACGCCCACCACCTGACCCACTGGTCCCGCGGTGGACACACCGACATCGCCAACGCCGCCCTGCTCTGCGAACGACACCACACCCATGTCCACGTCCCCGACCTGACCGCCACGGCCCGCGGCGTGACCTGGCACGTCTAGCGACCCCGCCCCGCCCCCGACCACCCCGGTCGGGGGTACTGGCGCGTCCTGAACATGGTTCACTGACGGGCGTGCACCTGACCCGCATCGGCCTCACCCCGCTCAAGGGCGCCCGCCACACCGACCTCGACCGGGTGCATCTCGACCCGACGGGACCGCGCGGCGACCGCCTCTACTGCCTGCTGGAGACCGGCCGCGACCGGGTGCTGCGCACCGTCGACAACCCGACGATGGTCCTCGTCACCGCCGCCTGGGACGGGGCGGACCTGACGGTGACCACCCCGGGCGAGGGCACGGTGACCGCCGCACCCCTCCCCACGGGCGAGGTCCGCACCTGCAGCTACTGGGACCGCGCAGCGCGGCTGGAGGTCATGACGTCACCGCACGCCGACCAGCTGTCGGCCCACCTCGGTCGGCACGTCCGGCTAGCGCGGATCCGCACGGCGGGCGAGGTCGTCTACGGCGGCTCGGTGACCCTCGTGACGACCGGCGCCCTGCGCCGCCTGTGCGAGGCTCAGGACTCCCGCTTTAGGGCCACCTTCACGGTCGCCGCCGAGCAGGACCCGGAGCCGGGGACATTCCTGCAGGTCGGTGGCGCGACCGTGCGCGTGCGCGGCCCGGTCCCCCGCTGCCGGGTCGTCGACATCAACCCGGACACCGCCGCCCTCGACACACGCCACCTCCACACGATCGCCGGGCAGGGGCGAGCGGAGCGCGACGTCCCCTTCGGGATCGATGCCGATGTCGTGACGCCCGGCGAGGCGCGCCTCGGGGACGCGGTCACCCCCGTGCCCAGTCCTGGGTGAGCGCCCCGGGCTCAGCGGGTCCGGGACACCACTCGTCGGACGGCCCCGGGACCCCTCGCCGGACGGGGACCGAACCCGGCCGGCCTTCGTCGGCACGCGTGCCGGACAGCCTTGGTCAGGAGGCCTCGGTCGTCCCCTCGTAGAGACCGATGTGGTTGCCGTCAGGGTCGGCGATCACGGCGAACCAGCTCGTCTCGCTGATCGGCGATTTGTCCATGACGACCGAGCCGCCCGACTGCGTCGCCCGGGCCAGGACCTCCTCGATCGAGTCGACCTCGACGTAGGAGCGCGGGTGCTCGAAGCCGTCGCCGCGTGGCGCGAGGCCGCCCCCGCTGATCTTGTTGGGCGCCTGCCACATGGGGTAGCCCTCGAAGCCGGGGATCTCGGCGATCTGCCAGCCGAAGAGCCCACCGTAGAAGGCCGCTCCTGTTTGCGGGTCGCTGACCGGGATGTCGATGTGCGTGATGTCTCCGTGTGCCATGGACCAAGCATGGCGGCAGGGTGTGACAGCCACCACAGCCGTGAGGTGAACGGTCGAGTCACCCTCGGGCGACGCCACCACCTCGTCCACCGCGCCGGCAGCGAGGGCCTGCCCGCGGTGGCCGCGGTCATCGAGGCGATCACCGGCAGCCACACCTACCCGAGCGGGGCTACCGGCGAGTAGCATGCGCTCCATGCAGCCCGCACGGGTCGTCGACGCAGACGGCCACGACCCCTTCGCCGAGCCGACGACGCCCGTCCCCGCAGGGTGGATCGCCCGGCTCGGGCTCGCCGGGGTCGGGATGTGCGCCGGGCTGGTTCGGCCCGATCCAGGTGCTCCTCGGGCTGCAGGCCGCCGCCCTGACACCCGACCACAAGGAGGCGACCCTCTCCCTCGTCACGGGCATCGGCGCCGCGGTGTCGACACTCGCCAACCCGCTCGCGGGAGCCTTCAGCGACCGCACGACATCGCGGCTGGGCCGTCGCGTGCCGTGGCTCGTCGGCGGGACCGTCGTCGGCGCGCTCGGGCTCGTCGTCCTCGCCCTCGCCGACACGGTGCCCGTCATGGTGCTCGGCTGGTGCCTCGTCCAGGCCGGGCTCAACGGCACGCTCGCGGCGCTCACCGCAGCCGTGCCCGACCTCGTGCCGGTCGAGCAGCGCGGTCTCGTGAGCGGCGTCGTCGGCATGACCCAGACCCTCGGCATCGTCGTCGGCACCGGCGTGGCGACGCTCGTCGCCGGCACCACCGGCGCCTACCTCGTCCTGGCCGTGCTCGTCGTCGCGGCGGTCACCCCCTTCGTCCTGCGCTCGATGGATCGCCCGCTCCCCCGCGGCCACCTGCCGCCGACACGCGTCGCGGACTTCCTCCGGGGCTTCTGGATCTCGCCCCGGCAGCATCCCGACTTCGCGTGGGCCTGGGCCACCCGCTTCCTCGCGACGATCGCCAACTCGATCTGCACGATGTACCTGCTCTTCTTCCTCACCGACGCGGTGCGTGTCGACGACCCCGAGCTCGGCGTCCTCGTGCTCACCCTGCTCTACGCCGCCTGCCTCGTCGTCTCCGCGATCGTCGCCGGGATGTGGTCCGACCGTCTCGGCGTACGCAAGCCCTTCGTCATGGTCTCCGGCCTCGTCATGTCGTCGGCCGCGGTCCTCCTCGCCCTCGTCCAGACGTGGCCGGCCGCGCTGGTCGGCGCGGTGATCCTCGGGGTGGGCTACGGCATCTACCTCGCCGTGGACTTCGCGCTCATCACCCAGGTCCTCCCCCGGGCCGGCGACCGGGCGCGCGACCTGGGGGTCATCAACATCGCCAACGCCCTGCCCCAGGTCCTCGCGCCCGCACTCGCCGGCCCGATCATCACGTGGTCGGCGAGGCACGGCACGCACGCCGACGGCTACCGCACCCTCTACCTCCTCGCGGCCGCCATCGGTGTCGCCGCCGCCCTGCTCATCCGCAAGATCCGCTCCGTCGACTAGGAGAGCCCGTGCCCCTGCCCCGTGACCTCGTGATCGGCACCTCGACCGCCAGCTACCAGATCGAAGGGGGTGTGACCGCCGGTGGTCGTGGCCGCAGCATCTGGGACGACTTCTGCGACCGGCCCGACGCGATCGCCGACGGGTCGTCGGGTGCCGTCGCCTGCGACAGCTACCACCGCTGGGACGAGGACGTCGACCTGCTGCGCGGCCTTGGTGTCGATGCCTACCGCTTCTCGATCGCCTGGCCCCGCATCCAGCCGACGGGTGACGGCGCGGCCAACCCTGTCGGCCTCGACTTCTACGACCGGGCGGTCGACGCCCTGTGCGAGGCGGGGGTCGCTCCCTTCGCCACGCTCTACCACTGGGACCTGCCGTCGGCCCTCCAGGCGAAGGGGGGCTGGATGGCCCGCGAGACCGCCGAGCGCTTCGGCGACTACGCCGCTCTCGTCGCCGCTCGGCTGGCCGACCGGGTCGCGATGTGGATGCCGGTCAACGAGCCGGTCGTCTCGACCCTCTTCGGGCATGCGATCGGCATCCACGCGCCCGGTGAGTCGCGTGGCTTCGAGGCGCTCGCCGCCGGCCACCACCTCCTCCTCGGGCACGGCCTGGCCACCCGGGCGCTGCGGGCCGCGGGGGCGCGCGCTGTCGGGACCGCCAACAACCACACGCCCGTGCACGCGGTGGGCGATGCCGACGAGGACGTCGCCGCCGCCGCGCTCTACGACACGATCCACAACCGCGCCTTCGCCGAGCCGATCCTGCTCGGCGAGTACCCCAACGGCATGGGCGATGGCATGCCCGGTCCCGTCGCCGAGGACCTGGCGGTCATCAGCGAGCCGCTCGACGCCTACGGCGTCAACTACTACAACCCCACCCTCGTCGGGGCACCCGGATTACCGGCGACCGTCGCCGCCCGGGCTGCGGCGCCCCGGCTCGAGGCGCAGCTGAGCGTGCCGGAGGGCATCCCCTTCGACGTCGTGCCGATGGCGGCGGACGAGTACACGGCCTTCGGCTGGCCGGTCGCCCCCGAGGGACTGACCGAGGTGCTCGTCCAGCTGCGGGACCGCTACGGCGACCGCCTGCCACCCGTGCACGTCACCGAGTCGGGGTGCTCGACCGACGACGTCGTCGAGGACGGCACCGTCCACGACGAGGCGCGCATCCGATACCTCGACCGGCACTTGGAGGCCGTCGCCGCCGCGATCGATGCGGGAGTCGACGTCCGGGGCTACTTCGTGTGGTCGCTGCTCGACAACTTCGAGTGGGCCGAGGGCTACACGCAGCGCTTCGGCCTCGTCCACGTCGGCGCCGACCAGGAGCGGGTCCCCAAGGACTCCTACGCCTGGCTGCGCGACCGCACCCGGACCCTGCGGTCCTCAGGCTGAGGCACGCCAGACGGGCAGGCCGGTGCCGCGCAGCTCACGCCCCTGACCGCTCGCGACGATGCCCCACGTGCACAGCACGAGGTGCCAGAGCGAGACCAGGGCCCAGGCCGTGATGATGAGGCCGAAGGGGAAGAAGCCCTCGATCCCGTCGGGGTCGTCGGCGGTGAGGTACCAGAGCAGCCCGAAGTGCGTACCGACGAGGACGACCGTGAGGACGAGGTAGGTCAGACCCCAGTTGGCCGCATGGACACCGTTGCGCGCGGCGAGCCCTCCCTTCGACCGCAGGGACAGGCCGACGGTGATCATGAGGACGCTCGCGAGCACGCTGCCGACGAAGGGCAGGCACATGAGGACGGCCAGGCCCATCGCCCAGGCGATCGTCCCGCGGCCGGGTCCCGGCACGGGCTGCTGGAACTGCTGGACCTGCGGGGGTGGCGGCAGCGGCGGGGACGTCATGCCCCCATCGTCTCGCACGGATCGTCCGGGGAGGCCGCCGGCACGCGACGCGAGACGGCACGGGACGCACGATGGCCCGCACCCCGGTCGAGGGTGCGGGCCATCGTGTCGACGACTCGTCAGACGAGGGTGAGCACGAGGTGCTCGATCTCCGGCTTGCGCGTGCTGCGCAGCCCGGCGACCGTCTCCGCACCATCGGTGTCGATGACGAAGTCGACCTTGGCCGGCAGGAGCACCGGCTTCTTGAACCACACGTGGCTCGTGCACGGGCCGCTGGTACGCGGACCAATGGCGCCCAGGACCCGGGCATAGGTCCACATCCCGTGGGCGATCGCCGACGGGAAACCCATCGCCTTGGCCGTCAGCCCGCTCATGTGGATCGGGTTGATGTCGCCGGAGGCGAGCCCGTAGGTGCGCCCGAGGTTGGCCGGCAGGCTCCACGTGGCGGCGGCCTGACCGGTCGGGATCGCCGGGGGCTGGGCCCCCCGCTCGGCGTCGGCGTCACCCTTGCCACGGGCGAGGTAGGTCGAGCGCCCCTCCCAGACCCGCTCGCCCTCGACGTCCACCTCGGTGACGAGGTCGACGACCTTGCCCTTGGGGTGGGGCCGCAGGGCCTCGGCACGCACGGTGATGTCGAGGGCCTCGTCGAAGCGGATCTCACGGTGGACCGTGATGACGTTTTCGACGTGCACCAGACCCATGAGCGGCAGGGGGAAGCCCTTGCCGGACATCAGCTGCATCTGGAGCGGGAAGCCCACGACGTGCGGGTAGGTGTGCGGCAGGACGTCGCTGTTGTTGAAGCCGCAGATCCGCTGGTACTCCAGCAGGTCCGAGCGGTCGATCGCGTGCCCCTCCAGGCGCAGGGTGACGTCCGGCAGCGAGCTGCCGCCACCCTTGCCCGGCAGTGCCGCCTTGGCGTAGATCGGCCCGAGCGCCGGGATGCTCTTGACGGTCGTGACCGACATCAGGCGCCCAGGATCATCTGGCCGCAGACCCGCACGGTGTTGCCCGTGACGGCGCGGTTGGCGTCCCAGGAGAACCAGCCGATCGTCTCGGCCACGTCGATCGGCTGACCGCCCTGCGACAGGGAGTTGGTCAGGCGACCGATCTCGCGGGTGGCGAGCGGGATCTTGGCGGTCATCTCGGTCTCGATGAAGCCCGGGGCCACGGCGTTGACCGTGATGCCCTTGGCGAGGACCTGCGGGTCCTTGGCCAGGCTCGAGGTCATGCCGATGACGCCGGCCTTGCTCGCCGCGTAGTTGGCCTGACCGCGGTTGCCCGCGATGCCGGCGATCGAGGCGACGTTGACGATGTGCCCGCCCTCGTTGATGGCCGGGACGAGCGCCTCGTTCATCTTGAGGATCGACAGCAGGTTGACGTTGAGCACCGAGCCCCAACGGTCCGCGTCGGTGTTGACGAGGAGCTTGTCGCGGGTGATGCCGGCGTTGTGCACGACGATGTCGAAGCCGCCGTGCAGCGAGCGCGCGTGCTCGACGATCTTGGCGCCCGCGTCCTCGGCGGTGACGTCGACCTGGAGGGCCGAGCCCCCGAGCTTGTTGGCGACCGCGGAGAGCGGGCCACCGGCAGCCGGGATGTCGACGCACACGACGGTCGCGCCGTCGCGGGCGAGCACCTCGGCGATGGCCGCGCCGATGCCGCGAGCGGCACCGGTGACGACGGCGACCTTGCCGGCGAGCGGGGCGTCCCAGCTCTCGGGCACGTCGATGTCGGCGACGGCGTCACCGACGTGCACGACCTGCGCCGAGACGTAGGCCGAGCGGCCGGAGAGGAAGAAGCGGATCGTCGCCTCGACGTTGGCGTCGGCGCCCTCGGAGACGTAGACGAGGTTGGCCGTGCCACCCGCGCGCATCTCCTTGCCGACCGACCGGACGATGCCCTCGAGGGCGCGGCGGGCCGCGGCCTCGGCGACGTCCTCGGTCTCCTCGACCGGGCGGCCGATGACGATGACGCGACCGGTCGGGGCCAGCGTCTTCAGCGCCGGGGCGAGGATGCCGCGCAGCGTCTCGAGGTCGGCCGGGGTGGCCGCCTGGGTCATGTCGACGACGACGCCCGCGACCGAGGTCGACGGGGAGGTCGCGATCTGGACGCCGTCGGCCGAGAGGGCCTCGGTGAGCAGCGCCGCGACGGGGGCGTCACCGTGACCGGCGAGCAGCACCGCGCCGTTGATGAGCGAGCCACCGGCCTTGTGACGACGCAGTGTCGTCGGGCGGGGCAGGCCGAGGGTGTTGGCGATCTGCTTGCCCAGGCCGGAGCTGACGAACTTGCCGTACTCGAATCCCATGTGATGTCTCCTAGGAGGTGTGTCGGTGGAAGGCTCAGGCGCCTTCGAGGATGGCCACGACGCCCTGTCCACCCGCGGCGCAGATGGAGATCAGGCCGCGGCTGCCCGGACCCTTGGCGTGGAGCATCTTCGACAGCGCGGCGACGATGCGGCCACCGGTGGCGGCGAAGGGGTGGCCCGCGGCGAGCGAGGAGCCGTTGACGTTGAGCTTGTCGCGGTCGATCGACCCGAGCGGGGCGTCGCGGCCGAGCTTCTCGCGGCAGAAGTCCTCGTCCTCCCACGCCTTGAGGGTGGACAGCACGGTCGCGGCGAAGGCCTCGTGGATCTCGTAGTAGTCGAAGTCCTGCAGCGTCAGGCCGTTGCGCTCGAGCATGCGCGGGATGGCGTAGGCCGGGGCCATGAGCAGACCCTCGGCACCGTGGACGTAGTCGACCGCCGCGGCCTGGCCGTCGACGAACCACGCGAGCGGGGTGAGGCCCTGCTCGGCGGCCCACTCCTCGGAGCCGAGGAGGACGACGGAGGCGCCGTCGGTCAGGGGCGTGGAGTTGCCGGCGGTCATCGTCGCGTCATCGCCCTTGCCGAAGACCGGCTTGAGCTTCGCGAGCTTTTCCATCGAGGAGTCGGCCCGCATGTTCTGGTCCTTGGCCAGACCCATGAAGCTCGTGACGAGGTCGTCCTGGAAGCCCTCGTCGTAGGAGCGGGCCAGGTTGTGGTGGCTCTTCATCGCCAGCTCGTCCTGCGCCTCGCGGGTGATGCCCCACTTCTTGGCCGTGATGGCCATGTGGTCACCCATCGACAGGCCGGTGCGCGGCTCGACGTTGGCCGGGGTCGCGATGCCGAAGTCCGTCGGACGGATCTTGGTGAGGGCGAGGGCCTGCGCCTTGCCGCCCTTCGCGCGGTTGACCTTGAGCAGCTTCTTGCGCAGGGACTCGGTGACGGTGATCGGGGCGTCGGAGGCGGTGTCGACGCCACCGGCGATGCCGGACTCGATCTGGCCGAGCTTGATCTTGTTGGAGACGAGGATCGCGGTCTCGAGGCCGGTGCCGCAGGCCTGCTGCAGGTCGTAGGCGGAGCTCGTCGGGGCCAGCGCGGAGCCGAGGACGGCCTCACGGACGAGGTTGAAGTCGCGGGAGTGCTTGATGACGGCACCGCCGGCAACCTCGTCGATGTGCTTGCCGCCGAGGTTGTAGCGCGCGACGAGCCCGTCGAGGGCAGCGGTGAACATGTCCTGGTTGGACGCCTCGGCGTAGGCGCCGAACTGACGGGCGAAGGGGATGCGGTTGCCACCGAGGACGGCGGCGCGACGCGGCAGGTTGTTAGCCACCACAGGTCTCCTGGTCGTGAGTGTTGGAGTCGGGACGGTCCGGGCGGATGCCGGCGCCCCCGAGTGTGCACTTATACGATACGGACGGTAGCAGGTACTCGCGGTACCTGCTACCGTCCGTCCTGTGAGCACCACCACCGACGGCCGCAGCTCCCGCTGGGAGGCGCATCGACAGGAGCGACGACGCACGCTCGTCGAGTCCGCGATCCGCACGATCCGCGCGCGGGGCGCTTCCGTCGGCATGGACGAGCTCGCCGCGGAGGCCGGCACCTCCAAGACCGTCTTCTACCGCCACTTCAGCGACCGTCACGGCCTCTACCAGGCCGTCGCCGAGCGGGTCGACGAGCTGATCCTGCGCGACATCGGCAAGGTCCTGGGCGAAAACACCAAGCGCACGGGCCTGAGCGCCCTCGACGTCGACCCCCGCTCCGTCGTCCGCGCGGCCATCGACGCCTACCTCCAGCTCGTCGAGCGCGACCCCGAGCTCTACCGCTTCATCGTCTCCGCACCCATCGTCGTCTCCGACCGGTCCGGCAATGCGGCGGAGGCCGTCGCCACCGCCACCGGCAAGATCGCCGGCCAGATCAGCGACCTCATCTCCGCGGCGCTCGTCGACCGCGGCAACGACCCGGCCCCCGCCCGCCTGTGGGGCCACTCCCTCGTCGGGCTCGTGCGGGCCGGCGCCGATGCCTGGCTCGCCGGGCTCGCCGGTGACCTCACTCGCGGCGAGCTGACCGAGCGGCTCACCGACCTCGCCTGGTCGGGCACGAAGATCGCCTGGAAACGCCCCTCCTCCTGACGCCCGGCGTGGGTAGGGTCGGGCCATGGCGACCACCGAGGCACCGTCCGTCACCGCCCTCAGGGAGGTCCTGCGACTCCACACCGTCGCCTCGGACGACCCGGACCGGACAGACCCGGCCCCCTTCGTCGAGCTGCACGCGGTGCTCCGCCGGCACTTCCCGCGGGTGCACGAGGCCGGGGAGGTCGTCGACGTTCCTCCCCACGGGCTACTGATCCGGGTCCCGGCCGACCCCGGCTCCCCGACCTGCGACGCCGACCCCGTGGTCCTCATGGCCCACATGGACGTCGTGCCCATCGGTGACGAGTCGCTGTGGACCCACCCGCCGCTGGCTGCCGAGGTCGTCGACGGCATGATCTGGGGGCGCGGCACGCTCGACGACAAGGGCCAGCTCGTCGCAGTCATGGCAGCGGTCGAGTCCCTCCTCGCCGAGGGCCTGGCCCCGGCACGCGACGTGTGGCTCTCCTTCGGCAGCGACGAGGAGGTCATGGGCACGTGCGCGCTCGCCGCGGTCGAGCTGCTCCGCGAGCGCGGGGTGCGGCCGTGGTTCGTGCTCGACGAAGGGGGTGCCGTCGCCTCCGACGCCTTCCCCGGCGTGACCCGCTCCCTGGGCGTCGTCGGCGTATCCGAAAAGGGGGTGCTCTCCCTTCGACTCACCGCCAGTGGCCGCGGCGGCCACGCCTCACGACCGGCGAAGGGGGGACCCGCCGCCCGCATCGCCGCGGCCATCACCCGACTGGAGCGCCACCCCTTCCCCGCGCACGTCTCCCCCGCGACGCTCGAGATGCTCGGGCGCCTGGTGCCGCACCTGCCGCGCGCACTGCGGCCGGTCGTGGCTCGCGCGGAGCGCGCCCCCTCGCTCCTCGCACGCGTCCTCGTGGCGGCAGGCCCCGAGGCCGCTGCCCTCGCGCGGACGACGGTCGCCGTGACGACGCTCAGCGGCTCGCCGGCGATCAACGTCAACCCGACCTCCGTCGTCGCCGGGCTCAACCTGCGCATCGCCGTCGGCGAGACGACCGCGGCGGCGACCGAGCGCATCCGCCGCGTCGTCGGTCGGACCATCGATGTCGAGGTCGCCGAAGCGCACGAGCCGAGCCCGCTCTCCCCGACGGACGACCCCGCCTTCGCCCTGCTCGAGCGGACGGTGACGACGGTCTTCCCCGAGGCCGTCCCCGTGCCGTACGTCATGTACGCGGCGACCGATGCCCGGCACTTCACGACGATCTGCCCGCGCGTCTACCGCTTCGCCCCCTTCCGGATGAGCGCCGAGCAGCGCGAGTCGATCCACAGCTACGACGAACGTCTGGGCGTGCAGGACTTCCTCGACGGGGTGCGGTGGTACCGCACCCTGCTCGACGGTCTCACCCACGAGTCCGTCGCTGCGGCGGTGGCCGGATGAGCCCGGCCATCTGGCGGATCGTCGGCTTCCTCGCGGCGGTCGAGATCGCCTCCGGCGTCCTGCAGGGGTACTACACGCCGATCTACTCCGACATCGCCGACCACCTCGCGATCCCCGACGGCGACGTCAACTGGTTCGAGGCGGCCCAGCTCATCGTCGCGGCCCTCGCCGTACCCGTGCTCTCCCGCCTCGGCGACCTGCACGGTCACCGACGGGTGCTCATCGTCGCGACGCTCATCACGGCCATCGGCGGCTGGCTCGTCGCACTCGCCCCGGGCTTCTGGACCTTCCTCGTCGGCTGGGCGATCCAGGGCGCCTACACCGTGTGGCTGCCGATGGAGATCGCCATCCTCCACGAGCGCACGCGCGACCGCCCCGACCAACCCGCCCTGGTGCGTCGAGGGGCCGCGCTGCTCGTGCTCGCCCTCGAGGTCGGCGTCATCATCGGTGCGCTCGGGGCGGGCGCGCTCCAGCCCGTGATCGGGATGACCGGGTTGCTCGCCGTCCCGGCGGCGGCGACCACCCTGGCGCTCGTGGCGATCGTCCTCGGCGTGCGCGACGAGTCGGCGCCGGCCACCGGCCGGCTCGACCTCGCCGGCACCGCCCTGCTCTCGAGCGGGCTGCTCCTCGTGCTCGGCGGTCTGGTCGTCATCCGGCTGCAGGGTCTGACGAGCGGGCTCGCGTGGGCACTCGTCATCGGGGGATGCCTCGTCATGTGGGCCTTCGTCCGCGTCGAGTCGCGGGCCGACTCGCCGCTCGTCGACGTGCGGGCCCTGGCTGCGCCGGGCATGTGGCCGGTGCAGCTGGCCGCGGCCCTCTTCGGCATGAGTGTGCTTGGTGCGCAGATCCCCCTGTCGACCTTCGCCCGGACCGACCCGGCGGAGGTGGGCTACGGGCTCGGTGTCGACGCCGGTGCGATCGCCAACCTCATCGGCCTCTACGTCGCGTGCATGGCGGTCGGGGCGCTGCTCTCCCCCGTCGCGGCACGCTGGGTGGGAGTCCGGTGGATGCTCGTCGGCGCCGCCGGGCTCGTCGCCCTCGGTTACGCGACCTTCCTGCCGCTCCACACCGCCCTGGCGCACACGATGCTCGCCATGGGGGTGGCCGGCCTGGGCTCGGGGGCCCTCGTCGCCTCCCTGCCGGCCGCAGCGGCCGCGGTCGCCGCCCACGGCGGCACCGCCGAGGCAGCGGGGCTGACCAATGCGACCAAGACCGTGGGCGGCTGCATCGCCTCGGCGATCTTCGCCGTCGCCCTCGCCTCCACCGGCAGCATCTCCGACCCGGCCGCGGGGCACGCCCCGATGTCGGGCTACCTCACCGTGTGGGGCGTGTGTGCCGGGTCGGCACTGCTCGCGGCGATCGCCCTCTCGCGACTGCCGGCGACCGATCGGGAACGTGAGCCCGTCGAGGTCTGAGTCGTCTCCGAGCGGGCAGCTCAGAGACAGCCCGCGCGCCCCGACACGCGGGACGTCTTTGACTCCGCACGTGCGTCCCCTGTCCCGATGCCCTACGTCAGGGCGACCCCGGGCCGGAGCGCCGGGTCGCAGCGCACGAGGTCGAGGGCGAAGTCGACGTACCACTGCGCGACCTGCTCGGGCGTGGAGTCACCCTCGTGCCGGTACCACTGCGGGATGGCCGTGCACATCGTCACGACCGCGCGGGCGGCCTCGTGCGGCAGCGGCGTGGCGAAGGCCCCAGCCCGGCAAGCGGCCCGCACCTCGTCGTCGATGCGCGCCTGCTCCTCCCGACGGACCCGCGCGATGCGCGCCCGGGCCGGGCCGGCGAGGCTGCGCATCTCGGTCGCCCCGATGAAGCCGAGCTCGCGCCGGTGGCTGTGGAAGAGCGCCTGGCACTCGACGAGCCGGGCGAACCGGGTCCACGGGTCCTCCGCCTCGGCCTGCGCTGCGGAGGTGCGACGGGTCAGGTCGTCCATGGTGCGGTCGAGGAGTGACACGAGCAGCTGCTGCTTGGAGGAGGAGTAGTGGTACAGGCCGGCGACCGACAGCCCGGCGCGCTCGGCGACTCCCCGCATCGTCGAGCCGTGGTAACCCAGCTCGAGGAAGCACGCGAGCGCGCCGCGCAGGGCGGGGTCGAGGTCGAGCGGCTCGAAGCGGCGCCAGTGCCCGGCCCCGGCGGCCTCCCCTTCGCCCGCGGTCACGCGCCACCGCTCGTCGCGGATCGGCTCGGCGACGCCCTGCAGCAGCCGCTCGGGCCGCACGCCGAGCACGTCGGCGAGTTGGACAGCACGCTCGGTGGAGGTCGCGACACGGCCGTTTTCGACGGCGCTGACGGTGCCGATGCTCACCCCGAGCTGGTCGGCGAGCTGACGCACGGTGAGGCCACGCCTCGTGCGCAGATCACGGACCGCGCGGCCCATGGCGACCCGGTGCAGCGACGGTTCCTCGGGCACGCCCACGGCCGGCTCCCTTCGTCCCAGATGTTCAGCGATACTGAACAAGATCGTCGTTGACACCCTAGAGGCCCTACCAGCACGGTAGGCACATCACGGATCGACCAAGTGATTGTTCAGACCGTTGTGCTCAAGGAGGAGCCATGACCGACGCTGCGCCCGACCTGACCGACCTGCTCAAGGACGCTCCCACCAACTGGGGCAAGTGGGGCCCTGAGGACGAGGTGGGCTCGCTCAACTACCTCGGCCCGGAGCAGGTGATCGCGGCGGCCGGCCTGATCCGCAGCGGCAAGGTCTTCCCGATCCAGCGACTCATCGGCGACCCGAAGGGGGATCCGGTGTGGCCGAGCCGCGAGCCGGCGACCCGCACGCAGATCTTCGACGAGTCCACCTGGGACGGCGACGACGCGCCGGTCTTCCCCGGCGGCCTGCACTACGCGGACGACAAGATCGAGGCCTTCCTCCAGGGGTCGACGCAGTACGACGCCCTCGGACACGTCTGGTACGGCGGCAAGCTGTGGAACGGCTACGACGCCCGCACCACCGTCGGCGGGATGGACAAGGCCAGCGTCCAGCCCATCGCCGAGCGCGGTGTCGTCGGCCGTGCGGTGCTGCTCGACATGGCCCGCTACCGTGGCAAGGGGAGCCTCGACTCCGCCGAGACCTACACCCATGAGGACCTGCTCGCGTGCGCCGCGCAACAGGGCGTCGAACTGCGCAAGCGCGACATCATCCTCATCCGCACCAACTACCTCGCCCGCTTCCACGAGCTCGGCGCCGCCTTCTACGACGACTTCTGCGAGCCGGGCCTGATCTACAGCTCCGAGCTCGTCCAGTGGTTCGCCGACATGGAGATCCCCAACCTCGTCACCGACACCATCGCCAACGAGGTAACGACCGACCCCGAGACCGGCGTCGCGCTGACGCTGCACAACGCCCTGATGCGCAACCTCGGCATCGCCTTCACCGAGATCGTCGACCTCGAGGACCTCGCCGCCGACTGCGCCGCGGACGGCGCCTACGACGTCTTCTACGCCGCGGCCCCGCTCAAGGTGCACCAAGGCTCCGGCTCGCCGGTCAACCCGATCGTCATCAAGTGAGGCGTGGATGAGTGCCTACGACGACAAGCCCTGGCTGGGGCTCTACGGCGAGATGCCGGAGACGCTCGACCCGGAGCACACCTCTGCCCTGGAGATGTTTCGCGCCGGCGTGCAGACCGACCCCAACGGCGACGCCATCCGCTACTTCGACGGGGTGATCTCGCGGCGCGAGCTCGACGAGATGAGTGACGCCCTGGCCGTCGGGCTGCTCGCCGAGGGCTTCGCCGCAGGTGACCGGCTGGCGGTGTACCTGCAAAACATCCCGCAGTTCGTCATCGCAATGGTCGCCGCGTGGAAGGCGGGCGGGATGCTCGTGTCGATCAACCCGATGAGTCGCGAGCGCGAGCTGCGCTACCTGCTCGAGGACTCGGGCGCGCGCGTCCTGCTGTCGCAGGAGGGGCTCTACGACGAGGTCGCCCGCCACGTCGTGCCCGACTCCCCCGTGCAGCTGGTGCTCACCACGAGCGAGCTCGAGCACCAGACCGAGGCCGACGAGCGGCTCTTCGCCGGCAGCAGCCGGGCGCGGCACGAGGGGACGAGCGACCTCGCCGAGCTCATCGCGCGCCACCGCGGCGAGGTGCCACCACCGGTCAGCCCGAGCGCGGACGACATCGCCTTCCTCACCTACACGTCCGGCACGACCGGCCGCCCCAAGGGCGCGATGAACACGCACGGCAACGTCGTCTTCACCGCGATGGTCTACCGCGACTGCGCGATGTTTGCGCCCGGCGGGTCGGTCCTGGCCATCGCGCCGCTCTTCCACATCACCGGACTCATCGGGCACATCGCGCTGAGCCTGCTCGCGCCGATGCCGCTCGTGCTGGCCTACCGCTTCGAGCCGGGCGTCATGCTCGACACCCTCGAGCGCCACCGGCCGACGTGCACGATCGGGGCGATCACCGCGCTCAACGCACTGCTCGACCACCCCGACGTCACGCCGGAGCACTTCGCCTCGCTCGACACGGTCTACTCCGGTGGCGCGCCCATCTCCCCGACGGCGGAGCGGCGCTTCCACGAGGTCACCGGCCGCCAGGTCCACAACGCCTACGGCCTGACCGAGACGACGAGCCCGATGACGCTCACCCCCTTCGGCGTGCAGTCGCCGATCGACCCGGCATCCGGCGCCCTGTCCGTCGGGGCACCGGTCCCGTCGACGATCGTGCGGATCCAGGACGACGAAGGGAGGGACCTGCCGCTCGGCGAGATCGGCGAGATCGTGGCCGAGGGCCCGCAGGTCGTCGCCGGCTACTGGGACAAGCCCGAGGAGACCCGGGCCTCGCTGCCCGGCGGTGCCCTGCACAGCGGCGACGTGGGCTTCATGAACGAGCAGGGCTGGATCTTCATCGTCGACCGCAAGAAGGACATGATCAACGCCTCGGGCTACAAGGTGTGGCCGCGCGAGGTCGAGGACGTCCTCGCCGAGCACCCGGCCGTCCGTGAGGCGGCCGTCGTCGGCGTGCCTGACGACAAGCGCGGCGAGACGGTCAAGGCCTTCGTCTCCACCCGGGCGGGCGCACAGGTGGAGCCCGACGAGATCATCGCCTTCTGCAAGGAGCGCATGGCCGCCTACAAGTACCCGCGTCAGGTCGAGGTCCTCGACGAGCTGCCCAAGACGGTGACCGGCAAGATCCTGCGGCGTGAGCTGCGTGGCTGAGCCGACCATCGCCGTCGCCGGCGAGGACCTGCCGGGGCTCCCCCTCCGTCGGTTGGCGCCGTACCTCGCCCGGCACGTACCGGAGATCGGCGACGTCCCCCTCACGGCGTCGCTGATCTCCGGGGGACGGTCCAACCTCACCTACCTGCTCACCGACGGGCAGCGGCGCTGGGTGCTGCGTCGGCCCCCGCTCGGGGCAGCGCTCGAGACGGCGCACGACATGGGGCGGGAGCACCGGATGATCTCGGCGCTCCACCCCACCGCCGTCCCCGTCCCCCGCCCTGTGCACCTCGCGGGGCCGGAGGGCGAGGATCTGCTCGGCACCCCCTTCTTCGTCATGGGCTTCGCCGAAGGGGAGGTCCTGCGTGATCGGGAGCAGCTCGCCGCGGTGCCGGAGCCGGGGCGGCTCGCCCGCCACCTCATGCGGTGCCTCGCCGACCTCCACGAGGTCGTCCCCGACGAGGTGGGGCTCGCCGGCCTCGGCCGGCCCGACGGCTACCTCTCCCGCCAGCTCGACACCTGGCTGCGTCAGGTCTCGGCCGTCGGCTCGCCGCTGCTGGGGGACTTCGAGGACGTCGCGCGGTGCCTGCGGCGGAGCCTGCCCACGACCCAGCGCACCCGACTGGTGCACGGCGACTACCGGCTCGACAACGTCGTCGTCGGCCCCGACGACCAGATCGACGCCGTGCTCGACTGGGAGATGGCGACGAGGGGCGACCCCCTGGCCGACGTCGCCTCCACGCTCGTGTGGTGGGACGGCATGCGTGGGCTGGACTCCCCCGTGGCGGCCCACCCGGGCGACGTGCCCGGCTACCCGGACCGGCGCGAGCTCGTCGCGGCCTACGCCGAGGTCTCCACGCTCGACCTCTCCGGCCTCGACTGGTACGTCGGCTTCGCCCTGTACAAGGTCGCCGCGATCTTCGAGGGCATCCGGCACCGGCACGACGAGGGGCTCACGGTCGGTGAGGGATTCGAGCGGCTCGGCCCGCTCGTGCCCCACCTGCTCGACTCCGCCCGCGACGCCTGACCCGGCGGCTGCGCTGAGGTCTGCGTGACGCCCTTGGGGTCCGCGTGACGCGCTCGGCACCCGCCCCGGTGCCCGTGACGACCGTGCATCTGCGAGCATGCGGAGCATGAGCGCCGAGCAGACCAAGGACCCCGTCGCCGAGCAGATCCGATCCGTCCTCGACGGTCGGTGGGAGGCCATCCGGCAGCAGCTGCGCGCGGACCCGCGCTTCCCGGTCGCCGAGCCCGACCTGCGGCTCGACCTCGAGGCGCACCGGGCGCGCACCCTCGAGCTCGTCACCGCACTCACCGACAGCGAGCTCGTCCGGGCGACCCTGCCGGTCGACCTCGGTGGCACGGGTGACGTCGGGGCCTCGGTCACCGGGCTGGAGATGATCGGCCACGGCGACCTGTCGGTCTTCGTCAAGGCGGGCGTGCAGTTCGGTCTCTTCGGCGGGGCCATCGCCAACCTCGGCACCGAGCGCCACCACCGCGAGTACCTGCCCGGCATGGCCGACCTGTCGCTGCCCGGGTGCTTCGCGATGACCGAGACCGGCCACGGCTCCGACGTGCAGTCGATCCTCACCACCGCGACCTACGACCCCGCGACCGACGAGCTGGTCGTCCACTCCCCTTCGCCCGCCGCCCGCAAGGACTACATCGGTGGTGCCGCGCGCGATGCCCGGCTCGCAGCGGTCTTCGCCCAGCTCGTCGTCGGCGAGGAGCAGCACGGCGTGCACTGCGTCCTCGTCCCCCTGCGCGACGAGGCGGGGCAGCCGATGCCCGGCGTGACGATCGGCGACTGCGGGGCCAAGCTCGGGCTCAAGGGGGTCGACAACGGCCGGCTGATGTTCGACCAGGTCCGTGTGCCGCGGGCCAACCTGCTCAACAAGTACGGCGACATCGACGACCAGGGCCGTTACTCCTCGCCCATCGAGAGCGTCAACCGGCGCTTCTTCACCATGCTGGGCACCCTCGTGCGCGGCCGGGTGACGGTCGCCGCCGGCGCGGGTGCGGCCACCCGCAGCGCCCTGACCCTCGCGGTGCGCTACGGACTGCAGCGCACGCAGTTCACCTACCCCGACGGCGAGCACGAGGTCGTCGTCATGGACTACCGGGCCCACCAGCGCAAGCTCCTGCCCCGGCTCGCGAAGTCCTACGCGCTGGCCTTCGCGCAAAACGCGCTGACCGGCAAGCTCGCCGACATCAACACCGGCGAGATCACCGACGAGTCGTCGCAGCGCGAGCTCGAGGCACGCGCCGCCGGCCTCAAGGCGATCACCACCGAGCACGCCAACGACACCATCCAGGCCTGCCGCGAGGCGTGCGGCGGGGCCGGCTACATGGCGCTCAACCGCTTCGCCGACCTCAAGGCCGACACCGACGTCTTCGCGACCTTCGAGGGCGACAACACGGTGCTGCTGCAGCTGCTCGCCAAGGGCATGCTCACCGACTACAAGAGCGACTTCCAGGAGCTCGACACCCGTGGCGCGATCCTCTTCGGGGCCCGGCAGGTGACGACCTCGGTCATCGAGCACACCATCGGCGGGTCGATCATCCAGCGGCTGATCTCCGGCGCGCCGGGCAAGGACGGCGACAACGCCCTCGAGGACCGCGGCGGTCAGCTCGCCTTCTTCGAGGACCGGGAGTCGCACCTCACCGAGACGCTCGCGATGCGCCTGCGTCGCGCCGGCGAGGAGGGCGCCGACTCCTTCCGCGTCTTCAACGAGGCGCAGGACCACCTGCTCGAGTCGGCCCGCGCGCACATCGACCGGATCGCGCTCGAGGCCTTCGTCACCGCGATCGAGGAGGCCCCCGACGGGCCCGGACGGGACCTGCTCAACCTCGTGTGCGACCTCTTCGTCTTCAGCACCGTCGAGGCCAACCGCGCGTGGTTCATCGAGCACGGCCGGCTGAGCGCCAGCCAGTCCAAGGCGGTCGTCGCCCGGGTCAACGAGCTGTGTGGCCAGCTGCGCCCCCACGCGGGGACGCTCATCTCCGGCTTCGGCATCCCCGACTCGTGGCTGACGACCGAGATGATGTCGGACCTGGCCAGTTTCTAGCGCGACCGGGGCCACGCCACGGCCGCGCCGCTCACCGCCCGCGGGCGACGCGCCCTTCGTCCCAGACCGGGCCGTCGCTCTCGCGCACCCGACCGTCGGCCCCGTAGACGAGGAAGCGGTCGAAGCCGCGCGCGAACCACCGGTCGTGGGTCACCGCGAGGACCGTGCCCTCGAAGGCGGCCAGACCCTCCTCGAGCGCCTCCGCGGACTCGACGTCGAGGTTGTCGGTCGGCTCGTCGAGCAGGAGGAGCGTCGCCCCGGACAGCTCGAGCAGCAGGATCTGGAAGCGCGCCTGCTGCCCGCCGGACAGCGACTCGAAGGTCTGCTCCCCCGCGTGCGCGAGCTCGTAGCGGTCGAGGACCCGGCTGGCCGCCTCGCGGCCCAGGCCCGACCGGTGATCGTCGCCGCGGTGGAGGATCGCCAGCAGGGTGCGGCCGATGAGCTCGGGGTGCTCATGGGTCTGGACGAACCACCCCGGGCGCACCCGCGCTCCGAGCCTCGCCCGGCCGGTGTGCGCCACGGGCGCGATGACCGCCTCGCCGACCGGCAGGTTGTCCACCTCGGGGTCGCTGCCACCGGCGGCGAGCAGCCGCAGGAAGTGCGACTTGCCCGAGCCGTTGGAGCCGAGCACCGCGACCCGTTCGCCGTACCAGACCTCGAGGTCGAAGGGCTGCATGAGCCCGGTGAGCTCGAGCCGCTCGCAGATGACGGCGCGCTTGCCGGTGCGGCCGCCGTGCAGCCGCATCGTCACCCTCTGCTCGCGTGGCTGCTCGGTGGGTGGCCCGTCGGCCTCGAAGCGCTCCAGCCGGGTCCGCGCCGACTGGTAGCGGGTGGCCATGTCGGAGTTGTACTTGGCTTTTTGCTTGTACATGAGCACGAGCGCCTTGAGCTTGGCGTGCTCCTCGTCCCACCGCTTGCGCAGCTCCTCGAAGCGGGCGAAGCGCTCCTGCCGCGCCTCGTGGTAGGTCCCGAACCCACCGGGGTGGGTCCACACGCGGTTGCCCGCGCTGCCCAGCTCGACGGTGACGACGCGGGTGGCGGTGTTGGCGAGCAGCTCGCGGTCGTGACTGATGTAGAGGATCGTCTTGTCGCTGGCCCGGATCTGCTCCTCCATCCAGATCTTGCCGGGGACGTCGAGGTAGTTGTCCGGCTCGTCGAGGAGCAGCACCTCGTCGGGTCCGCGGAGCAGGTACTCGAGGACGAGCCGCTTCTGCTCGCCGCCGGAGAGGGTGCTCAGTTCCCGGTACTTGCACCGCTCGAAGGGCACGCCCAGCGCGGCCGTCGTGCACACGTCCCACACGACCTCCTGGTCGTAGCCACCGGCGTCCACGTAGTCGGTGAGGGCCGTGGCGTAGCGCATCTGCGTGCGCTCGTCCTCGGTCTCCATGAGGGCCAGCTCGAGCCGGTCGACCTCCGCCGCCGCATCGCGGACCGGCTGCGGAGAGACCGACATGAGCAGGTCGGCGACGGTGGGCGCCTCCCCCAGGCCGGCGCCGACGTGCTGGCGCATCACACCGAGACCACCGCTGCGGGCGACGGATCCCGCGTGCGGGGTCAGCTCGCCGGTGACGATGCGCAGCAGCGTCGTCTTGCCGGCGCCGTTGGCCCCGACGAGCGCGACCTTGGCCCCCTCACCGACGCGGAAGGAGACCTCGTCGAGCAGCACCCGCCCGTCCGAGAGCTCGTACCTGACACCGGCGACGTCGACATGTCCCACGAAGGGGGATCCTCCCCGATCCGCCCGGTGTCACCAACCGCATTTCGGCCCCCACGCTCCCTGAGGAGCGAGGCGTCTGCGGCCGGCCGTCTCGAAGGGCTGGTCCCTGAGGAGGCCGCCCGCGGCCGTCTCGAAGGGCCGGTCCCTGATGAGGCCGCCCGCGGCCGTCTCGAAGGGCCGGTCCCTGAGGAGGCCGCCCGCGGCCGTCTCGAAGGGTCAGCGCACCTCGAGGATGCGGTGCTCCTTGATCGACATGACGAGCGCGATGATCCAGCCGATGACGGTCCAGCCGAGGAGCAGGTTGACCCAGTTTACGGACCACGCGTTGCGGTTGCCGCGCACGGCCGCGATGGCCCACGGGAGCATGTAGCCGGCGGAGAGGATGGCGACGATGATCGCCACCGGGGCGCTGACGACTCGGGTCTTCTGGTCGGTGACGATGCGTGGCATGGCCCCAGCCTAGGCTCAGAGCCTGATCGTCCCCTCCACGAGCGAGACGACTGCGCCGCCGACCCGCACCTCGCCGTCGTCAGCAGCCGTCAGCGACAGCACCCCCGCCCGACCGATGCACCCACCCTGCGTGACGCTCCAGCGGTGCGGGACCTCCCCTTCGCCCGCGAGCCACTGGGCGATGCCGGCGTTGAGGCTGCCGGTCACGGGGTCCTCGCCGACGCCGAGGCCCGGGACGAAGGCCCGCGTCTCGTAGAGGTGCTCGCCGCCGTCCTCGTGCCAGCCGATGACCCCGACCTTGGCGTCGGGGGCGCGCGACCAGTCCGGCTTGAGAGCCCGCACCTGCTCGGCGGAGCGCAGCCGCACCGCGGCCCAGCCCGGGCCGTTGTCGACCCACTGGTGTCCGACGACGTCGGCGCGGGTGATCCCCAGAGCCGCGACGAGCCGGTCGAGATCGGCGTCGTCCAACGGCCCCGTGCGCACGAGCGGCGGTGCGGTGAAGGCGAGCTCGCTCCCGGCGCGGTGGACGTCGACGAGACCGGCGCCGCACTCCTGGACGACGCGGTCGGCCTGCCGTGGGGTGCCGCCGTGGGCCAGCCAGGCGTGCGCGGTCCCGAGCGTCGGGTGCCCGGCGAAGGGGAGCTCGCCGCCGGGGGTCATGATGCGCACCCGGTAGTCGGCCTCGGGCGTCGTCGGCGGGAGGACGAAGGTGGTCTCGGACAAATTGGTCCACCGCGCGACGTCCTGCAGCGCCGCATCGTCGAGCCCTTCGGCGTCGAGGACGACGGCAAGCGGGTTGCCGGCGTAGGGCCGGGAGCCGAAGACGTCGACCTGGGCGAAGGCACGGGAGCGGGGCATCGCGGTCCTCTCGTCGGGGTGGCCCCATCCTCCCCGGCCGGGTCCCGCCCGACATCATGGGGGCATGGCCGCCGACCCCGTGTACCTCGACCACAACGCGACGACGCCCATCGCCCGCCAGGTCGCCGAGGCGATGTGGCCGCACCTCACCGAGGACTTCGGCAACCCGTCGAGCGCCTCGGTGCAGGGTCGGCGAGCCCGGGCGGCGCTCGACCGGGCCCGCGAGCAGGTCGCCGCCCTCGTCTGCGCGCACCCGGACGAGATCGTCTTCACCTCTGGCGGCACCGAGGCCAACAACATCGCGATCCGGGGCGCCGCTCGGCACCTCGCGACCCGGGTGGCCGTCACGTCGTGCGTCGAGCACCCGGCGACGGCCGCACCCCTGGCGCACCTGCGGGAGCACCACGGCTGGCGGGTGCACGAGCTGCCGGTCGACGGCGAGTGCCGGGTGCGCCTGGAGGAGCTGCCCACCGGGGCGATCGGGCTCGGCACGCTGATCCTCGCGCACAACGAGACCGGCGCGCTCCAGCCCGTCGCCGACCTCGCCGAGCGGGTCCACGCCGCCGGTGGGCTGGTCCACGCCGACGCAGCCCAGGCGGTCGGCAAGGTGCCGGTCGACGTCGCGGACCTCGGCGTCGACCTGCTGTCGATCGCCGGGCACAAGCTCTACGGACCGAAGGGGGTCGGTGCCCTCTTCGTGCGGCGAGGCACCCGCGTCGCGCCGGTCGTCGTCGGCGCCGGTCAGGAAGGGGGCCTGCGCCCGGGGACGGAAAATGTCGCGCTCATCGTCGGTCTCGGGGTCGCCGCCGACCTCGCCGCGGGCCTGCTCGTCGCCGAGGCCGATCGACAGATCGCCCTGCGAGAGACGTTGTGGCACAGCCTTGCCCGTGCCGTGCCGGGGCTGGTCCGGGTGTCGCCCGAGCAGGGCTGCCTGCCCAACACCCTCATGGTGGCGCTGCCCGGTCGCGTGGGAGCCGAGGCCCTCGAGACCGTCCCCGAGATCGCAGCGTCGACCGGCAGCGCCTGCCACGCGGGCGTGCACTCCCCGGGCGCCGCGCTGCTCGCCATGGGGCTCGACGCCGACACTGCCCTCGGGGCGCTGCGCCTGTCCCTCGGGCGGTCGACGAGCTCCGCCGACGTCGACCGCGCCGTGCCCGCCCTCGTCAGCGCGCTCACCGGGCGGCCGGCATGAGCTCGGCACCGGCCTGGCTGGGTCCGGTGGTGCGCTCGTACCGGATCACGCCCGCGGTCTACGACCTCGTGCTGCTCAGCGCCGTCCCCCTCGCGCTGCTCGTCGGGGCCGTGGTCTTCGGGGACCGGGACGAGCTGCCCATCCTGCTCGTGGCCACGGCCCTCGTCGGTCTCGTCGCCTTCGGGTGGATCGCGTGGTCGCTGTCGTCCTTCCTCCACCTGCACGCCCACGGGGTGCGTATCGGCCGCCACCTCGGCACGGTGCGGGCGATCCCCTTCGGCTCGATCGACCCGGCCTCGATCGCCACGTACACCGACATCTCCACCGCGATCGGGATGCGGCGGATGGTCCCGTCCCGGTGGCACGTCTTCCCGGCCTCGGGCGCCGCGGTTTCCTTCGTCGGGCCCTCCCCGACGACCGAAGGGGGTCCCGGCTACGTCCCGCCTCCGGTCCCCGGTGACGGGTTCGTCGTCTTCGCGTCGTCGCGGGCCCCGGAGATCGATGCCGAGCTGCGCCGGGCGCTCGTGGCCCATGGCGTGCCGGCAGAGCTCGCGTGGTGGTCCGGGCGTCAGGGGCCCTTCCCGCTGAGCGGGCTGGCCGTCGCGGCGCGCTGCTCGATGCCCGGCTACCTGCCGACCTGGCGCCCCTGAGGTCGACTCAGGGGCCCACCGGTGCGAGCTGCCAGAGGGAGGTGACCTCGGCCCGGCGTGCCTCGTGCAGGGCGTCTCGGGCATCACTGGTGCGCCCGTGCCGCGGCACCGTGTCGAGGCGCTGGACCACCTGCAGCCCGGCGTCGGCGACCCAGCCGAGCAGGTCGTCGCGGCTGCGCAGGCCGAGGCGCTCGGCGATGTCGGAGATGACGAGCCAGCCCTGGCCGCCCGGCTCGAGGTGCTCGGCCAGACCGGCGAGGAAGCGTCGCAGCATGTCGGACGCCGGGTCGTAGATGCCCACCTCGAGGTCCGAGGTGGGCTCGCCGGGCAGCCACGGCGGGTTGCACACGACGAGGTCGGCACGGCCCGGCGGGTAGAGGTCGGCCTCGACGACGCTGACCCGGTCGGCGACACCAAGCCGAGCGGTGTTGTCCGCGGCGCTGGCGACGGCGCGAGGGTTGATGTCCGTGGCGACGACCCGGTCCACGCCACGCTGGGCGAGGACCGCGGCGAGGACGCCGGTCCCCGTCCCCAGGTCGAAGGCCGTGCCCGGGACAGGGTCCGCCAGAGGGGCATGGGCGACGAGGTCGACGTACTCACCACGGACAGGTGAAAAGACGCCGTAGCCCGGGTGGACGGTGGCGCCGAGGGCCGGGACGTGCACCCCCTTCGTCTGCCACTGGTGGGCGCCGATGACACCGAGGAGCTCTTGCACGGCGACGATCATCGGCCCCTCGCCCACGCCGTAGGCCGCGCGGGCGGCCTCGCCCACGTCCGGCGCCCGGCGCAGGTCCAGCTCGCGGTCGGCGTCGAGCTCGACGACGAGGTGGGCGAGCAGGGTCGCGCGCTCGGTCCGCTGGGCGCGATGACGGGCGAAGGTCACTCGACCGCGCTGACGGCGCGCGGCGCGGCGCTCGATGCGGCGGTCCATGGCCTTCAGCAGCTGGCGGGCGTTGTGGTAGTCCCCACGCCACAGGATCGCGGTGCCGCGCGCGGCCAGGCGCATCGCGGAGTCGGCGGTCAGCGCGTCGTCGGCGACGACGACCTCGGTGGGGGCCGGGGCCCCGCTCTCGGAGTGCCACTCGGCCTGGTTGTCGGTGCCGTGCTCGACCCAGCGGATGGTGTCCATGGTGCGGCGAGTCTACGGCCGCCCTCGTCCGGGACCTGCGACGCCCTGGGGGACGACGAAGGCCCGAGAGGCTGACTGTCGCAGCACCTCGGGCCTTTGGTGTGGTGGACGTAAAGGGACTCGAACCCCTGACCTTTCGCGTGTGAAGCGAACGCTCTAACCAACTGAGCTATACGTCCGTGGTGCTCCCCGAGCCAGCGTCCCGGCCGGGCAACCTGAGCAGAGTACCCGGCCCTCTCCCTTCGGTGCCAATCGGTCCGCCGGCGTCCCTTCGAGACGGCCGCGGGGCGGCCTCCTCAGGGAACGGAGACGGCCGCGGGGCGGCCTCCTCAGGGAACGGAGACGGCCGCGGGGCCGGCCTCCTCAGGGAGCGATGCTGGCCGGCAGGGAGCGAGGGTGGCCGGACCGCGCGATCAGGCCGGCTGGAGACCGGGCACCTGCAGGACGAGCTCTTCGACGGCGTCGGGCGTCCACCCGGGCACACCCGTGATGAGCAAGGCCAGGTAGAAGCACAACCAGCCGAAGGCCGCAGAGAGCAGCAGCATCGGGATCTTCGCCTTCCACGGCAGGGCCCTCGTGTACTGCTCGAAGGCCTTGACCTCGGCCTTGACGAACTGCGTCACGCGGCGGGCCCAGATGAACTCCGTGCTCCACACGAAGAGACCGATGAAGATCACCGCCCAGCCCGGCCCGACGAGCGGGACCATGGGGATGCCGGCGATGATGAGCAGCAGGCCGAGGACCGCGACGACGGCCCGGTAGACCGGCCCGATGACCGGGTTGGTGCGCAGCGTCCGCCGCCACCGGATCGGGTCCTCGTGGGCGTCGATCCGCCCGTTCTCGCCAAAGCGGTCGAGCAGCTCCTGGCGCACGATCGCGTGCTGCTCGTGCCGGATGTCCCGGAAGGAGCGGCGGTTGCCCTGCCGATCCTTGCCCCGCCCGGCGTCCTCGCCGGTGATGTCCACGTCCCCCATGGCGGTCTCCACGGCGCTCAGGGGTTGAGGTCCGCTGCGGACGCGGTCGCGAAGGCCTCACGCACCCGGGTGGTGAGAGGTCCGGGGGCCGGCAGCTCGCGGCCGTCGATCGCGTGGATCGGCTGGACGTCGCGCGTGCTGCTCGTGAGGAAGGCCTCATCGGCGGTCTCGAGCACGGTCATCGGCAGGGTCTCCTCGACGACGTCGATGCCCGCGGCACGGGCGTACTCGATCGTCAGCTCGCGGGTGATGCCCGCGAGGCAGGCGCTGTCGAGCGGCGGCGTGCGCAGCACCCCCTCGACGACGACGAAGATGTTGCTCCCGGTCCCCTCGCACAGCTCGTCACGGTCGTTGGCGAAGATCGCCTCGCTGCCGCCCTTCGCCTTGGCGTGGGCCAGCGCGATGACGTTGTCCGCGTAGGAGGTCGTCTTGAGCCCGGCGGTCGCGGCCCGCGAGTTGCGGGTCCACGGCACGGTCGCCACGGCCGTCGTGTCGGCATAGGGCGCCACCTCCGCCGCGGTGACGATGTAGCTCTGCCCCTGGTCACCCCGGTCGGAGCCGAGCGGCCCCGGCCCCCCGGTGATCGTGTACCGCAGCCGGCCGAAGCCGATCGTCGGTCGGGCAGCGAGCACCGCGTCGACACCCTGCTGCAGCCGTGCCCGGTCGACCGGCGGCAGGCCCAGCCCGGCCAGCGTGCGGTCCATCCGCGCCAGGTGACGGTCGGCGGCGAAGACCTGACCGTCGACGATCTTGCACGTCTCGAAGGCGCCGTCCCCCACGGTGATGCCGTGGTCCAGCGCGGCGAGTGCCGGCTCGTCCGTCCCCACGAGAGCGCCGTTGACCCACACCCTGACCTCGTTGCTCATGTGACCACTCTTCCAGATGCCAGCCCGACGAGGACGTCGGCCTTGAGCTCGCACTCGGCCCACTCCCCTGCGGGATCGGATGCCCACGTGATCCCGGCTCCGGTGCCGAACCGCAGGCGACGGACCCCGTCGGGGTCCACCGTCGCGAAGAACGAGCGGATGCCCACGGCGAGTTCCCCGCACGGGCCGGCGGGGTGGTCCGCGTCGACCCAGCCGATCGCGCCGCAGTACGGGCCCCGCGGGGTCGGCTCGAGGTCGGCGATGGCGGTGAGCGCGCTCGACTTCGGCGCGCCGCTCACCGACCCGGGCGGGAAGGTCGCCGACAGCACGTCGGCCCACGTGATCCCGGGGCGCAGCGTCCCGACGACGTCGCTGACGAGGTGGACCAGGCCCGGGTGCGACTCCGGGGCGCACAGCCGCTCGACGGCGACCGTCCCGGGCTCGCAGACGTGCTGCAGGTCGTTGCGCACCAGGTCGACGATCATGACGTTTTCGGCGACGTCCTTGGTGAGCATCGCCTCGATCGTCGGTGCCGTGCCCTTGATCGGGCTCGAGACCAGTCGTGGGCCCTCACGGGTGAGGTAGCGCTCCGGCGAGGCGGTGACGACGTCGAGCCCGGCGGACGGCACGTGCACGACCCCGGCGAAGGGAGCGGGGTTGCCCCCCGCGAGCACCGCCGCGAGGTCGGGCAGGTGGGCCTCCTCCGGCAGCGGCGTCTCGAGGAGAGTCGTGAGGTTGACCTGGTAGACGGTGCCGGCGGCGATCCGCCGCCGGATCTCCTCGACCCCATCGACATAGCCCCTGCTGTCCAGGGTCGGGCGCCAGCCGGTGGTGCCCGGCCAGCGGCGCGCATCACCCGGAGGCACTCCCCCGTCGTGCCTGCGACCGAAGCGGACGGCCGTCAGCTCACCTTCGAAGGTGACGACGACGGCCCAGCAGCCGCGCTCGAGGTCGCTCGGGTCGTGGGTGACCTCGAGGGGGTCGGACCACGTCGTCGACCCGAAGTGCGCGAACTCCACCCGGTGAGGATAGGGGGTGTCAGCGGGCGTCGAGCCTGGCGATGTCGCGGACGCCGGCGGTACGGCGGAACGACATCTCGACGAGCTCGACGACCTCCTGCACGTCCGTGGCGTCGTCGAGGTCGAGCCCCACCCAGCCGCTCGGGCCGAGGTAGGCGGGGCGATAGCAGCGAGGGTCCTGCAGGAGGGCGCGAGCCTCCTCCTCGTCCGGGAGCACGACGAGCGAGTGCTCGTGCTGCTCGTACTCGCCATCGACCTTGATCGAGCCGCCGAAGTAGGCGAAGACCTTCGTCGTGAAGAAGGCCGGACGACCGTGGCTGATCTTTTCGTCCGCGCCGGGGAAGCCGAGGGCGATCTGGCGCACGAGCAGCAGCAGCGGGTCGTCGTCGTCGAACATCAGCGGGTGGACCATCGACCGAGGCTACGCCCCCGCCAGTCCGATGGACCGGCAATCCGGCGGCAACCTTGACGTCACCTGTGGTGTTGCTGGACGGACCGCCGCTACCTTGGGCGCGGACAGACCCAGGGCCAGCTGAGCACGGCCTCCGGGGTCAGCGTCCGGACGATCCGCGGGCTCGAGCGCGGCGAGATCCTCACCCCGCAGCTCGCCACCCTCCAGCAGCTCGCGCTCGCGCTGCGTCTGGGCCCGCAGGCCCAGGCCGAGTTCATGCACGCGTGGTCCACGCCCCGGGGGGTCGGCCTCGACCAGCTCCTCGTCGACCCGAGCTCGAGCAGATCCAGCAGCTGACGCGCTCTGCCCTCGGCACGTACCGCGTCATCAGCCAGGTGTGGCGCACCCACGTCTCCGCGGACCGTCGGCTGACTCACACCGGCTGCCACAGCGGCATCTCCGCTGTGGCCGACGGGCTCGACCGGGTCTTCAACGTGCAGAGCGGTGACGCCGGGACCTCGGACCGACCTCGAGTTCACCCCGCTGCTCGGCTGCGAGCTCATCAGCCGACGGGTCTTCCCGGAGAGCAACGTCGCCGTCTTCGAGGTCGGGCTCGGCCGGACACTGGCGAAGGGCGAGACGCACGCCTACGCGTACGAGATCGTCGACCGGGGGCCGCTCGAGGGTCGCACCGACTCCGACGGCTTCGTCTGGGGCCCGCCGCACACGGCGCGCCCTCATCGTCTCCGTGGACTTCGAGGTGCCGCCCGCGACCGTGACGCGCATCGAGCGCGCGCCCGGCGCGGACTTCGTCGAGCGCGGTGAGGTCGAGCTCGACCCGCAGAACCGCGCCTCGCTCGTCCTCGAGGACGGCGGCCCCGGAGCCTTCGGCTTCGCCTAGACCTGGTGACCACCCGCCGCCGGTCGGGACGAGGTCACCGCAACGCGCGCAGGTGCTCCCCGGCGCGCGCGAAGAGCCGCTGCACACCGTCGGTCGCCTGCGGGGTGTCGGGCAGGATCGCGAGCACGTGCATCGCCGACTCCTCGCGCATGACCCACGCGGTGACATTGCTGTCCCGACCCCCTCGGGAGACCAGCACCGCGTCGGCGTCACCCCAGGTCGCCGCGCCGGGGAGGTGGCGCAGGTCCATGTACGAGAGCATGAAGCGCTCCCCGACCTGGGAGAGCTTGGCCCCGATGGCCTGCTCGACGACGTCGTAGACCTTCATCGCGGGCAGGGCCGAGGCACCGCGCGCCTCGCGGAAGGACTGGCGCACCAGGCCGGCCACCTCGACGAGGTCACCCTCGGCCACGTCGACGTGCACGGGCATGACATTGATGAACCACCCGGCGGCAAGCAGCCACTCCGGGGCGTCCCGCGTGTGCACCGGGTTGAGGAAGCGCAGGGTCTGCGCCCCGCCGAGCTCGCGCGCGGCGAGTCCGACCGCGGCGTAGACGAGCTGGGTCGTGCGCACGCCGAGCCGCTCGGCGGCGGCGTCGAGGCCGGCCGCCTCCTCCCCCGTGAGCAGCACCTCGTGGTAGCGCTCGAGCTCCACGGGGTCGTCCGCGGTGGCGCCCACCGGGAGCGGAAATCGCCCGAGCTCCTCGTCGCCCGCGAACCAGAAGGCGGCCCAGGCGGCGAGCGCGGGGTGGGTCAGGTCGACGTCCTCGTGACGCCGGCGCTCGAGCTGCGCGAAGTCCATGAAGTCGCCGACCGGCGGGAGCTCGATCGCCTCGCCGCCGGTCTCCTCGCGGTACATCGCGTCGAGCTCGAAGAAGATGAGGAAGAAGGAGAAGCCGTCGGTGTAGCTGTGGTCGAGCCCGAGGTAGAGGATCGTCTCGTCCTCGGCGACGACGGCCCGGAAGCAGTACCCGATGCGACCGAGCGGGTTGCAGCCCGCCCGGAAGTCGTCACTCACCCGGGCATTGGCCTCCTCCGCTGTGACGCTCCCTTCGGCCCGTGCCTCGAAGGAGATCTCCTCCGGCGCCAGGTCGACCCGTGCCCACCCCGTCGGACGCTGCTCGTCCCGGGTGAACCACCCGCGCATGACGCCGTGCCGGCGCACCCACCGCGTGATGGTCCGCGCCAGCGCATCGGCATCGAGGCGGCCGGGGATCCGGTAGGTGAAGCCGAGCCAGATGTCGTCCTGGGCGCCGGTGCCGATCGTGTCGGACCGCAGGTCGAGGTGCGCGGCCTGCATGTAGGAGGGCTCGCGGTCCCCGGGCGTCGCCGAGGCGATCGCGTGCTCCGTGGCGGGCGTGGGGACGATGGTGAGGTACTCCCCACCGATCGTCTCGCGGTCGGTGATGCGCTGCATCTTGATCATGCGGTCAGCTCCTGCGGGGCGAAGGGGGCCGCCCTCTCGGCGTCGACGAGAGCGGTGAGACGCGCGGCGACGCCGTCGAGCCAGGTCCGGCTGCCCGGCGCCAGCGGCAGGCGGGTCACGAGGCTGACCCCCTCGGGCAGGATCGTCAGCCACAGGTGGGTCTGGCTGCTCGGCGGGACGTCGCCGAGCTGGATCCCGGCACCGAGCGTCCGCCACCACTCGTGACCGTCGACGCGCGACCCGTCGATCGTCGAGATGACGACCTGGGGGCAGACGGGCACGTCGAGCAGGCGGTGGACGAGGCCGAGCGGGAGAGCTGCGGCGGGGGCTGACACCCGCCACGTCTCCACGGCCGCGAGGACCCAGTCACGGGTGCTGGCACCCGTGGGCATCGACAGGGCGAAGGGGGCCACCCCCGCAAACCACCCCACCGACTCCTTCCACAGTGGCGATGGTCGCCCGTGCGTGGAGACCATGGCGTGCACCTCGTCGCCCATCGCCTGCATGAGCAGGGCCGTCCAGAGCATCCCCGTCGGGATGCCCTCGGCCGCGTAGTGCAGGTCGAGCCGCGCGGCGACCTCCCCGTCGCAGATGTCGTGGCGCACGAGGTCGTGGTCGTAGCGGCCGTCGGGCGCGATCCCGGAGGCGGCGGGGGCACCGGGCACCGACCCGCCGGACAGGAACTCGCTCCAGGGCAGCAGTCGGGCGTCGTCGTCACCCAGCCCGTCCGCGACGGCCCGCTCGAGCGCCGTGGTCTCGACGTGGCTCGGCGAGGTGCGCGGCTCGTGCACGCCGGCGACGATCGCGGTGTGCAGCCCCGCGATCGCACCCACCCCGGCGTAGGCCGACAACCCGTCGAAGGTGACGTGGTCGAAGGCGGCGTGCAGGACGTGGCCGGCGTCGACCGCGACCGTGAAGAACGCGAAGGCAGGGGCGCAGCCCGGTCGGCAGCGGGAGTGGAACTCCGTGATGAGGAGCTCGCGCAGCGCCTGCGGGTCGTGCTCGCCCAGGGCCGTCCCGGCCACCTCCACCGCCTCGGGCGGGAGCGTGCGTCGCTGCTCACTCCCCTCTGCGTCGAGGGTCAGTCGGCTGCGGAGGGACTCGTGCTGCCGGACCCAGGCGGTGAGCGTGGCCGCGACGCTCTCCGGCGTCGCGTCCGGCAGCAGCACCGACAGACCGATCCACGCGGACCAGGGCGAGTCGCCGTCCGGGTCCTCGTGGAGGCGGCCGAGCTGGTCGAAGCTCGCCGGTCGCGGGTCGGGGGGTTGTCCGCTCCAGCGCGCGAGGGTGGCGGCGTCGAGCTCCCATCGGATGACGTCACCGCCCAGCAGCTCCTGGTCGGCCAGCGTGCAGGGGATCATGCGGCCTCCGTCGGGGTGGGTGAAGTGCGCTGCAAGAGTGGCAGCGGCCGCCGCGTGCCGCGACCGCTGCCGGTGTGATCTACCTCTCCGCTGGGACGACCGGGCGCCCTTCCGCCACAAGGGATCTGGGGACGCGTGGGGATCATCGGGCAGCAACCGCGCAACCGCGGCCACCTGCTGGCAGGCTGTCCCGGTGACCAGCCACCGTGACCGCCGGACCTTCCTGCACCGACTCGGCTCCGGCACGGCCCGGCACCCCTGGGTCGTCGTCGGGTCCTGGGTGGCGCTCGTGGCGGGCTTCTTCGCCCTCGCGCTGGGCGGGGTCACGGGCGAGGGCCTCTTCGACCGGCTGCACAGCGGAGACATGACCACCCCCGGCGAGGCCCAGGAGGCCCGAGAGCTGCTCACCGACGCCGGTGGTGGTGAGCTGGCCAACGACACGCTCATGGTCTCGGGGTCGCCCGCCACCGACCCCTTCGTCCGTCGTGCCGTCGCCGAGCCGATCCGCCGCATCCACGACATGCGCGGGGTCTCCTCCGTCGTCAACCCGCTCGTGCTCGACAAAGGGGTCAAGGACCCGCGCGCCGAGCCGCTCGTCGTCGACGAGCCGGGCAAACGCTGGGGCTTCCTCACGGTCGTCGAGTACGACAGCACCCTGAGCGACGAGGAGCTCGCGCGGGTACGCCGCGATGTCGCGGTCCAGCTCGACGAGGTCGCTCTCGGGTCCCAGGGCACGAGCAGCCAGCGCGGGAGCGTCGCCGACCTCGTCGACGAGGTGGTCGGGCAGGTCGAGACCGACATGAAGGTCGGCGAGGGCCTGGCCCTGCCCATCTCCTTCGTCGTCATGGTCCTCGTCTTCGGCGGGTTCCTCGCGGCCGGCATCCCCATCGCCGGCGCCATCGCCTCGATCGGCGGTGCGCTCGCCTCCCTCTGGGGCTTCTCCCACGTCATCGACCTCGACGCGACGGTCGTCAACATCGTGAGCGTCCTCGGCCTGGGCCTGTGCATCGACTACGGGCTGCTCGTCGTCTCCCGCTTCCGCGAGGAGATGCGCGACCTGCTCGACGGGCAGCCGCTCGGCCCGGACTCCCGTCAGCTCGTCGTCGAGGCCACCGGGCGCACCGTCGACCGAGCCGGCCGCACCGTCGTCTTCTCCGCGGTGACCGTGGCCATCGCGCTGTCGGGCCTGCTCTTCTTCCCGTCGACCTTCATGCGGGCGGCCGGCGCCGCCGGCGTCTCCGTGGTCGTCCTGTGCCTGCTCGTCGCCGTGACCCTCGTCCCGGCCGTCTGCGCCCTCGCGGCGCGGCGGCTGCTGCGAGGGCGCACCGAGCGGTCGTCGGACACCGGCACCTTCGCGTCGCTCGCGGGGGGCGTGCAGCGCGCGCCGTGGCTCGTCGTCGGGCTCGTCCTCGCCGCGCTCGTCGCTATGGCGCTGCCCGCCACCCGCATGGAGGTCACCTCCTCGGGGATCGAGCTGCTCCCTGCGGACAACGAGCAGCGCACCTTCTTCGAGGACCTCGGGCGCGACTACCCCCTCCTCGCGTCGTCAGACCTGCGCGTGGTGACGACGGCGGACGCGGACGAAGTCCGGGCCTGGGCGAAGGGCGGTGCCCGAGACCTCCCCGGCGTCGAGTCAGCGGAGGTGGTCACCGTGGGCAAGATCGACGGTCAGACCGTCCGCAGCATCGACCTGCGGACGCAAGACGGTCCGCTCGGGCCGGGGACGCGCGACCTCGTGACCCACCTACAGCAGGAGCGTCCCCCCTTCGACGCCCGGGTCGGTGGGCAGGCGGCCGACCTCGCCGACTTCACCGGCACGATCGCCGACTCGGCGCCCTTGGCCATCGGCACCGTCGTGCTGGCGACCTTCGTCCTGCTCTTCCTCATGACCGGGTCGGTCGTCGTCCCGATCAAGGCCCTCCTGATGAACATCGTCTCGCTCGGGGCCTCGCTCGGGGTGCTCGTCTGGGTCTTCCAGGACGGGCACCTCGAGGGCCTGCTCGGCTTCGACTCGGTCGGGGCGGTCGAGGTCTCGATCCCCGTCCTCGTCCTTGCCTTCGGCTTCGGGCTGTCGATGGACTACGAGGTCTTCCTGCTCTCGCGCATCGTCGAGCTGCACGAGCGCGGCTACCCGACCAACGAGGCCGTCCGGCTCGGCCTGCAGCGCTCAGGGAAGATCATCACGAGCGCGGCCCTGCTCATGTGCATCGTCTTCGCCGGCTTCGTGCTCGCGCGGGTGCTGGCGGTCAAGGAGACCGGTGTCGCGCTCGTGCTGGCGATCGTCATCGACGCGACCCTCGTGCGCATGCTGCTCGTCCCGGCGACCATGTCGGTCCTCGGCGAGTGGAACTGGTGGGCGCCGCGGTGGATGAAGCGCCTGCACGCGAGGTTCGGGATCACCGAGTAGCGCGTTGCGCCGGCGGCGTCAGCCGGTCAGCGTCGGCGGGGCTCCGTGGGCGGCCACTCGCCGTCGTCGCTGCCGTCATCGGCGGCGAAGAGCAGGTTCTGCAGCTCGACCTGGACGTCCTCGACCCGCGGCACGTCGTGCAGCTCCATCCCAGCCTTGTCGGTCGCATCGGAGATGACGAGCGTGCCGCAGCCGAGGACGCGGTCGAGCGGCCCCTTCTCGATGGCCACGTCGTTGATCCGGTAGAGCGGGATGTCGCGGCCCTTCTTCATCAGCAGGCCGTAGCGGTTGCTCACCCGGCGGTTGGTGAAGACGTAGCGCGTCGAGTTCCACCGCCACGCGGGCAGCAGGACACCGGGGACGGCGAGCACGAGGGCGATCACGGCGACGGCGAGCAGGATCCACGTGCTCTGGTCGCTGTCCCGGGTGAGCACCGCGACGGCGACGACCGCGGCGACGAGGACGACCAGGAGCAGGAGCGGCCCCGCGAGGGCCTTCCAGTGGGTGCGCAGGTCGAGCCGGATCTCCTCGCCGTCGGCGAGGTGCTTGTCCTTGAGGGCCATGCCTGCATCCTGCCACCGTGGCGGGGCGGGGCCGCCCCAGCGGACCGGGCATGCTTCGGGAAAACACGAAGTCCCTGGCCGCGCCAGCGGGCAGGGACACTCGGTGGGCGATACTGGGTTTGAACCAGTGACCTCTTCCGTGTCAAGGAAGCGCGCTACCGCTGCGCCAATCGCCCGGGTGCATGCAGGTGACTGCATGGTCGAGGTGGAGACGGGATTTGAACCCGTGTAGACGGCTTTGCAGGCCGTTGCCTCGCCTCTCGGCCACTCCACCACCGAAGGTGGCTTTCAACCTTCTGAGCGGATGACCGGGCTCGAACCGGCGACCTCAACCTTGGCAAGGTTGCGCTCTACCAACTGAGCTACATCCGCACGCCCCGCCAGGTCGCGTTGTAACGCGGGGCACGAGGAGAAACATTAACCCATGGACGCCCAACTCTCCCAACCGGCTCACCCCGGCGTGCCGTGTCGCGGGTTGCCGGGCGCGAAGGGGGCGCCCGCCCGCCTCGGCGAGCGGGCAGGACACGTCCGAGGACGTGGAAGGCCCCGATCCGCTTGAGCAGATCGGGGCCTGTCCCGTGGGCGATACTGGGTTTGAACCAGTGACCTCTTCCGTGTCAAGGAAGCGCGCTACCGCTGCGCCAATCGCCCGTGGACGGCGCCACCGGGGTGGCGCTGTCAGAGCGGATGACCGGGCTCGAACCGGCGACCTCAACCTTGGCAAGGTTGCGCTCTACCAACTGAGCTACATCCGCACTCGCGGTCGGCATCGCTGCTGACCGCGCTGAGCGAGAGTAGCCCAGAGCGTGGCCAGATTCCAAACCGAAGGTGAAGGCTGCTGTCACCCCGTCCGCGGCTGGCCGTATCGTGCGGACATGCCGACGCACGAGGTCACCAACCAGGTCCCGCCCTACGGGGGTCACGACGTCTTCACGAGCGATCCGGTTGTCGCACAAGGTGTCGAGCGCTGGGTCCCCTCGGAGCACCTCGCCGGTGCCACGAGCGACCTGGCCGCGCTGGGCCGGCTCGCCGGGTCGGCGGGGGCCGCCGAACTGGCTGACCGCGCACATCGCAACACCCCCCGCCTCGTGACGCACGACCGCTGGGGCCACCGCATCGACGAGGTCGAGTTCGACCCCGCCTGGCACGACCTCATGGGGCACGCGACGTCGGCCGGCCTCACGGCCGTGCCGTGGACGCGGCCGCAGGGCAGCGGCGCGCACGTCACCCGCGCCGCGGGCTTCCTCACGTGGAGCCAGGTCGAGCCGGGGCACATCTGCCCGATCACCATGACCAACGCGGCGGTCCCCGCCCTTCGCCACTCGCCCGAGCTCGCCGAACGCTGGACCCCCAAGCTCGCCTCCCGCGACTACGACTTCGGGCTGCGCGAGGTCGGGACCAAGGCCGGGGCGATCGCCGGCATGGGGATGACGGAGAAGCAGGGCGGGTCGGACGTGCGGGCCAACTCCACGCTTGCCGTCCGCACCCCCGGCGGTCCGCTCACCGGCGACACCTACCGGCTCACCGGGCACAAGTGGTTTTGCTCCGCCCCGATGAGCGATGTCTTCCTCGTCCTGGCCAAGACCGCCGAGGACGCGCCGCCGAGCTGCTTCCTGGTCCCGCGGGTCCTCGAGGACGGGACGCGCAACCCCTTCGCCCTGCAGCGGCTCAAGGACAAGCTCGGCGATCGCTCCAATGCCTCCTCCGAGATCGAGCTCGACGGGACGTGGGGGTCGCTCGTCGGCGAGGAGGGTCGCGGGGTCCGCACGATCATCGACATGGTCTCGGCCACCCGGCTCGACTGCGTGCTCGGGTCGGCCGGCACGATGCGGGCGGCGCTGACGCGAGCGGTCCACCACACGCGCCACCGTCGTGCCTTCGGCGCGCTGCTCGTCGACCAGCCGCTCATGCGCAATGTCCTCACCGACCTGGCGCTCGAGTCGGAGGCGGCGTCCCTGCTCGGGATGCGCCTGGCCCACGCCGTCGACGAGGGCGAGACCGAGCTGACCCGCCTCGGCGTGGCCGTCGGCAAGTACTGGGTCTGCAAACGGACCTCTCCCTTCGTCGCGGAGGCGCTGGAGTGCCTCGGGGGCAATGGCTACGTCGAGGAGAACGGCATGGCCCGGCTCTACCGGCAGGCGCCGCTCAACTCGATCTGGGAGGGCTCGGGCAATGTCAACGCGCTCGACGTGCTCCGCGCGATCGGTCGCGAGCCGGCGTCGCTCATGGCGCTGCTCAAGGAGGCCTCCGTCGCCCGCGGCCGGCTGACGACCCTCGACACGGCGCTCGACGAGGTGGAGCGCGACTGCGCCGGGCTCGGCGCACTCGACGGCGTCGAGGTCGCCACCGGCGCCCGCCGGCTCGTCGAGCGACTGGCCCTGACCCTCCAGGGCAGCCTCATGGTGCTGCACTCCCCCGCCGACCTGGCCGAGGCCTTCGTCGAGTCCCGGCTCGGCCGGGCGAAGGGAGAGAGCTTCGGCACCCTCGACACCGGCCTCGTGACGCTGGCCGGCGCCACCGCCGTCGACCGGGCCACGGCCACCGCCTGACCCGCACCTGCGCATTTCCCTAGGCAAATGTCAGCTCAGGCGGTCATTTCCCTAGGGAAATACGCACCCCCTCCGTATTTCCCTAGGGAAATACGGAGGGGGGCGGTCAGGACTTCTTGAGCCGGGCCAGCTCGGCGGCGACGTCGAAGTCGGCCTTCGGCCACTGCGGGTCGAGCTGCACGAGGTGCTCCTTGAGCAGCTGCATCACGGCCAGGCGGGCAAACCACTTGCGGTCGGCCGGCACGACGTACCAGGGCGCGACATCGGTCGAGCACTTGTCGATGACGGCTTGGTAGGCCTCCTGGTAGGCGTCCCAGTGCTCGCGCTCGTCGATGTCACCGGGGTTGAACTTCCAGTGCTTGTCGGGGCGCTCGAGCCGCTCGGTGAGCCGCTCCTTCTGCTCGTCCTTGCTGATGTGCAGCATGACCTTGATGATCGTCGTCTCCTTGTCGGCGACGCTCTCCTCGAAGGTGTTGATCTGCCCGTAGCGGCGGCTCCACTGGGCGCGTGGGACGAGGTCGTGGACGCGCACGATGAGCACGTCCTCGTAGTGGCTGCGGTCGAAGACGCCGATCATCCCCGGCTCGGGCAGCGCCTTGCGGATGCGCCAGAGGAAGGGGTGCTTCTTTTCCTCAGCCGTCGGCGCCTTGAAGCTCGTGATGTCGACACCCTGAGGGTCGACCGCGCCCACGACATGGCGCATGATGCCGCCCTTGCCCGCCGTGTCCATGCCCTGCACGACGAGCAGCACGCTGCGCTGACCGCCGGCGCGCGACTCGGCGAAGAGTCGCTCCTGCAGGTCCGACACCTCGCCGGCCAGGGCCGAGAGGGCCTCCTGACTGGCGGCCTTGTCCCCGTTGAAGCCCGGGGTGCTCCGCGTGTCGATCGACGCCAGGTCCGTCCCCGGCCCGGCGCGCAGCGCGTCGCCGAAAGGGGTCGCCGACCCCGAGGTCGCCTTCTTGCCCGACTTCTTGTCCTTGGCCATGCTGCGCATCATGTCAGCCGGGCGGGTCGTGCGGCAGACTCGAGCGCATGCGGGTTCTCATGGCCGACGACGCCCCCTTCGACGTGGTGCCGGGTGAGGAGCTCGACGAGTCGGGTACCGATCGGCTCTACGCCACGAGCGACCCGGTGCTCCGGCTCAACTTCGTGGCCACGCTCGATGGTGCGGCGACGGGCGCCGACGGCCTCTCCGGGTCGATCAACTCGGCCGCCGACCACCGTGGCTTCGCGGCCATGCGCCGGGCGGCCGATGTCCTGCTCGTCGGCGCGGGCACGGTCCGCGCGGAGGAGTACGGGCCGGCACGCACGCCGATGGTCGTCGTCTCCAGGAGCGGCCGTCGGCCGGAGACCGTCCGTGGCACGGACTCCGTGGTCCTCGCGACGACCCGGTCGTCGGGGGCCACCGAGGACGAGACCACCTGGGTCTGCGGCGACGCGGAGGTCGACCTGGGTGCGGTCGTCGAGCGGGCTCGCACCGCCTTCGGTCCGCACGTGCTCTGCGAAGGGGGACCCTCTCTCGCCGCAGACCTGGTCACGGCGGGCCTCGTCGACGAGCTCGCCCTGTCGTGGACGCCGCACCTCGTCGGTGGGCTCCGCACCGACCACCCGCGCATCCTCGACGGTGCCGCCGTCGACCGCACCCTGCGGTGCCGCCACCTGCTCGAGGAGGACGGCACCCTGCTCGGGCTGTGGCGCCTGGTCTGAGCGGCAGCTACCGGACGAAGTCCGCGACAGCCGCGTCCCACCGCCTCGGGTCGACATTCCACTCCTTGCAGTGGCGCGCCAACGACCAGGGCTCGAAGGTCACGAGGTCGGGCCGGGCCGCGGCCAGGGCCTCGCTCGGGCCAACGGGGACGAACTCGTCGTCGCGCGAGTGGATGAGCAGCATCGGGTGGGAGAGCTCGTCGGCCCGCTTGACCCAGTTGGTCCGGGCGACGTCGACGCTCTCGGAAACCCCGACGAGGCGCTTGGCCCAGTGCTGTCCCATGAGGGCGCTCCCCAGGTGGCCGACGGGCGCGGGGACGCGGTGCAGGGCCGCGTGGTGGCGCAGCACGTCGCCCCAGTCGACGACCGGCCCGTCGAGCACCGCGCGGGAGACCTCGGCGGCAAGCGGTGACCGGTCGAGGAACTGCAGGACGATCGCCCCACCCATCGACCAGCCGACGAGGACGATCTCCTGGGCGCCGCGGGCCAGCGCGAGGGCGATCGCGTCCTCGATGTCGCGCCACTCCGACAGACCGAGGTTGTAGCGGCCGTCGGGGCCGCGCGGGGCGTCTCCGTCGTTGCGATAGCTCGGGACGAGGCAGGTCAGGCCGGCGGCGTGCAGCGCCGGGATGGCACGCAGCGTCTCGTGCCGGCGCGCACCGCGCCCGTGGACGAGGACGGCCCAGCGCTCGCCGCTGCCACCGGGCACGACCCACGCGGGCATCGGCCCGAGCTCCGCGGGCACGACGACGTCCTGGGTCTCGAGGCCGAGGTCGGCCTGAGGGTCGCGGCCGTAGTAGTAGCCGTTGAAGCGGGCCGTCCCGGGTTGCAGCACGCCTTCGTCGACGCCGAGGAGCTCGCGACGCACCCGCTGCCGGCGGTGGTCGACCTCGAGGACCCCACCGATGCGGGCGTGGCCGCGACCGCCGTCCAGCCACAGTCCGTAGCGGCCGGGGACGAGCAGGTCGGGGGTGCCGGAGAGGGTCACGCTGTCGGAGTGGATGACGTGGATCCGGGTGTCGTCGGGGCGGACGAGGTCCGGGGTGAGCACCTTGCGCGCGAAGTACGTGCCCGCCCCGACCCACACGGAACCGGCGCCCATGAGGGCGGATCCCGCGGCGACCGCGCCGTAGGTCAGGGCCCGCTCGGCCACCGTCCGTTGAGTCACGGCGTCATCGTCTCAAATGTCGTGGCTCGCGGGCAGAATGTGGTGAGTGACACCACTTCCCGCTGACCTCGTGCTCGACCCGATGCTCGCCAAGGCCGTCACGGATGTGCCTGCGCCGGATGCCGTGGAGGGTGGCTACTCCTACGAGCCCAAGTGGGACGGCTTCCGGTGCATCGTGCGCAAGGAGGGCGACGACGTCGAGCTCGTCAGCCGCGGCAAGAAGCCGCTGACCCGCTACTTCCCAGAGCTCGTGGCAGCGATCGTCGAGCATCTGCCGGGCAGCGCCGTCGTCGACGGCGAGGTGGTCGTGCGCAGTGGCGAGCCGGGCGCCCAGCGCCTCGACTGGGAGGCCCTCGGGCAGCGCATCCATCCCGCCGAGTCGCGGATCACCAAGCTCTCGCAGGAGACGCCGGCCGAGTTCATCGCCTTCGACCTGCTCGCCGTCGGCGACGAGGACGTGACGGGCGCTCCCTTCGTCGAGCGGAGGGAGCGGCTCGAGACGCTCTTCGAGGGCATGGCGAAGGGAGCACCGCTGCACCTCACGCGGGTGACCCGCGACGCCGCCGAGGCGACCGACTGGTTCACCCGCTTCGAGGGGGCCGGGCTCGACGGGGTCGTCGCGAAGGCCCTCGCCTCGCCCTACTCCCCCGGCAAGCGCACGATGCTCAAGATCAAGCACAAGCGAACCGCCGAGGCCGTCGTCACCGGATATCGCGTGCACAAGTCCGGTCAGGGTGTCGGCTCGCTCCTGCTCGGGCTGTACCAGGACGGGCAACTCTTCAACGTCGGGGGCATCGCCGCCTTCACCGCGAAGCGTCGCCTCGAGCTCGTCGACGAGCTCGAGCCGCTCGTGCGTCGCGACGCCGACGGCAACGTCGAGCACGCCGAGACCGACCGGTCGCGCTTCAGCTCGAGCAAGGACGTGAGCTTCGTGCCCCTGCGGCCGGAGCGGGTCGTCGAGGTCGCCTTCGACCAGCTCGAGGGCTGGCGCTTCCGGCACACGGTGCAGTTCCTGCGCTGGCGCCCCGACCGTGACCCGGAGTCGTGCACGCTCGACCAGATCGACCGCGCCGCGGCCTACGACCTCGGTGAGGTGCTCGACTAGCCGTCGACGCGGTTGCCCTCCTCGTCCCAGTGCTCGGCGACCTTCTTGCTCGGCTGCACGCGGGGCGGCTCGCCCGGCATCTTCGGGTAGTCGGGCGGGAAGTTCAGCTCGCCGCCGGGCAGGGTCTCCCACAGCTCCAGGAGCGGCTCGAGGGAGTGGGCCGTCTCGTCCATGTCGGCCCACGGGTCGCCGTCGGCGAGGTGGTCGGTCACCGTCGTGAGGTTGTACTCGGCCGGGTCGGTGACCTGCGCGAGCTGCTCCCACGTCATCGGCGTGCTCACCGGTGCACCCGGGCGGGCGCGCAGGCTCCACGCACCGGCGATGGTGCGGTCGCGGTTGTTCTGGTTGAAGTCGACGAAGATCCGCTCGCCGCGCTCCTCCTTCCACCAGGCCGTCGTCACCCCGTCGTCACGCCGCTCGAGCTCGCGACCGAAGCCGATCGCCGCGTGCCGCAGTTCCTCGAAGGACCAGCGCGGCTCGATGCGCACGTAGACGTGGATGCCGCGGTTGCCGCTCGTCTTCGGGTAGCCCCGCATGCCGAGGTCCTCGAGGAGCTCGCGCGCGACTCCGGCGACGCGCTGCGCGTCGGCGAAGCTCGTGCCCGGCTGCGGGTCGAGGTCGATGCGCAGCTCGTCGGGGTGGTCGACGTCCGGTCGGCGCACCGGCCACGGGTGGAAGGTCAGCGTGCCCATCTGCGCCGCCCAGACCAGGGCCGCCGGCTCGGTCGGGCACAGCTCCTCGGCACCGCGCCCGCTCGGGAAGGTGATGCCCACGGTCTCGACCCAGTCGGGTGCGCCCCGGGGCAGCCGCTTCTGGTAGAAGCCGTCGGCGTCCTTGTCACGCGGGCCGACCGCCAGCCGCATCCCCTCGCGCCAGCCGTCGGGCCAGCGCTCCATCGCCGTGGGCCGCCCGCCGATCTGCCGCATCATCGCCTCGCCGACCGCGGCGTAGTACTCGCACACCTGCAGCTTGGTGATCACCGGGGCGCGCTCGGTCGCCTCGTAGATGACCCGGTCGGGGCTGGAGACGCGGACCTCGCGGTCACCGGCGGGCACCATCACGGCGGGGGTCTTGGCCATGCGGTCAGCGTATGGGCTGCCATCGACGAAGGGGGGCGGCTCGGCTCCCTTCGTCCCGTCGGGTGATCGTCACGCGACGTTCACCGGCTCGCGCTGCGCGCGGTGCCGAGGCGACCTAGGTTGCTGGGAGCCACGCCCGTCCCTCCCAGGAGCCACCCATGCCCTCTCGTGCCCGCCGCGCCCTCGCGGCACTGACCGCCGCGCCTCTCGCCGTCGCCGGCCTCGCCGTCACCGCCCCGAGCGCCTCCGCCGCATCGCCAGACCTCGTCATCGCCGAGGCCTACGGAGGCGGCGGCAACTCCCGCGCCGTCTACCGCAGCGACTTCGTCGAGCTCGCCAACCGCGCGCAGGAGGACGTCGACCTCACCGGCTGGACCCTGCGCTACTACTCGGCGAGCGGCACCACGCCGCAGACGACTCCCCTGTCGGGCACGGTCGTCGCCGGCGGGCGCTACCTCGTCCAGCAGGCCGACGGCGCCAACTCCTCCCTGCCCGCGCTGCCGGCGCCCGACGCGACGGGCAGGGTCCCGATGTCCTCCTCCGGCGCCCGCGTCGAGGTCGTGCGCCCCGATGGTCAGGTCGCCGACCGGCTCGGCTGGGGCTCCGCCACGACGGCCGAAGGGGGCCCCGCCGACGCCACCGACAACGCCACCTCGGTGGCCCGCACGGACGTGTGCGTAGACACCGACAACAACGCCGCGGACTTCACGGTGGGCGCCCCGACCCCGCAGAACTCGTCGACCACCCCGGTCGTCTGCGACCCCGACGACGGCGAGGAGCCGCCCGTCGACGAGCCCGAGACCATCGCCCAGATCCAGGGGCGCCACCACCTCTCCCCCTTCGACGGGTCCAAGGTCAACGACGTCGAGGGCGTCGTCACGGCCGTCTCGTCCTCCGGCTTCTGGCTGCAGAGCACGACGCCGGACGACGACGACGCGACCTCCGAGGCGGTCCTCGTCTACACGCGCTCGACGCCGACCGTCGCCGTCGGTGACACCGTGAGCGTCGACGGGGTCGTCGACGAGTTCCGCCCGGGCGGCTCCGGCGGGTGGGACAACCTCACGACGACCGAGATCGTCTCCCCCGTGGTCACCCAGACCGGCACCGGCGCTGTGCCGGAGGCGGTCGTCCTCGGTGAGGACCGCACCGCTCCCCAGCAGACGGTCGACGCCGAGGACCCCAAGAGCGTCGAGTACGCCGACGCGGCCTTCCGCCCCGACAGGGACGCCATCGACTTCTACGAGTCGATGGAGGGCATGCGGGTCGGCGTGCGCGACGCCCAGGTCGTCGGACCGACCGGCTACGAGATCCCCGTCGTCCCCGGGACCGGCGTCGAGGCGACCCGGTCGTCCGCCGGTGGTGTCGTCTACGGCGGCTACGACCAGCCCAATGCGATGCGAGTCCTCGTCGACGACGTGCTCCTGCCGAGCGGCTCGCTCCCCGACGCCGACGTCCGCGACCGGCTGCCGGGGCTCGTCGCCGGGCCGCTCGACTACTCCTTCGCCAACTTCAAGCTGCTCGCGACGCATGTCCCGACCGTCGAGGACGGCGGTCTCGAGCGCGAGGTGACGGGACGGCAGCACCCGCGCGAGCTGTCCGTGGCCTCCTTCAACGTCGAAAACCTGTCGCCGAGCAATGAGCAGAGCAAGTTCGACCGGCTCGCCGGCCAGATCGTCACCAACCTGCGCAGCCCCGACGTCATCGCCGTCGAGGAGGTCCAGGACAACAGCGGCCCGACCGACGACGGCACCGTCGACTCCTCGGCGACGACCGACCGGCTCATCGCCGCCATCGAGGCGCAGGGCGGCCCCCGCTACGAGGCCAACTGGGTCGACCCGCAGGACAAGGCCGACGGTGGTCAGCCGGGCGGCAACATCCGCAACGTGCTGCTCCACCGCACGGATCGCGACATCGACTTCATCGAGCGCAGCAGCGGCGCGGCCGACCGGGCGACCGCGGTCGTCAAGGACAGGAAGGGCGCCCACCTCACCGAGTCGCCCGGCCGGATCGCGCCCGCTTCGCAGGCCTTCACCGACTCGCGCAAGCCTCTCATCGGTGAGTACCGCTTCCGCGGCGAGCGGGTCTTCGTCGCCGCGGTCCACTTCAGCTCGAAGGGGGGCGACGACCCGCTCTTCGGCCGCTGGCAGCAGCCGGTCCGCTCGAGCGAGGACGCCCGCCACGCCCAGGCACGAGAGGTTCGCGACCTGGCCGACGACCTGCTGGCCGCTGACCCCGAGGCCAAGCTCGTCGTCGCCGGTGACGTCAACGACTTCGAGTTCAGCCAGACGACGGACGTCCTCACCGACATCCTCGAGGGGTCCGGCACCCAGGCCCTCACCGACCTGCCGCGCACCCTGCCGGAGTCGGAGCGCTGGACCTACGTCTACGACGGCAACAGCCAGGTGCTCGACCACATCCTGCTCTCGCCCTCGCTCGCCACCCTCGAGGGCAAGGTCAACGGGCCGTGGCGCCCCGGGCACCCCGGCAAGGGCAGGCGGCCGGCCTTCACCTACGACATCGTCCACACCAACTCCCCCTTCGCCGACCAGGACAGCGACCACGACCCGCAGGTCGTCCACCTCGACCTGAAGAAGTGAGCTGACCTCCCTTCGCCCACCGCGGCGTGCGACGGCCCCCGGATGATCTCCGGGGGCCGTTGCGTTGCATGATGAGCACACCGATCGACGAGGAGCCTGACGATGATGGAGTCCACCGGCCGCGACTACGCGGTGACCAAGAGCGACGAGCAGTGGCGCGAGGAGCTCTCGCCCGACGAGTTCTCCGTGCTGCGGGCCGCCGGGACCGAGCGGCCCTTCACCGGCGAGTACACCGACACCACGACCGAGGGCGTCTACGCCTGCCGCGCCTGCGGGTCCGAGCTCTTCACCTCCGAGACGAAGTTCGAGAGCCACTGCGGCTGGCCGAGCTTCTACACCCCGCTCGCCGAGGACCGGGTCGAGTACGTGCAGGACGACTCCCTGCCCGGCCGCCCGCGCGTCGAGGTCCGCTGCGCCAACTGCGGCAGCCACATGGGTCACGTCTTCGAGGGCGAGGGCTACGAGACCCCGACCGACCAGCGCTACTGCATCAACTCGATCTCGATGACCCTGCGTCCCGCCCAGGGCTGAGGGGTTGGTACCTCACCCGCCCCACGATTTCCGGGTCACCCGATAATCCCCGGCTTCGCAAGAGTCTCGAACCCTTGCGAAGCCGGGGTTTGTCTTGCTCAGTGGTCACGCAGCGTTCGCGAGGGCCTCCGTGACGGCTCGCACGATTCGCTCGGGGTGGAAGAGATCCGCCCACACGACCCTGATGACGACATAGCCGCGTCGTCGGATCCGGTCCTCGCGCTTCTTTTCTCGGAAGAGCGCTTCCGGCCCGCCGTCGGTGTACTTCACCTTGCCGTCGAACTCGAGCAGGACGTTGGTGCCCTCGATGCCGAGGTCGGCCCTGGCGATGAAGTCTCCGTCGGCTTCCTCGATCCGCACTTGCGAGGTCACCGCGAACCCTGCGCCCAGCAAGATCACGCGAGTCACGCTCTCGCCCAACGACTCGGCGTCTTCGTCCGCCCACGCCAGGGCGCACCGCGCTCGCGAGCTGTGTGGCCACCGGGCGACGCGGGCAAAGGCCCGGTCGAGGTCGGCCCGCGTCACGGACTCTGCGTGCAGCGCGGCGTCGATGGAGGCAACTCCTGCGACGACTCCATGGTCCATGGTCAGCTGCACGAGCGCGTCGGGTAGTGGCTGTCCCGGCCCCCACGGGGTCTTGACCGGGGGGACGTGGGTAGGACGGAACCGCAGATGCCGTGTGCCGGCCTCTCGCTTGATCGGACGGGCCCCGTCCACCGGTAGGAGCGGGACCTCGAACAACGAGATCCCGTGCGCGGCGACCGCCGTCGCCCCGCAGAGCATGGCGTCCGGGTAGAGGCGCAGTGCCGCCCTCGCGATGAGGCGGCGGTCCTCCCCCTTCGTCCGTGGGCCAGGGACCGTGTAGGCGCCTCGGCACAGTCTCGCGATGACGCCTCGGCGAACTGCGGCGGTCAGGACCTCGTCCGTCACCCCGTGGCGCAACGCGTCCTGTCGCGTGAAGATGCCGTCGGGCATGGCGACGAGCTGCGCGAAGGGAGCGCCGCTGACTTCTCTCATGCCACCAGCGTTGGCCGGCAGCCGCCGTAGCCCCGGCGGACGCTCGAACTTGTGGACCCCACCCCTCCAGGGAGCGAGGTTGTGGACGGAGCCACTCGACAAGACAAACCCCGGCTTCGCAAGGGTTTGGGACTCTTGCGAAGCCGGGGATTATCGGGTGACCCGGAAATCGTGGGGCAGGTGGGACCTCGCCCCGCGCCCAGGTCAGCGCAGGCCGGCGACGAGCGCCTCGACGCTCACCCGCGGGCCGGTGAAGAAGGGGATCTCCTCGCGCACGTGCAGGCGGGCCTTGGAGGCGCGCAGCTCACGCATGAGGTCGACGATGCGGTGCAGCTCGTCGGCCTCGAAGGCGAGGATCCACTCGTAGTCGCCGAGAGCGAAGGCCGGGATGGTGTTGGCCCGCACGTCCGGGTAGTCCTTGGCCATGGCGCCGTGCTCGGCGAGCATGAAGCGGCGGTCCTTGTCATCGAGGACGTACCAGTCGTAGGACCGCACGAAGGGGTAGACGCACACGTAGTCGCGCGGTTCCTCCCCCGCCATGAAGGCCGGCACGTGGCTCCGGTTGAACTCCGCCTGCCGGTGCACCGCCGCGTTGGACCACACCGGCTCGAGGTGGGCGCCGAGCTCGGTGCGCAGCAGTCGCTTGTAGGCGTCCTGGAGCAGCTCGATGTCGTCGGCGTGCCACCACACGAGGATGTCGGCGTCGGCGCGCAAGCCGGCGACGTCGTAGACGCCGCGGATGCGCACGCCGCCCTCGGTGAGCTCGGCGAAGAGCGCCTCGACCTCCTGCGCGATCGCGTCGCGGTCGTCGTCGCCCACGGGCGTCACGAGCGCAAAGGCGGAAAACATCGCGTAGTGGACGCTGCTGTTGATCGCCTCGAGCTGCTCGCGCGTGGGCTTGACGGGGGCGGGCCGGGTGGTCATCGGGGCTCCATTTCAGTGGTGGACGAAGGGGGCAGTGCGTCGAGGATCGTCGTGGCGGTCGTGGCCGCGCCGGTGAGCACCGCGCCGATGCCCACACCGTCGTAGGCGGCGCCGGTCACCTCGAGACCGGGCAGCTGCGCGACCGCGGAGCGCACCGCGGCGACCCGCCCAGTGTGCCCGAGGTCGTACTGCGGCAGACCGCCGCCCCACCGCTGCACGTGCTGGTCAACGGGTGCGGGCAGCGGCGCGCCGACGGCGCTCGAGATCTCGGCGAGGGCGCCCCGGACGAGGTCGTCGTCGTCACGCTGGAGCGAGGCGACCTCGCCGGCACGGCCAGCCGAGGCCCGCAGCAGCACGACATCGGTGCTCGCCTCCCGGACCCAGGCCCACTTCGACGCCGAAAAGGTGCTCGCCTTGATCGGTCGCCCGTCGACCGCCGGCACGAGGAAGCCGCTGCCCGGCAGGTCGGGCGTCTGGTCTGCCGGCAGCGCGACCGTCATCACCGCCATGGAGGCGTAGTCGATGCCGGCGAGCGCTGTGGCAGCCGTCGAGGCGTGCCCGGCCAGCAGGCGGGAGGTCGGCGTGGCCGGGGTCGCGAGCACGACGACGTCGGCCTCGTGTGCGACCTCGGCGTTCGTCGCCCCGGCGATGACCCGCCACCCGGTCGGCGTGCGCTCCAGGCGCCGCACCATCGTCGAGTCGAGCAGCCGCGCCCCCGCGCCGGCGAGCGCGTGGCGCAGTGCCTCGACGAGCGTGCCGATGCCCCCGACCAGCCCCATGACCCGCGGCCGCGGGGCCGTCGTGGGCGGCGGCAGCAGCCCCGCCACGGCACGGTCCGCGGGCCCGCCCGCGGCCAGGGCCGCCCACAGCGCCGGCATCGTCGAGCGCAGCGAGAGCCGCTCCACCCGACCGGCGTAGACGCCACCGAGCAGCGGCTCGACGACCCGGTCGACGACAGCGCGGCCCCACACCCGGCCGACCGCGTCGGCGACCGTCAGGTCCCCCTCGTCGAGGACGAAGGGGGCCGGCTGCGCGGCTCGGGCGGCCTCCCCTTCGTCGAGCAGGCCGGTGAGGTCGCTGCCCGGGCCTGGCACCCCCATGAAGGTGCGGCCGGGGACCGGCCAGCGCCGGCCGCGGGACCAGATGGCGGCGGGGACCGGCTCGGGGTGCACCACCTGCTCTGCCAGCCCGAGGTCGGTGAAGAGGTCACGGGCGGCGACGCTGCTGGCGACGACGGACTCCGCGCCGACGTCGACCCTCACCCCACCGACGTCGTGCTGGCGCACCTTGCCGCCGAAGCGGTCGCCCCCGTCGAGCACGGTGATCTCGAGCCCGGGGTGACCCTGCAGCAGGTGGTGGGCGGTGGCGAGGCCGGCGAGCCCTCCCCCGACGACGACGACCCGGTGACCCATGGACCCAATTCTCCCACGAGGGAACCGATCGCCTCCCGCCGCCGTCAGACCCTTCGACGACGCCGGGAGGGGCCCGGCGCAGAGCAGGGAGTAAGGACCATGACCAGGACGCACATGAGGTGGGCGGCACTGCTCGCGGCCAGCGGGGTGGCCCTCGCCGGGTGCAGCGGCGGGGACCGCACGAGCAGCGACCACGCGCCGCAGACGCAGTCGACGACCGCTGCCTCCGAGCAGTCCGCCGGGGGCAGCGCCGAGCCGGGCTCGGCCCGGCAGGACTCCGACGACAGCAGCACGGACTCGAGCGGCAGCCAGGCGCCCACCGATGCCAAGGTCGCCCGGACCGTCAACCTCTCCATCACCGTCGACGACATCGACAAGGCCTCCGCCCAGGTGCGCTCGGCGGCACGCACGGCCGACGGCTACGTCTCCTCCGAGGACTCCCGCACCGCCACCTACCCCGGCGGTCGCGCGTGGGCCGAGATCACCGTGACGGTCCCCGTGACGAAGCTGGACTCCACGACCACCGACCTGTCGGAGATCGGGGAGGTCACCAAGCGCAGCAGCAGCGCCGAGGACCTCACGGCCCAGTACACCGACACCGCCGCGCGGGTGAAGACCAAGACCAAGGCCGTCGAGCGCCTGCGCAAGCTCATCGACAGCACCGAGGACCTCGACCAGATCGTCACCCTCGAGGACGAGCTCGCGACCCGCGAGGCCGATCTGGAGTCGATGACGAGTCAGCAGAAGGCCCTCGAGAAGCGCACGGCCACCGCCCCCATCACGGTCAGCCTGTCGACCGAGCGCCCCGAGGCCGACGACGAGCCCGAGGACGCGACCGGTTTCGTGGCCGGGCTCAAGGCGGGCTGGGGTGCCTTCACCGACTCGATGACGGTGGCGCTGACGGTGCTGGGCGCGGTCACTCCCTTCGCCGTCGTGCTCGCCGTGGTGCTGGCACCGCTCGGCTGGTGGCTGCGCCGCCGGCGCCGGACCGCGAGGGCGGCTACCGGGAGCTGACCTCGTGGACCAGCTCGACGACGCGGGTCAGGACGACCGGGTCCGTGTCGGGCAGGACCCCGTGGCCGAGGTTGAAGATGTGGCCGGGTGCGGCGCGTCCCTCGTCGAGGATGCGCCGCACCTCGCGCTCGACGACCTCCCACGGGGCGAAGAGCAACGCCGGGTCGAGGTTGCCCTGGACGGGCTGGTCGCCACCGACACGGGCGATGGCGTCACCGAGGTTGACGCGGTAGTCGACGCCGATGACCTCGGTGCCCGCACCGGCCATGTCGGTGAGCAGCTCGCCCGTACCGACCCCGAAGTGGATGCGCGGGACCCCGGCGTCGGCGAGCGCGCCGAGCGTCGCGCGGCTGTGCGGCAGGACGTACTCGCGGTAGTCGGCGCGCGAGAGGAAGCCGGCCCAGCTGTCGAAGAGCTGGATCGCGCTCGCCCCCGCCTCCACCTGCACCTTGAGGAAGGCCGCGGAGATCTGCGACAGGCGGGTGCACAGGTCGTGCCACAGCTCGGGGTCGCCGTGCATGAGCGACTTGGTGAGCTCGTGGTTGCGGCTGGGACCCCCTTCGATGAGGTAGGACGCGAGGGTGAAGGGGGCACCGGCGAAGCCGATGAGGGGCGTGCCCCCGAGCTCGAGGACGATCCGCCGGACCGACTCGGCGATGTCGGGGATCATGTCTGGCGTCAGCACGGGGATGCGCTCGAGGTCCTCGCGGGAGGCGAAGGACTCGTCGAGCACCGGGCCCACCCCAGGCTCGATGTCGATGTCGACCCCGGCCGCCTGGAGCGGCACGACGATGTCGGAGAAGAAGATGGCGCCGTCGACGCGGTGACGACGCACCGGCTGCAGGGTGATCTCGGTGACGAGGTCCGGCGTGCGACAGGCCTCGAGCATGTCCGTGCCACGACGGATCTCGCGGTACTCAGGGAGGGAGCGGCCGGCCTGCCGCATGAACCACACGGGGGTGTGCGGCACGGACTCACCGCGCGCGGCGCGGACGAGAGGACTGTGGGAGGGGTCGGCGGAGTTCGTCACGGCCGCATCCTCCCACGGGAGCATCGGCCGGCTTCGGCGTGCCCTCCCGCGCATATCACCCGCACGCACCTACTCTCGCTGGGTGGCCACCCGAGAGTTCTCCGAGGCGCAGTCTGCGGACTTCGCGCACGCCCTGCGCAGCCTGCACGAGGCGCGCCTGCGCCCCGAGGTGCGGCTGACCGAGGTCCCCGCTCCCTCCCGACTCGCCCCGCACTCCGTCGCGATGACGGCCGACATCGTCGACCCGAGCGACGACGAGGACATCGCCACGGGTCGCTTCGTCCTGCTGCACGACCCCTCGGAGCCCGAGCCGTGGTCCGGCGCCTGGCGGGTCGTGACCTTCGCCCGCGCCGAGCTCGAGGCCGAGGTGGCGAGCGACCCGATGCTCGGTGCCGTCGGCTGGTCGTGGCTGACCGATGCGCTCGAGTCGCACGGCATCGAGCCGATCAACCTCGCCGGGACGGTCACGCGCGTGGTGTCGGAGTCCTTCGGCGACCTCGACGACCGTGAGCCGGACGTCGACATGGAGATCCGCGCGTCGTGGACGCCCGCCGGCCCGGCCGTCGGGGTCCACCTCGAGGCCTGGGTCGACATGCTCGGCACCGTGGGTGGTCTGCCGCCCCTCCCCTCGGGGGTCGTGGCCCTGCCGGGGCGGCGCCGTTGAGCAGCACACCACCGGACGACACCGAGAGCGCACCGACCGCGGAGGAGCCCGCTCCCCTGCCCGTCCTGCGCGAGCCCGCGGACGGCGTGCCCGCCGTCATCACCGAGGAGTCCGAGCTCGACGCCTGCGCGGCAGCCATCGCCGAGGGGTACGGCCCGGTGGCGCTCGACGCCGAACGGGCCTCGGGCTACCGCTACGGCCAGGCCGCCTACCTCGTGCAGGTGCGCCGCGAGGGCGCGGGCACGTGGCTCATCGACCCCGTGGGCCTGCCCGACCTCACCCCCCTCGACCGGGCCATCGGCACCGGCGAGTGGATCCTCCACGCCGCGACGCAGGACCTGCCCTGCCTCGGCGACCTCGGGCTGCGACCCCGGCAGATCTTCGACACCGAGCTCGCGGCACGGCTGCTCGGCCTGCCTCGCGTCGGCCTCGCCGCCGTGATCGAGCACTACCTCGGCATCAGCCTGGCCAAGGAGCACTCGGCCGTCGACTGGTCCACCCGGCCGCTGCCCGAGCCGTGGCTGCGCTACGCCGCGCTCGACGTGGAGGTGCTCACCGAGGTGCGCAACCTCATGGGCATCGACCTGGCCGCGCAGGACAAGAGCGAGTGGGCTCGGCAGGAGTTCGAGGCGCTGCTGTCGTGGCGCCCCGCGGTCAAGGAGGACCCGTGGCGACGCACCTCCGGCCTGCACAAGATCCGCCAGCCGCGGGTCCTCGCGACGGTGCGTGAGCTCTGGTACGAGCGGGACCGGATCGCTCGCGACCGCGACACCTCGCCCGGCCGGGTCATCCCCGACACCGCACTCGTCGAGATCGCCCAGGCCAACCCGAGCGGACCGGGTGACCTGCCCCGCGGCCACCGGGCGATCCAGCGCAACCAGCGCGCCTGGCTCGACGCGGTCGCCCGCGCCCGCACGCTCCCCGACGCGGAGCTGCCGCCTGCGTCGGTCCGCTCGGACGGTCCCCCGCCCCAGCGGTCCTGGGCCAACCGTGACCCCCTCGCGGCCGAGCGGCTGACGCAGACCCGGGAGGCCCTCGGCGACTTCGCCGCCGAGCACACCATCCCCATCGAAAACGTCTGCTCCCCCGACCCCCTGCGCCGGGCCGTGTGGTCCCCGCCCGCCGAGCGCACCCCCGAGGCCTTCGCCGCGGCCCTCGCCGAGCACGGCGTGCGCCCCTGGCAGCGCGAGATCGTCGCCCCGATGCTCGCCGACGCCTTCGCCGCCCACCCCGACGCCTGACCTCCCTTCGAGACGGCCGCAGGCGGCCTCCTCAGAGAGCGGATGGGCGAGACGGCCGCAGGCGGCCTCCTCAGGGAGCGGGCCGGACGGGGAACGTGGGCGGGGTCACGCGAGGCGCATCTGTCGCAGGTGAGCAAGCGCTTAGTAGCCTCAGAGGTGTCGGGTGGAACCACCCGGCTGCTCCTGCACCACGACAGAGAGGCCCACCGTGCCCCGCACTTCACGTGAGGTCGTCTTCGTCGACGGCGTTCGCACGCCGTTCGGCAAGGCCGGGGAGAAGGGCATGTACGCCCAGACCCGCGCCGACGACCTGGTCATCAACTGCATCCGCGAGCTCATGCGCCGCCACCCCGAGCTGCCGCCGGAGCGGGTCGAAGAGGTCGCCATCGCCGCGACGACCCAGATCGGCGACCAGGGACTGACCCTGGGCCGCATGGCCTCGCTCCTCTCGGGCCTGCCCAACACCACCCCCGGCTACTCCGTCGACCGCATGTGCGCCGGCGCGATGACCGCGGTCACCAACATCGCCGGCGCCATCTCCTTCGGCTCCATCGACGTCGCCGTCGCCGGTGGCGTCGAGCACATGGGCCGTCACCCCATGGGTGAGGGCGTCGACCCCAACCCGCGCGTCGTCGCCGAAAAGCTCGTCGACCCCTCCGCGCTCGTCATGGGCAAGACGGCCGAAAACCTGCACGACCGCTACCCGACGCTCACCAAGGAGCGCTCGGACGAGTTCGCGGTCAACAGCCAGCGCAAGCTCGCCCAGGCCTACGAGGACGGCAAGATCCAGCCCGACCTCGTCCCGACCGCCACCCGTCACGCCGACAAGGGCTGGGGGCTGGCCACCGCCGACGAGCCGCCGCGCCCGCAGACGACGCTCGAGTCCCTCAAGGGCCTGAAGACCCCCTTCCGCCCGCACGGCAACGTCACCGCCGGCAATGCGGCCGGCCTCAACGACGGCGCGACGGCCTGCATCCTCGCGGCCGAGGAGACCGCGCACGAGCTCGGTCTGCCCGTCGGCATGCGCCTGGTCGAGTTCGCCTTCGTCGGCGTCGAGCCGGAGGTCATGGGTTACGGCCCGGTCCCCGCCGCCGAGAAGGCCCTGGCCAAGGCCGGCCTGACCATCGACGACATCGACCTCTTCGAGCTCAACGAGGCCTTCGCCGTGCAGGTGCTCGCCTTCCTCGAGCACTTCGGCATCGCCGACGACTCCGACAAGGTCAACCGCTACGGCGGTGCCATCGCGACCGGCCACCCGCTGGCCTCCTCCGGCGTGCGTCTGATGACCCAGCTGGCCCGCCAGTTCGCCGAGGACCCGAGCGTCCGCTACGGCATGACCGCCATGTGCATCGGCATCGGCATGGGTGGCGCCGTCATCTGGGAAAACCCGCACCACGCCGACTACGGCAAGGAGAACTGAGCATGAGCGAGCCCAAGCCCGAGGTCGTCACCCGCGCCCTCGTCCAGGACGTCCAGCTCCCCGCCGACGGCGGCACGCTGGCCCTCATCACGCTGGACAACGGCCACGACCACACCAAGCCCAACACCTTCGGCCTCGAGGGCATGGCCGGTCTGAGCGCCGCCGTCGAGACGCTGCAGCAGCGCGCGGAGGCCGGCGAGATCGTCGCCGTCGCCGTCACGGGCAAGCCCTTCATCTTCGCCGTCGGCGCCGACCTCTCCGGCGTCCCGGGCGTCGCCTCCCGTGAGCAGGCCCTCGAGATCGCCCGCGCCGGCCACGCCGCCTACGCGGCGGTCATGGACCTGCCGGTGCCGACCTTCGCCTTCGTCAACGGCGCGGCGATGGGCGGCGGCGTCGAGCTGTCGCTGGCCTGCGACTACCGCACGATGAGCAAGGCCGTGCCGGCCATCGCGCTGCCCGAGGTCTTCCTCGGTCTCGTGCCCGGCTGGGGCGGCTGCTACCTGCTCCCCCGCCTCGTCGGCCCGGAGAAGGCCCTCAAGGTCATCGTCGAGAACCCGCTCAACACCAACCGGATGCTGAACGGCCCGGCCGCGGCGAAGCTCGGCCTCGCCGACGCGCTCCTCGACGGGGCCGACTTCCTCGAGCAGTCGATCATCTGGGCGGCTGGAGTCCTCACCGGCGAGACGAAGGTCGAGCGCGAGCCGGTGAGCGACGACGCCGCCGTCTGGGAGGCCGCCGCCGCGGCCGCCACGCAGCTGGCCGACGCGAAGACCGCGGGGAAGTCCCCTTCGCCCTACCGGGCCATCGAGCTCGTCACGGCCGCGCGCACCGCTGAGCGCGACGCCGCCTTCGCCGCCGAGGACGAGGCCTTGGCTGACCTCCTCATGGGTGACGAGCTGCGCGCCGGCCTGTACTCCTTCGACCTCGTGCAGAAGCGCGCGAAGCGACCGGCGGGTGCCCCCGACAAGTCGCTGGCCCGCCCGGTCGGCAAGGTCGGCATCGTCGGCGCCGGTCTCATGGCCAGCCAGCTGGCGATGCTCTTCATCCGCTCGCTCAAGGTGCCGGTCATCATGACCGACCTCGACCAGGAGCGCGTGGACAAGGGCGTCGCCTACGTCCACGGCGAGATCGACAAGTCCCTCGCCAAGGGCAAGATCACGCAGGACAAGGCCAACCAGCTCAAGGCCCTCATCACCGGCTCCACGAGCAAGGAGGGCTTCGCCGACGCGGACTTCGTCATCGAGGCCGTCTTCGAGGAGCTGGGCGTCAAGAAGAAGGTCTGGGCCGAGGTCGAGCAGGTCGTCACGCCCGAGTGCGTGCTCGCCTCCAACACCTCGTCGCTGTCGATCACCGAGATGGCGTCAGACCTGGAGCACCCGGAGCGGGTCGTGGGCTTCCACTTCTTCAACCCGGTGGCCGTCATGCCGCTGCTCGAGATCATCCCGGGCGAGCGGACGGACGACGCGGCGCTCGCGACGGCCTTCGCCACCGGCAAGGGCCTGAAGAAGACCTGCATCCTCGTCAAGGACAGCCCCTCCTTCATCGCCAACCGACTGCTCGGCCGCTTCATGGGCGAGTTCTCCAAGATCGTCGACGAGGGCACTCCGGTCGAGGTCGCAAACGAGGGCATCGCGGGCCTGGCCCCGATGCCGCCGCTGGTCCTCGTCGGGCTCGTCGGCCCGGCGATCGCGCTGCACAACAGCGAGACGCTGCACCGTGAGCTCGGCGAGCGCTTCTACGTCTCGCCCAACCTCAAGGCGCTCGTCGAGGCCGGCAAGCGCTCCTACGACGACGAGGGTGTGGCCGAACTGCTCACCGCCCCCGAGTCGCCGGTCGAGCTCACCGCCCAGCAGGTCCGCGAGCGGGTCCTCGGCGTCCTCGCCGAGGAGGTGCGCACGATGCTCGACGACGGTGTCGCACAAGCCCCGATGGACATCGACCTCGCGATGATCACCGGCGCCGGCTTCCAGTTCTGGAACGGTGGCCTCACGCCGCTCCTGGACCGTGAGGGCGTCTCGGAGAAGGTCACCGGGCAGCGCTTCCTGCCGAAGGGTGTGGCCAGCGTCCCGGCCTGATGCGTTGGCAGCATGACGAGGCCTGACCGGCTTCCGGCATGTCGAAGGGGAGGTCCCGACGACGACCTTCGCTTCTCGTGGTCCTCGCAACTCCTGCGTCTAAGGAGTTGCGAGGACCACGGTCGTTCGACGTGACGAAGGGCCGAGGGGCCTGACGGTGACCAGCGACGCCGCGCCGTCCGGGTCGAGGGGTTGCTGCACGCGGTGAACGACCAGGCCGACCCCCGACGCGGTCCAGGCACAGTTCAAGCCGTGCGATGCTTACGCTGTCATGGGATGTGGTGATGAGGTCCAGATGGGCATCTCGACCTAGACGCTGTCACGAGGGGACGTCATGAGATGAGTGCGGATCCGGGTATGTCGAGCGTCGTCCCCCTCTCCCGCATCCCGAAGATCGTCGGGGTCGTCCAGGCGGGCGGTCAGGGCTCCCGGATGGACGTCCTCACGCGTGAGCGCGCCAAGCCCGCCCTCCCCTTCGCCGGCAGCTACCAGCTCGTCGACTTCGCACTGAGCAACTTCGGCAACAGCGGCATCCCTGACGTGTGGGTCTCGGTGCAGTACGAGGCGTCCTCGCTCGACCGCCACCTCGCCGGTGGGCGGCCCTGGGACCTCGACCGCACCCGCGGCGGCTACCGGCGGCTCGTGCCGGAGGAAGGGCAGGCCAGCGGGTCCGAGGGCTTCAGCACCGGCAACGCCGACGACCTGCTGAAGATCGGTGCCCAGCTGCGTGAGGCGGGCGCCGAGGTCGTCGTCGTGACGAGCGCCGACCAGGTCTACCGCCTCGACATGCGGGCCGTCGTCGCCCAGCACCTCGAGCGCGGGTCCGAGGCCACGATCGTCACCGTGGAGGTGCCGCTCGCGCAGGCCAAGCACAAGACGGTCGTCGACGTCGGCCGGGACGGCGTCGTGCAGGGGCTGACCGACAAGCCCACGGCCCCGCCACACGGGACGATCGCCGCCGAGATCTTCGTCTACGACGTCCAGGTGTTGCTGCGCACGCTCGACGCGATCCGGCACGAACGGGCGCAGGCCGACCCCGGGCTCACGGAGGGGATCGGCGACTTCCCCGACCGCCTGCTCCCGCGGCTTGTGGAGGGAGGGAAGACCCACGCGTACGCGCTCACGGGCTACTGGCGCGACCTCGGCCGCCCCTCCGCCTACCTCGCCGCGCACCGCGAGCTGCTGCGCGCACGAGTCGACGTCTTCGACGACCCGGCGTGGCCGATCCTCACCCGGTCGCCGGAGATGCCGCCGCCGATGATCCACGCGGGCAGCGTCGTCGAGGACTCGATGATCAGCCCCGGGTCGCACGTGCACGGCACCGTGCGCCGCAGCGTCGTCGGACCGGGCTGCGTCGTCGAGGCGGGTGCGGTCGTCGAGGACTCGGTGCTCATGCACCGGGTGCGGGTCGCGTCCGGTGCACAGGTCTTCGCCTCGGTCGTCGACGACTCGTGCCGGGTCGGCGAGGACGCGCAGGTCGGGGCCCAGCCGAAGCGCTGGCCGCCCTCGGACTCCGCCGTCGTGCTCGTCGGTCGTGAGTCGCACGTGGCGAAGGGGGTCGTCCTCGAGCCTGGAGCCCGCCTCGAGCCCGGCACCACTGCGAGCTGAACGAGCCCCCACTCCTTCGGCGTTCCTGAGTCGTGGACTCAGCCGTAGGGCAGGTGTCGTCACTGGCCCGTGCGCGGACCCTGGGACTCTTCGTGAAGCCTGTGCTCACGCGAGCAGTGAAGGGTTCACGGGGCGGCTCTAGGTAGACTCCCCGGATGCAAAAACCGGCAGCAGGTCGCCTAGGTCCCGGTCACATTGCACGCACTTTACGGACGGAGTCCGGATCGGCGATGTTTCTGGCGCTCGTGACCGTCATGGCGCTCGTCTGGGCGAACTCGCCGTTGTCTGAAAGCTATTTCGAACTGTGGCATCAGGAAGTCGGTTTCGATGTCGGTCCCGCCGGCATGCATATGAATCTGCACCATTGGATCAACGACGGCCTGATGGTGATCTTCTTTTTTGTTGTCGGATTGGAGGTTCGACAGGAGTTCGCGCACGGGTCTTTACGGGATCGCAGCCGTGCTGAACTCGCTGTGATGGCTGGAGTTGCAGGTGTCGCTCTTCCGGCTCTGGTCTACGTGCTTGTCGTCAGCGTGTCCGGCGGTAGCGGACTTGGCGGATGGGGTGCTGTCGTCGGCACCGATACAGCATTCATGCTGGGCGCACTCGCCATAGTGGGTCCACGGCTGTCTGGCCAGTTGCGTGTTTTTCTCCTCACCCTGACAGTGGTCGATGACTTCCTAGCGGTATCGATCATTGGAATTGTCTATAGCGATCAGATCAAGCTTGTCCCCTTGTCGATCGCTCTCGCCTGCCTCATAGGCTTGTGGGGACTCGGCCGCTCACGGCAGTGGAATGCCGCACCTTATGTGATCCTTGTGATTGTCATGTGGTTCGCCACCGTCTCTTCTGGGGTGCACGCCTCACTCGCCGGCATGCTCGCCGGTCTACTGATCCCCGCTTACCCCACGCGGCGCCACGAGGTAGTTGCCGCCCGCCAGTTCTTCCGTGACTTCTGGCAGTCGCCCAGCGCCGCGTCGGCGCGCAGTGTCAGCCGTGGCCTGGCGCGGGGGATCTCGGTGAACGAGAGAATGCATGAAGTCCTTCGCCGCCCCACTGCACTGCTTGTCGTGCCGATCTTCGCTCTCGCCAATGCCGGCGTCGACCTCAGGGGTGGACTCCTGGCAGATTCCTTCGGATCATCCGTGACCTGGGGGTCATTGCTGGCCTCGTAATCGGCAAGCTTGTCGGAATTGGCGTTGCCACTCTCCTCGCGGTCAGGATGGGCCTTGGTCGACTCCCGGAAGGAGTGGGTATGGGCAGCGTCTTCGGCGGTGCAGCACTTTCAGGCATCGGGTTCACCGTCTCTCTGCTCATCATCGGACTTGCTTTCGGCTCGACAACCGACCTCGGGCGACAGGCGACGCTTGGGGTGCTGGTGTCCCTGGTGCTCGCCGTCGCCCTGGGCTGGTTGATATTCAAGATCGCCGCTCAGCGGTGGGGCGAGGAAAGTGCAGATCTCCCCATGGTGCTCGACCCCGCAGTCGACCCCGAAGTTGACCACATCCGCGGCCCGGAGGACGCCAAGCTGACGCTGGTCGAATACATCGACTTCGAGTGCGAGTACTGTGCACACGCCACTGGCTCCTGGGAAGATCTGAGGGGGCAGTTCGGTGACGATCTTCGTTACGTCGTGCGGCATCTTCCCCACCACCCACATGGGCCGCTGGCTGCAAAAGCATCTGAAGCAGCCGCGAACCAGGGCGAGTTCTGGCGGTGGCTCGACTTCGTATTCACCCATCAGGACGCGCTCGAGCGAGAGCACCTTATTGGTTACGCGGACGAACTCGGACTGGACGTCGATCGCTTCGTACAGGACATGGACAGCGAGGCTGTCGCAGAACGAGTCAACCGCGATCTCGTGAGCGCCCAGGACAGCGGAGCCCACGCCACTCCAACCTTCTTCGTCGAAGGTCGCCGCTTGCTGGGCGACTATGACGCCCGGACGTTGACTGCGGCACTCGAGTCCAGCAGGCGCGGCACACGAACCCAGGTGGCCTCTGTCTGAGATGGATCGGGACGACACCGCTGACTCGCTCTCTCGCGACCTCGGCGGCCGCGACGTGGTTGCCAGAGGTCAGTCGGAAGGCGTCGCAGGTACGACGCTGGCCCGGCTGCCAGTCTGCGGTTTCCGGTCGTGACGTGCCTGCAGTCGGGATAGCGTTGGTTCATGACCCCGCCCTCCACGCAGACTGATGAAAACTCAGCCTTCATTCAACCGGACGTTCGAGTGCGCGGCGCCCGCGAGCACAACCTCAAAAACATCGACCTGTCAATACCGCGTGACGCCATGGTGGTGTTCACTGGCGTCTCTGGCTCGGGCAAGTCCTCGCTGGCTTTCGGCACGCTATATGCGGAGTCCCAGCGACGTTATCTGGAATCGGTTGCACCGTATGCCAGGCGCCTCATCGACCAGGCGGGAGTCCCCGAGGTGGACTCCATCACCGGAATGCCGCCCGCCGTGGCATTGCAGCAACAACACGGCGGGCGCAGCACCCGGTCAACGGTCGGAAGCATCACGACACTCTCCAGCCTGGTTCGCATGCTGTACTCCCGCGCGGGTACATATCCGGATGGGCAGCCGATGCTCTATGCAGAGGACTTTTCGACCAATACTGTCGAGGGTGCTTGCCCGGAATGCCACGGAATCGGTCGGGTCTACGACGTGCCAGAGGACACGATGGTCCCCGATCCGACCCTGACGATCCGAGAGCGCGCCATCGCCTCGTACCCCACGGCGTGGCATGGGCACCAACTGAGAGACGTCCTCGTCGGGCTTGGTTACGACGTCGACGTGCCATGGAAGGACCTCCCGAAGAAAGACCGCGACTGGATCCTCTACACGGATGAAACGCCTTACGTTCCCGTCCACTCACGACTCACCCTTGCTGAAGCGCGTGAAGCCATGGACGCCGGAATCGAGCCCAGCTATTCCGGAACCTTCGTAGGAGCGCGTCGCTATGTGCTTGACACATTCGCGAATACGAAGAGCACGTCGATGAAACGCCGTGTTGCTCAGTTCCTCACATCGGTCCCGTGCCCCGCATGCCATGGCAAACGTTTGAAGCCGGAAGCGCTATCGGTGACATTTGAGCAGCTCGACATCGCCCAGTTCTCACAGCTGCCCTTGCATGAACTCTTGTCTGTCATCGAAGCCGCAGTCGTCGCGGCAGAAAGCGCAACTGACGGTGCCGGTGACGAGTCTCGCTCGTCGGGTGGGGCGGTCGAAAAACTGGCCGCAACCGTCCGCTTGGGGACCGGACTCGTCGATCGGATCCTTCCGATCATTGATCTCGGCCTGGGCTACCTGTCGTTGGATCGCACGTCCCCGACCCTCTCAGGCGGAGAACTTCAGCGTCTGCGACTGGCAACCCAGCTGACTTCCGAACTTTTCGGCGTCGTCTACGTGTTGGACGAACCTTCCGCCGGGCTCCATCCGCAAGATGTCAGTGCGCTGTTGGACGTCCTTCAGGGGCTCAAGAAGCGCGGTAACAGCCTCTTCATCGTCGAGCACTCCGTCGACGTGATGCGGCGTGCGGATTGGCTTGTGGACATCGGGCCCGCCGCAGGTGAACGAGGAGGGCGTGTCATCTACAGCGGCCCGACCGAAGGACTGGCTGACGTCGAGGAATCCGCCACCCGAGACTACCTCTTCGGCGGCAACGGGCTCCCCCTGCATGAGCCAAGGAAGCCACACGGGTGGTTGCGTCTCGAGAAGATCTCGCGCAACAACCTGCGGAGCATCTCCGTCAAGATCCCGTTGGGTGCACTCACAGCAGTCACAGGTGTGTCGGGGTCAGGCAAATCCAGTCTCGTCAGCCAAGTTCTCCCGACCCTGGTCAGCGAGCATCTCGGACGCCCCGTCACAACTGATGAGCCAGTGCCCGACGGCGATGACATGCTGCTTTCCGATGGCCCCCAGGAGCTCGAGGGTTCTGTCGCGGGTGACCTCACTGGAGTGCGCCGGGTGGTAACCATCGACCAGAAACCGATCGGGCGCACACCTCGGTCGAACGTCGCAACCTACACCGGCCTGTTTGACCACGTACGACGCCGATTCGCCGAGACCCCGGAATCTCGTGCACGCGGCTACAAACCCGGGAGATTCTCATTCAACGTCGCCGGCGGCCGTTGCCCCACCTGCGAGGGAGAGGGATCAGTCATGGTTGAGTTGCTCTTTCTCCCTTCCGTGTACACGGAATGCCCGGAATGTCATGGCACCCGCTACCAGTCGAGCACTCTCGAGATCCTCTGGCGCGGACGAAACATCGCGGAGATCCTCGCTTTGAGCGTTGAGGATGCCCACGAATTCTTCGAGGGAGAAGTCGACATCATGCGCTCCCTGACCGCGCTCCTCGATGTCGGACTCGGATACCTACGTCTCGGCCAATCCGCAACCGAGCTCTCTGGTGGCGAGGCCCAGCGAGTCAAGCTGGGCAGCGAGCTGCAGCGGGCTCAAAGCGGCGACACTCTCTACGTCCTCGATGAACCAACTTCCGGATTGCACTGCGCCGATACCGACCGGCTCGTAGCTCACCTGCAATCACTCGTGGACGCCGGGAACACCGTGGTCATGGTCGAGCTCGACATGCGAGTCATCGCACAGTCCGATCACGTCATCGATCTCGGGCCCGGTGCTGGGGGCGACGGCGGACAGGTCGTCGCGGCCGGCACTCCAGCGGAGGTCGCCGGTTCGTCCACGAGCGCTTCAGCACGTTATCTGGCCACTGCGCTCGAAGAGGCTGCGGCCGTCTCGAGGGTGGACACCGTCGTTGCCTGAGGCAGCTGCGCGTGTGATGACATCTCCCTCCGGTCTGTCGTGACGTCGGTGGCGACGAAGTGGTGGTGTGAGGTGAGTCGGGAAGGACCCCAACGATCCCGGCATCCCATGCCAGGACGACGGGATCCGCAGCAGGCGAAGGCGGCGATCGCGCTGACCGGCGACACGCGAGGACGACGACGGACGGCACCTATCTCATATATGGGTTACGGTGGTTGGTATGTCTGATGACTACCTCGCCCGAATCGGCACGACGATCAAGGAGGCGCGTCACCGCGCAGGCCTGTCCCAAGCCGACCTCGCCACCAAACTCGAGACGAGCCAGAGCGCCGTCGCGCGCATCGAGGCCGGGGGGCAGAACCTCACCCTCGACAACCTCGCGCGCATCAGCGAGGCGCTCGACACCGAGCTCGTCGCGCTCACCCGCACCTCGAGCAGCGGCGCTGTCCACCTGAAGATCGAGGGCGGTCGCACGCTCTCCGGCGCCATCGACGTCAAGACGAGCAAGAACGCCGCCGTCGCGCTGCTGTGCGCCTCGCTGCTCAACAAGGGCACGACCACCCTGCGCAACCTCGCGCGCATCGAGGAGGTCAACCGGATCCTCGAGGTGCTCGACTCCATCGGCGTCAAGACCCGCTGGCTGCCCGGCAGCGCCGACCTGGAGATCGTGCCCCCGGAGCGGATCAACCTCGACGGCATGGATGAGGAGGCCGCCCGCCGCACGCGCACGGTCATCATGTTCCTCGGCCCGCTGCTCCACGAGTTCGACAGCTTCCGGCTGCCCTACGCCGGTGGCTGCGATCTCGGCACGCGCACCGTCGAGCCGCACATGACCTCGTTGACCCACTTCGGTCTCGACGTCACCGCGACGCAGGGTTGGTACGAGGCCAAGGTCACCGACCAGGACTCGTCCGACCGCTCGATCATCCTCACCGAGCGCGGCGACACCGTCACCGAAAACGCGCTCATGGCCGCAGCCCGCCACCCGGGCCGGACCATCATCCGCAATGCCTCCCCCAACTACATGGTCCAGGACCTGTGCTTCTTCCTCGAAAAGCTCGGGGTCCAGGTCAAGGGCATCGGCACGACGACCCTCGAGGTCACCGGCCTGACCGAGATCGACGTCGACGTCGAGTACTCGCCGAGCGAGGACCCGATCGAGGCGATGAGTCTCATCGCGGCTGCCGTCGTCACCAAGTCGGAGATCACCATCCGCCGCTCCCCCATCGAATTCCTCGAGATCGAGCTGGCCACCCTCGCCGGCATGGGTATGCGGTACTCGTTGTCCCAGGAGTACCTCGCGGACAACGGCCGCACCCGTCTGGTCGACATCACGACCCACCCCGGGCCGCTCAAGGCGCCGATCGACAAGATCCACCCGATGCCCTTCCCCGGGCTCAACATCGACAACCTGCCCTTCTTCGCGCTCATCGCCGCCTGCGCCGAGGGCACGACGACGATCCACGACTGGGTCTACGACAACCGCGCCATCTACCTGACCGAGCTCAACAAGATCGGCGGCAAGGTGACGCTCATGGACCCGCACCGCGTGCTCGTCGAGGGCCCCAACCGGTGGCGGGCAAACGAGGTCACCTGCCCGCCGGCGCTGCGCCCTGGCGTCGTCGTGCTGCTCGCGATGCTCGCCGCGCCGGGCACCTCGTACCTGCGCAACGTCTACGTCATCCACCGCGGCTACGAGGACCTCGCCGAGCGCCTCAACGCGCTGGGCGCGAGCGTGCAGCCCTTCCGCGACATCGGCTGACGACCCGAGCGCACGAAGGGAGGGCCCCACAGGATCACCGGTGGGGCCCTCCCTTCGTCACAACGCCCGAGGAGATCGCGGTGAGCCCGTCAGAGGTGCGCGCGCAGTCGCTCGACGATCGGCTCGGGAGTCAGCCCGACGCTCTCGAGCACCTGGGCCCGCGAGGCGTGGGCGAGGAACTCCTTGGGCAGGCCGAAGCGGTGCACCGGGGCGGTGACCCCGGTCTCGTCGAGGACACGGGCGACTTCCGCACCGACGCCGCCGGAGACGTTGTTGTCCTCGATGACGGCGACCCGGCCGCTGCGACCGGCGAGCTCGACGAGGGCCGCGGGCACCGGCAGCACCCAGCGGGGGTCGACGACCAGAGTCGAGTGGCCTTCTGCCGCAAGCTTTTCGGCGACCGTCGTCGCCGTGCCGGCCATCGAGCCGACCGAGACGACGAGCACCTCGGGATCGACCGCCGGGTCGCCGGCGAGGACGTCGAGCCCGCCGACCGTCGCGACGGCTTCGAGCGGGTCGGCGACGCTGCCCTTAGGGAACCGGATGACCGTCGGGCCGTCCTCGACGTCGACGGCCTCGCGCAGGGCGACCCTGATCTGCTGCCCGTCGCGGGGTGCGGCCAGGCGCAGGCCGGGCACGATGCTCGCGAGCGACATGTCCCACATGCCGTGGTGGCTGGCGCCGTCGGGGCCGGTCACGCCGGAGCGGTCGAGGACGAAGGTCACGCCTGCCTTGTGCATGGCGCAGTCCATGAGCAGCTGGTCGAAGGCACGGTTGAGGAAGGTCGCGTAGATCGCCACGACCGGGTGCATGCCGGCGAAGGCGAGCCCGGCGGCCATCGTCGTCGCGTGCTGCTCGGCGATGCCGACGTCGAAGATCCGCTCGGGGTGCGCGTCGGCGAAGGGCTGCAGGCCCACGGGCATCATCATCGCCGCGGTGATCGCGACGACCTCGGGCCGCTCCCGGCCGAGCGCGAGCATCTCGTCGCCGAACTCGTCGGTCCAGGAGCGCCCGGAGATCTCCAGGGGCAGGCCGGTCTCGGGGTTGATCTTGCCGACGGCGTGGAACTGGTCGGCCACGTCGTTGCTCGCGTGGTCGTAGCCTCGCCCCTTCTGGGTGATGACGTGCACGAGCACGGGTCCGCCGAAGGCCTTGGCCCGGCGCAGCGCCTGCTCGACGCTCGCCTCGTCGTGCCCGTCGACCGGTCCGAGGTACTTGATGCCGAGGTCCTCGAACATCCCCTGCGGGGCCCAGAAGTCCTTGGCGCCCTTCTTCATCGAGTGGAAGGCCTGGTAGGCGGCCCGACCGACGACGGGCGTGCGGTTGAGCTTGTCCTTGCCCCAGTCGAGCACCTGCTCGTACTGACGGTTGGTGCGCAGCATCGCGAGGTGGTCGGCGAGCCCGCCGATCGTCGGCGCGTAGGAGCGCTCGTTGTCGTTGACGATGATGACGAGAGGCAGGTCCTTGTCGGCGGCGATGTTGTTGAGCGCCTCCCAGGCCATGCCGCCGGTCAGGGCGCCGTCGCCGATGACGGCGACCGCGTGCCGCTCCTCGCCGCGCAGGCGGTAGCCCTTGGCGATGCCCTCGGCCCACGACAGGGAGGTTGACGCGTGGCTGTTTTCGACGACGTCGTGCTCGGACTCGGCGCGGCTCGGGTACCCGGAGAGGCCGCCTCGGGTGCGCAGCGCGCTGAAGTCATGTCGCCCGGTGAGCAGCTTGTGCACGTAGGACTGGTGGCCGGTGTCGAAGACGACCGTGTCACTCGGGCTGTCGAAGACGCGGTGCAGCGCGATCGTCAGCTCGACGACCCCGAGGTTGGGCCCGAGGTGTCCGCCGCTGCGGGAGACCTCGGCGACGAGGAAGGCTCGGATCTCCTCCGCGAGGGTCTCGAGCTGCTCTGCGGGCAGGCGCTTGAGGTCGGCGGGTGAGGTGATCGTCTCGAGGACTGCCACGCTGGGCTTCCTTCCAAGGGTCGGGGACCGCACGAGTCTACGTCCGCAGCACTGGGAAGTGGCTGTGACCTGCCCAGCCTGTCACCACGTCGGACGAAGGGGGTCACAGCCGGTCGACGAAGACGCTCCCGTCGAGCGCCTCCCGGATGAGCAGGATGCTCCGCTGCGCGGACCGCAGCCGCAGGCCCTCGTGCTCGAGCGCCACGAGCAGGGCGTCGATCGTACCGTCGGGCAGCGACTCCGCCAGGTCGACGCGCACCGTCCGGTATGCCTGCCGCATCGCGTCGACCTGCGCCGCGACGTGCAGGTCGGCGAGCCAGGCCAGCGCGGCCGGGTGCCGACGCAGCACCGCATGCCCGCGGTAGTCGGGCGGGCACAGGTCGAGCAGCCACGAGACCGCCGCTGGCTGCCACCCCCGCACCGCGGGTGGTGGCACGCGGTCCGGCCACCCAGGGGGTCCCCCCTTCGCCCCCGCCGCAGCGGTCCGCGCCCCCGGCGACCCGGGCAGCGCCGTCCGCACCGGCGGACGCGAGGTCTGGTCGAACATGTGTTCGAGTGTACGTCGCAGCGGCGACGGCCCACCACCTCCCGTATTTCCCTAGGGAAATACGGGAGAGATGGGGACGACACGACGAAGGGGGCCGTCCACCGGATGGTGGAGGGCCCCCTTCCTCGACGGCTCCGGTCAGCCGACGAGCGACCGCAGCACGTACTGCAGGATGCCGCCGTTGCGGTAGTAGTCCGCCTCGCCGGGGGTGTCGATGCGCACGACCGCGTCGAACTCAACGGCCTCCCCGCCGTCCTTGGTCGCCGTGACCTTGACCGTCTTGGGCGTCGAGCCGTTGTTGAGCTCGGTGATGCCCGCGATGTCGAAGGTCTCGGTGCCGTCCAGGCCGAGCGAGTCGGCGCTCTGCCCCTCGGGGAACTGGAGCGGGATGACGCCCATGCCGATGAGGTTGGAGCGGTGGATGCGCTCGTAGGACTGCGCGATGACGGCGCGGACGCCGAGCAGGCGCGTGCCCTTGGCCGCCCAGTCACGCGACGAGCCGGAGCCGTACTCCTTGCCCGCGAGGACGACGAGCGGGACGCCGGCCTCGATGTACTTCTCCGAGGCCTCGAAGATCGTCGTCTGGCTGCCGTCGCCGAGGAAGTCGCGGGTGAAGCCACCCTCGACGCCGTCGAGCAGCTGGTTCTTCAGCCGGATGTTGGCGAAGGTGCCGCGGATCATCACCTCGTGGTTGCCACGGCGCGAGCCGTACGAGTTGAAGTCCTTGCGCTCGACGCCGTGCTCGGCGAGGTAGACACCCGCCGGGCTGTCGGCCTTGATCGCACCGGCCGGGCTGATGTGGTCGGTCGTGACCGAGTCGCCGAGCTTGGCCAGGACGCGCGCACCGGAGATGTCCTCGACTGCGTCGAGGTCCATCTTCATGCCCTCGAAGTACGGGGGCTTGCGCACGTAGGTCGACTCGTCGGCCCACTCGAAGGTGTTGCCCTCGGGGGTCTCGAGCGAGGTCCAGCGCTCGTCACCGGCGAAGACGTCCGCGTACTTCTCGGTGAACATCTCCTGCGTGACCGCGGTGTCGATCGTGCTCTGCACGTCGGCCGGGTTGGGCCAGATGTCCTTGAGGAAGACGTCGTTGCCGTCGGCGTCCTGGCCGAGGGCCTCGGTCTCGAAGTCGAAGTCCATCGTGCCGGCGAGCGCGTAGGCGATGACGAGCGGCGGCGACGCGAGGTAGTTCATCTTCACGTCGGGGTTGATGCGCCCCTCGAAGTTGCGGTTGCCGGACAGGACCGAGGTGACGGCGAGGTCGTTGGCGTTGACCGCCTGCGAGACCTCCTCGATGATCGGGCCGGAGTTGCCGATGCAGGTCGTGCAGCCGTAGCCGACGAGGTGGTAGCCGAGCTTCTCGAGGTAGGGCCACATGCCGGCCTTCTCGTAGTACTCGGTGACGACCTTGGAGCCGGGCGCCATCGACGTCTTGACCCACGGCTTGACCTGCAGGCCGCGCTCGACCGCGTTCTTGGCGAGCATCGCGGCGGCCATCATGACCGACGGGTTTGACGTGTTGGTGCAGCTGGTGATCGAGGCGATGACGACGTGGCCGTGGTCGATCTCGACCTCGGCGCCGTCGATGACGGCCTTCGCCGGGTTGGAGGCCCGGTCACCGTTGTTGCGCGGCTCGGAGTGCGAGGGGCGGCCGGCGCTCTCGGACGCCTCGAGCGCGTCGTGGCTCGGGGCGTCGGAGGCCGGGAAGGTGCTGGCGAGCTCGGTGTCGACCGAGGACTTCTCGATGCCGTTGCCGTCGACGACGTAGTTCTTCAGGTCGCCACGGAACTGCTCCTTGGCCTTGCTGACCTCGATGCGGTCCTGCGGGCGCTTCGGGCCGGCGATCGAGGGGACGACCGTCGACAGGTCGAGCTCGAGGTACTCGGAGAAGCGGGGCTCGACAGCCGGGTCGAGCCACATGCCCTGCGTCTTGGCGTAGGCCTCGACGAGCGAGACCTGCTGCTCGGAGCGGCCGGTGAGGCGCAGGTAGTCGAGGGTGACGTCGTCGATGGGGAACATCGCGGCGGTCGAGCCGAACTCGGGGCTCATGTTGCCGATGGTCGCGCGGTTGGCCAGCGGCACCTGGGCGACGCCCTCACCGTAGAACTCGACGAACTTGCCGACGACGCCGTGGTCGCGCAGCATCTCGGTGATCGTCAGGACGACGTCGGTCGCGGTGGCACCGGCCGGGATCGAGCCGGAGAGCTTGAAGCCGACGACGCGCGGGATGAGCATGGAGACCGGCTGGCCGAGCATGGCCGCCTCGGCCTCGATGCCGCCGACGCCCCAGCCCAGGACACCTAGGCCGTTTTCCATCGTCGTGTGCGAGTCGGTGCCGACGCAGGTGTCGGGGTAGGCGACGCCGTCGCGGGTCATCGTGACGCGGGCCAGGTGCTCGATGTTGACCTGGTGGACGATGCCGGTGCCCGGGGGGACGACCTTGAAGTCGTCGAAGGCCGTCTGGCCCCAGCGCAGGAACTGGTAGCGCTCGTTGTTGCGCTCGTACTCGAAGTCGACGTTGCGCGCGAAGGCGTCCGCGGTGCCGAAGGCGTCGATCTGGACCGAGTGGTCGATGACGAGCTCGGCCGGGGCGAGCGGGTTGATCTTCGTCGGGTCGCCGCCGAGCTCGGCGACGGCCTCACGCATCGTGGCGAGGTCGACGACGCAGGGGACGCCGGTGAAGTCCTGCATGATCACGCGGGCGGGCGTGAACTGGATCTCGGTGTCGGGCTGGGCGTTCTCGTCCCAGGAGCCGAGCGCGTTGATGTGGTCGGCGGTGACGTTTTCGCCGTCCTCGGTGCGCAGCTGGTTCTCCAGCAGGACCTTGAGGCTGTAGGGCAGGTTCTTCGAGCCCTCGACCTTGTCGATCCGGTAGATCTCGTAGGACTCGTCACCGACGGTGAGCGTGTCCTTGGCGTTGAAGGTGTTCGAGCTGGCCACAGTCGACTCCTCTGTCGTAGTTATCTTGACGTCAAGATAAAACTATCACAGCGCCCCGGGCACGGACCCACGGGCGCGCTCACCGCCACTCTTCCCCACGGCGGCGCCCTGTGTCACGAGGTCGCGGCCTCCCCCTTCGGCTCGAAGGTCGCCACGCACTCGACGTGGTGCGTCATCGGGAAGGCGTCGAAGGCTCGCAGGGCGGTCAGCTCGTAGCCGAGCTCGCCGAGGTAGGCGGTGTCCCGGGCGAGCGCCGCCGGGTCGCAGGCGACGTAGACGAGGCGGCGGGGGCGAAGGGAGGTCAGCGCGGCGACGACGCCGCGGCCGGCCCCGGTCCGGGGCGGGTCGAGGACGACGACGTGCGCGCTCGGCGGCAGCAGGTCCGAGCGCGCCGGACGACGCGGCCCGCGGCGCCGGCCCTGGCGCGGCACGCCGAGCAGGTCGTCGACGCGGCCGGGCACGACGAGTGCCCACGGGTGGGCGGCGAGGTTGTCCCGCAGGTGCTCGGTCGCCCGGCGGTCGGACTCGACGGCGATGAGCTGCCCGGTGGCACCGACGGCATCGGCGAGCGGCACCGACAGCAGGCCCACACCGCTGTAGAGGTCGAGCACGCGCTCCCCCGGCCGCACGTCGGCCGCCTCGAGCATCGCCGCGACGAAGGCGTGCGGAGCATCGCGGTGGACCTGCCAGAAGCCGCGGGCGTCGACGGTCATCGAGCGCTCCCCCGCTGGCGTGCGGACGATCTCGGTCACCTCGATCGGCGGGGTCGGCGCCTCCTGCGGCACCTCGACGACGACGGTGTCGCTCTCCCCGGACGGCACGACGACGTCGATCGCGCGGATGCCCTCGAGCTCGCCGACCGACTCGGCGCGGGTCTCGCGCAGGGCCTCGTCGACGTCGGGGACGGCGATCGGGCATCCGTCGACCTCCACGACGTCGTGGCTGCGGTGCCGGCGCAGACCGATGCGGCCCTCGACCACCGCAAACTCCACGCGAGTGCGGTAGCGCAGCCCGTCGGCGTCGTCGAGCGGCTCGACGACGACCTCGCGCTCGATGCCCGCGAGGCGCTGGAGCTGCTCGGCGACCACGGCGGCCTTGAGCTCGCGCTGGTGCGCGGTGGCGACGTGCTGGAAGTCGCAGCCGCCGCACCCGCCGGGGCCGGCCGCCGCGCAGCGAGGGGCGATCCGGTGGGGCGAGGCCTCGAGCACGCTGACGGCGTCGGCGCGCAGGAAGCGGTCTCCGGGACCCCCTTCGGTGATCCGGGCACGCACCCGCTCCCCCGGCAGACCGTGCCGCACGAAGAGGACCCGACCGTCGTAGCGGGCCACGCAGTGCCCACCGTGGGCGATCGCCCCGACCTCCACCTCGACCTCGTCGCCGGTCGTCAGGTCGTCAGCTGCCGGTGCCGTCATGATCCACCTCGTCGTACGTCGCCCGCGACCGGGCCGTCCATGCGTTCCTCGGCGCCCGCCGAGCTGGCCAGCTGCCAGGGCACCGAGGACACCATGACACCCGGCGTGAAGATCAGTCGGCTGCGCAGCCGCAGCGCCGACTGGTTGTGCAGTGCCTGCTCCCACCAGTGGCCGAGCACGTACTGCGGGATGTACACGACCACGAGATCACGCGGGTTGCCCGAGCGGATCGACTTCACGTACTCGACGACCGGGCGGGTGATCTCGCGGTAGGGCGAGTCCAGGGCCTTGAGCGGCACCGGGATCGCTCGCCGGTCCCACTCCGCCTGCAGCGCGCGGGTGGCGTCGTGGTCGACGTCGACGGTCACCGCCTCCAGGCGCGAAGGGCGGGTGGCCGATGCGTAGGCGAGCGCCCGGAGCGTCGGCCGGTGGATCGTCGAGACGAGGACGATCGCGTGGACCCGCGACGGGAGGAGCTGGTGCTGGGTGTCGCCCTCGGCGACCGACAGCTCGTCGCGCACGTGCCGGTAGTGCCGGCTGATCGCCCCCATGAGGACGAAGAGCCCCGCCATGGCGGCCATGGCGAAGCCGGCGCCGTGGGTGAACTTCGTGAGGACCACGACGACGAGCACGGTGCCCGACATCGCCGCGCCCACGGCGTTGATCGCCCGGCGCCGCATCATGGCCCGCTGCTCGCGGCGGTCCTTCTCGAGAGCCAGGTGCCTGTTCCAGTGCCGCACCATGCCGATCTGGCTCAACGTGAAGGAGACGAAGACCCCGACGATGTAGAGCTGGATGAGCTTGGTGACCTGCGCGTCGTAGATGACGATGAGCAGCCCCGCCGCGGCGGCGAGCAGGAGGATGCCGTTGCTGAAGGCGAGCCGGTCACCGCGCGTGTGCAGCTGACGCGGCAGGTAGCCATCGCGGGCGAGGATCGAGCCGAGGACCGGGAAGCCGTTGAAGGCCGTGTTGGCCGCGAGCACGAGGATCAGGCCCGTGACGATCGAGACGATGACGACCCCGGCGGGGAAGCCGTCGAAGACCGACTGGGCGACCTGCGCCATGACGGTGTGCTGGACGTATTCCTCGCCGACGGGCTGACCGTCACGCAGCAGCTGGGTCGCGGGGTCCTCGGCGACCTTGACCCCGGTCCACGAGGCCAAGGCGATCATCGACACGAGCATCGTGATGGCGATGCCACCCATGAGGAGCAGGGTCGTCGCGGCATTGGTGCTCTTGGGCTTGCGGAAGGCGGGCACGCCGTTGCTGATCGCCTCGACACCCGTGAGCGCCGCGCACCCGGACGAGAAGGCACGCAGCAGGAGGAAGGCCATCGCCAGGGTGCCGAGCTGCTCCATCCCCGGCTCGGGGGCCAGCTGCAGCGGTCCGCTCTCCGCCTGTGGCAACGTGCCGGTCGTGCGCCGCACGACCCCGACGAGCCCCATGGCGATCACCGACAGCATGAAGAGGTAGGTCGGGATGGCGAAGGCCTTGCCCGACTCCCGGACACCCCGCAGGTTGATCCCGGTGAGGGCGGCGATGAGCACGAGGGCCGCGAACACCTCGTGGCCGCGGATCCACGGCAGCGCCGCGGCGGCGTTCTGCACTCCCGACGAGATGGAGACCGCCACGGTGAGCACGTAGTCGACGAGCAGCGCGCTCGCGACGGTCAGGCCCGCCTTGCGCCCGAGGTTGGTGCTCGCGACCTCGTAGTCGCCTCCGCCAGAGGGGTAGGCGTGGACGTTTTGTCGATAGCTCGCGACGACGACGGCCATGACGGCGACGACCCCGAGGGCCACGGGCCACGAGTGGGTCATCGCCAGGGCGCCACCGGCGAGGCCGAGGGTCAGCAGGATCTCGTCGGGCGCGTAGGCGACGGAGCTGAGCGCGTCGCTGGCAAAGACGGGGAGAGCGAGCTTCTTGGGGAGCAGGGTCTCGCCGAGATGATCGCTGCGCATCGCGCGGCCGACGAGGACGCGCTTGATGAGTCGTCCGGAAGACACCACGCGAGTGTAGGCCCGCGCACGGAGGGGTACCGTCATGCCGTGCACTTCGTCATCATGGGCTGCGGCCGCGTCGGTGCCTCGCTCGCACGCTCGCTCGAGCGCATCGGGCACGACGTCGCCGTCGTCGACCAGGACCCGGCCGCCTTCCGCCGCCTCGGCAGCGAGTTCAGCGGCCGTCGCGTCGCCGGTGTCGGCTTCGACCGGGACACGCTGCTGCAGGCCGGCATCGAGGGCGCCTACGCCTTCGCCGCCGTCTCGAGCGGCGACAACTCCAACATCCTCGCGGCGCGGGTCGCCCGCGAGACCTTCGGCGTCGAGCACGTCGTCGCGCGCATCTACGACCCGGACCGCGCGCAGGTCTACCAGCGCCTCGGCATCCCCACCGTCGCCACCGTCCGCTGGACCGCCGACCAGGTGCTGCGCCGCATGCTCCCCCAGGGCCAGGCGTCGGAGATGACCGACGCCTCCGGGCGTCTGGTCGTCGCCGAGATCCAGGTCTCCCCCGCGTGGGTCGGCCGCCGGCTGTCGACGATCGAGGAGGCGACCGGTGCCCGTGTCGCCTACATCACCCGGCTCGGCGAGGGCATCCTGCCGGGGCCCGACACCGTCCACCAGGAGGGCGACCTCGTGCACCTCGTCATCCGTCGCGAGAGCGTCCACGACGTCGAGCGGATCCTCGACGGCAACCCCCCGCAGGAGGACTGAGCCGTGCGCGTCGTCATCGTCGGGGCCGGGTCCGTCGGCCGGTCCATCGCCCAGGAGCTGCTGCAGAACGAGCACTCCGTCCTGCTCATCGACAAGGACGCCAACGAGTCACGGGTGTCCAAGGTCGAGGCGGCCAGCTGGCTCTCCGGCGACGCCTGCGAGATCTCCACGCTGCAGGAGGCGGAGATCCACACGAGCGACGTCGTCGTGTGCGCCACCGGCGACGACAAGGCCAACCTCGTCGTCTCCCTCCTGGCCAAGACCGAGTTCGGCGTCCCCCGCACGGTCGCCCGGGTCAACAACCCCAAGAACGAGTGGATGTTCGACGAGTCGTGGGGTGTCGACGTCGCCGTGTCGACGCCGCGACTGATGACCGCCCTCGTCGAGGAGGCGGTGAGCGTCGGCGACCTCGTGCGGATCTTCGACTTCCAGCAGGGCAATGCCTCCATGGCCGAGATCACGCTGCCGGCGGACAACCCCAACGTCGGCCGGCGCGTCGGCGACATCACCTTCCCCGTCGACACCCTGCTCGTCGGCATCATCCGCGACGGCCGGCCCATCGGCCCGACGCCGGACGACTCCCTCGAGGCGCACGACGAGCTGCTCCTGCTGACGACGGCGGAGGCCGAGCCCGAGCTCGAGGCGATGATGCGCCCCGGCGGGCGGTCCCGCCGCCGCGCCTGAGGGAGCGAAGGGGGCGTCAGCCCCGCTGGACGTCCACCGGCTGCACGAGGTCGTCGTCCGGGTCGATCGGGGTGTGCCCCTTGAGGAGCATCGCCCCCATGACGGCGACCGCCCCCGCCCACAGCGGCCACCCGAGCACGACCTTGCTGATCGTCAGACCGGCGACGTTGTCGGTGAGGTAGAGCGGGCCCATGATGGCGACGCGGATCGCGTAGACCGCGACGAGGACGAGGGTCAACCGGCTGCACACCTTGACGGCGGCCGCATTGCGCCGCCAGCGGAAGGGGTCACCCGCGGCGACGGCCTGCTGGTCCGCGAGACCGACCATGATCCCGACGGCCGGCCAGCGCAGCACCACCGAGAGCAGGGAGCCGACGAGGTAGGCGCAGGAGGTGAGGATGCCGGGGAGGAAGGCGTCCTCCGCGTCACCGGACCTCAGGGCGAAGAAGGCCGCCAGGCCGGTCGCGAGGACCGAGCCGAGGACGAACTGCAGGGTCTGGCGCTGCACGAGCCGGACGACGGCGAAGACGACTGTCAACCCCGCGGCGGCGCCCAGCGACAGGGTGCGGTCGCGGGTGGCCGACCAGACGATGACGAAGAGGAGCATCGGCAGGGCGGCCTCGAGGGAGCCACGCAGGCCACCGAGCGCCTCACCGAGCCGGTGCCGGATGAGCGCCTCGACGGTGGGGTGGACGGGGGCGGAGATGCCCTGGGGCTCAGCCATGCTGCGGCAGCAGCTCGTAGGCCGGGTTGTAGATCGTCGGCGTGCCCGTGGGCCGGCAGATCAGCCCGGTCGCCTTGACGTAGGCACCGGGGTCGATGCCGTGGATGCTGCGCCGACCGAGCCACACGAGCTGGACCGTGCTCGAGCCGTCGTAGACCTCGGCGACGAGGGCGGGCACGGTGGCGCGCGGTCGCAGGGTCACGGCGCGGACCGTGCCAGCGACGGTGACGACCTGCCGGTCGACGTCCTCGGTGATCGGGCGGCAGCCGTGGGCGGTGGCGGCCTCGCGCAGTTCGCCTGCGGCGAGGTCGTCGTCGGAGCGACCGAGGTCGACCAGCCGGCGCAGCAGGCTGGGCATCAGCGCACCTCGGTGATCTCGGGGCCTCGCTCGAAGGGCTTGAGGTCGTCGCCGTCGGGCTCCGCGACGGCCGCCTCCGACTCGTCGCCCGCGGGGGTCGCCCCCTTCGCCGCGGTGGGCATGTGGAGCGGCAGCATCTCCCGGGGGGCGCGCGGCTCGTCGCCACGGACGACGAGGACGGTGCGCAGCACGTCGTCGAAGACCTCGCGGGCTGCCTCGTCGACGGCGGCCGAGCCGGAGTAGACGGCGCGGAGGAACCACCGCGGTCCCTCGACACCGGCGAAGACCGCCGGGGCGAAGACGGTGCGGCCCTGCGGACCGGGCTGGGCCAGCCGGCTGCGCAGCTCGTCGCCGAAGGGGCCGCTCGCGGTCTCGACCGTCCCGCCGTTGGCCGTGATCATCTCGGCGATCTCACCGCGGATGTCCTCCCAGATGCCCGCGGACCGGGGCGCGGCGAAGACCTGGAGCTGCACCGCGCCGTGGTCGTCGGCGATCTGGACGGCGTTGACCTCGTTGGTCTTCTGGTCGACCTCGAGCCGCAGGTCCGTCGACGGGCCGGGCACGAGGCGAAGGGCGCCCATGTCGAGGTGGTCCGTGGTGCTCGTGGCGAGGGAGATGTCGCGAGGTCCGGTCGCAGCGGCGGTGTCCGCGCTGTCGGTGCTCTCGGTCGCCTCGGCGTCCGACGTCGCCACGTCCTGCTCGGTGCCCCGCGCCGCGGAGTCGGTCTTCTTCTTGCGCCCGAACATCATTCACGTCCTGTCGTCGACGGGGGGCCGAAGCCCCCGCTGGATCCGTGTCCAGTCTCACCCCGCTGGCTGGGTGGAAGCGAATCGACGGGCTCGAAGCTCCCTTCGCCGACCTCCTGGAGCACGAGCTGGGCGATCCGGTCCCCCACGTGGACGGTGAAGCTGTCGGTGGGGTCGAGGTTGACGAGGTTGACGAGGACCTCCCCGCGGTAGCCCGAGTCGACCGTCCCCGGCGCGTTGACGACCGAGATGCCGTGCCGCGCAGCGAGCCCGGAGCGCGGGTGGACGAGGCCGACCCAGCCGTGCGGGATCGCCATCGCGACACCCGTCGGCACGAGGTGCCGCTCGCCGGGCGCGAGCGTCAGCTCAGCGACCGAGGCGAGGTCGGCGCCGGCGTCACCGTGCTTGGCGTACGCGGGCACCACGGCGTCCCGGTGCAGCAGCTGCACCGGGACCGCGATCTGACGTGCGTCAGCCACGGCTCACGCGGCGCACTCGGTGCAGACCGGTCCGTTCTTGCCGTCCGTCGCCAGCTGGCTGCGGTGGTGGACGAGGAAGCAGCTGGTGCAGGTGAACTCGTCGGCCTGGCGCGGGACCACGCGGACGGACATCTCCTCACCGGAGAGGTCCGCACCGGGCAGCTCGAAGCCTTCGGCCATCTCCGTCTCGTCGACGTCGACATTGGCGGAGGTCGCGTCGCCGCGACGGGACTTCAGCTCCTCGATGGAGTCCTCGGACAGGTCGTCGTCCGTCTTGCGAGGGGCGTCGTAGTCGGTCGCCATCTCTCCTGATTTCTGTGATGTGACACGGGCAGTGGGGGTGGTTCGCCGTCGTCAACGCAGCAGGTGCTGAATTTGTGCCCGGCGCGCCGGATTGTGCCCCATCCGCTGGCTGTGCGCCACCTCACCTGCTGCTAGTCGAGACCCTCGGCTCCCACGGTCCCGACGGCGCGGTCGAGGACCTCCCCGAGCGCCGCCCTGAGGCGGGGCGGCCCGGCCAGGGTCATGGTCGCCCGGGGCGCCCCGCCGGCAAGGTCGGTGACCTCCGCACCCGCCTCGGTCGCGACGAGCCAGCCGGCGGCCATGTCCCACGGGTTGAGACCCCGCTCGTAGTAGACATCGAGGCTCCCCTCGGCCACCCGGCACAGGTCGAGCGCCGCGCTGCCGAAGCGTCGGATGTCCCTCACGCGGGGCAGCACGTGGGTGAGCACCTCGGCCTGCCAGGCCCGGCGACCCGCGTCGTATCCGAAGCCCGTGCCGCACAGCGCGGTGGCCAGGTCCGTCTCGGCCACGGCCAGGCGCACCGGCGCGTCGTCGCCGACGGCGCGCCAGGCACCGCCACCGGACCATGCTGTGTACCGCTCCCCCGTCACCGGGTTGACGACCGCTCCGGCCACGGGCTGCCACGCACCATCGGTCGTCGGGTCACCGACGACGGCGGCGACGGACACCGAGTACGCGGGCACGTCGTAGAGGTAGTTGACCGTGCCGTCGATCGGGTCGACGACCCAGGTGATGCCGGACGTCCCTGCGCGACCGCCGCGCTCCTCGCCGGCGAAGGCGTCGTCCGGGCGCAGCTCGCCGAGCCGGCGCAGCAGCAGGTCCTGGCTGCGCTGGTCCATGACGGTGACGACGTCGGTCGCCGACGTCTTGGTCTCGGCGACCTCGAGGTCACGCGGGCGCTCCTGCGTGATGAGGTCGCCGGCCTCGAGGGCCACCGTCAGGGCGATGACCGCCAGGGCCGCGGGGTCGGTCGTGGGGGTCGGCACGGTCAGTCCTGCCCGCACAGCGCGGGGCGGGACTCGCGCAGGTTGGGGCAGCAGCCCGCCGGGCACACGGCCGGGTGCGAGTCGAGGTCGCGCCAGGTCGCCCGCGCGGGCTCCTCGCCGCGGGCCTGCGCGGCCCGCTCGAGCATGACGTCGACGAGTCCGCTGACGAAGGCGGGGTCGGCACCCGGCGTCGCCACGCGCGTCATCGCCAGGCCCAGCTCCGCGGCCGTCGCCGCCGCCTCGACGTCGAGGTCGTGGACGACCTCCATGTGGTCGGAGACGAAGCCGATCGGCACGACGACGACGTGGCGGACCCCCTCGTCGGCGAGCTCGCGCATCCGGTCGTTGACGTCCGGCTCGAGCCACGGGGTGCGGGGCGAGCCGGACCGGGAGCAGAAGGCCAGCCCCGCTGCCAGGTCGGTGCCGAGCACCGTGTCGACCTCGGCGGTGATCGCGGCGGCGGTCTCGGCCTGGTCGGCCGAGTAGGCCCGCCCGTCGCCGTCCCCGGGGCCCGAGGTCTCGTCCATCGCGTCGGGGATGGAGTGGGTGACGTAGAGCAGGGCCACCGCGTCGGCCCCCACTGCGGCGACCGCCTCACGTGCCGCGGCGAGGGTGTCGCGGGCGAAGGTCGCGGCGAAGCCGGGGTGCTCGCCGAAGGGCCGGACCTTGTCGACGACCAGGCCCTCCCTCCCTTCGACGGCGTCGGCCAGCCCCTCGCGGTACTGCCGGCACGAGGAGTAGCTGCGCCACGCGCTCGTCGGCACGACGAGGACCCGCCGGGCACCGCCGGCGGTGAGCTCGTCGAGGGCCTCGTCGACGAAGGGGGTCGAGTTGCGGTTGCCGAGGACGACCGGCAGCGGGCAATCGCGGGCCGTGAGCTCCGCTGCGAGGTCCGCGACGAGGCGACGGTTGAGCGCCGGCAGCGGGCTGACACCGCCGACCCGCTCGTAGTGGGCGCCGACCTCGACGAGCCGCTCGTCGGGCACCCCGCGGCCGGCGGTGACGCGACGCAGGAAGGGCAGGACCTCGTCGGGCCCTTCCGGCCCACCGAAGGACTGGACGAGCACCGCGTCGTACGGGCGAAGGGGGTGGTCGGTCATCGTCTCGGACATGGACACAAGGTATCCCCGCGGCGTGTGCGTCCACGGATCGGGCCGGGCAGGTGGCAGAGTCGTCAGGGAGCACGATGGACGAGAGGGATAGTTGATGCGCGACCTGCGACTCATCGGGGTGCACGACGACGGCGAGCACCTGCTGGTGACGGACGACTCCGGTGAGGAGTACCGGCTTCGGATCGACGAGCCCCTGCGCGCCGCCGCCCGCCGGGACCGCCCGCGCCTCGGGCAGCTGCAGATCGCCATCGACAACAACGTCCGGCCGCGCGAGGTGCAGGCGATGATCCGCGCCGGCGCGTCCGCCGACGAGGTCGCGGCCCGCACCGGCTGGGACCTCGACAAGATCGCGCGCTTCGAGGGACCGGTGCTCGCCGAGCGCGAGCACGTCGCGACCCGGGCGCAGGCCGTGCGGATGCGCGGCACGAACCAGGCCGGCTCCCCCGAGACCCTCGCCCAGCGCGCCACGATCCGGCTCACCGGCCGCGGTGTCGAGCCGTCGTCGGTCGTCTGGGACGCCTGCCGTGACGGCGAGGGCCAGTGGACGGTGTCGGCGGTCTTCACCGCCGGCGGGCGCGAGCGCACGGCGACCTGGTGGTTCGACCTCGCGGGCATGAGCGTGGTCGCCAAGAACGACGAGGCCAAGTGGCTCTCCGAGGCCGACACCCCGGCCGGTCCTGTGCCGACGACGGTGCACCGCCCCACGGCCGTCTTCGACGTCGAGGTCGAGGAGACCAAGGTCGAGCGGGCCCAGCGGGCCAACACCGACGACCTCATCAACTCCATGCGTGAGCACTCCGGCGCCAAGAGCCGCCGCCGCGGTGGTCGGCGCAAGACCCGCGCCGCCGCCGAGACCGCCCCCGCCGAGGACGCGCTGCCCATCGACGAGCTGCCCCCGCCGGCCGGGGGTACGCATCCGCGCGACGAGGAGTCGCCGGAGCGCGCCGCAGCGGCCGCTCGTGAGGAGTCGACCGCGGCCACCACCGTCGAGCAGGCAGCAGTTGCCGACGAGGCGAAGGACGGTACCCGGCCTGCCGAGGACGACGCCCCGGCGCCCAACGCTGATGCCGACACGGGGGCGGACGAGGCTCCCGAGGACGAGACCACGGTGGACGAGCCCGTGGACGAGGAGACGGCCTCGGAGCCCGACGTGTCCGATGAGGACGACTCGGGCCGGGACGACGCCGACAAGTCCTCCGAGGCGGACTCCGGCAGCAAGAGCCGTGGCCGCAAGGGCCGCGCGCGGGTCCCGAGCTGGGACGACGTGATGTTTGGGACCACCCGGGACTGACGGCAGGACGGCTGAGTCGCTTCCCTGCGGGCGGTCTCGCGCCCAGACCGGTCTCGTGACCAGCGCGGTCAGCCGCGCGGCGGCACCGGGCAGGCGTCGAGGTCGAAGGGCAGCACGTCCGCGGACTGCGCCGCGGCCCGAGCGGCCTGCGAGCTCATCCGCCGCATGTGGTGGCGTCGGCAGAGCACCTCGTACTCGACCTCGGCGACGTGGTCGGGGTCGGCGGTGTCACCGACGACGACCTGCTCCCCCTCGACGACCATGACGCCGTCGACGACGCGGGCATTGTGCGTCGCACGCCGTCCGCACCAGCACAGCGCCGACACCTGCAGCACCTGGGTGCGGTCGGCGAGCTCGATGAGCCGACGGCTACCCGGGAAGAGCTCGGTGCGGAAGTCGCTCGTGATGCCGAAGGCGAAGACCTCGATGTCGAGCTCGTCGACGATGCGCGCGAGCTGCTCCACCTGCCCGGGCGTGTAGAACTGCGCCTCGTCGCAGATCAGGTAGTCGACCCGGCCACCCGCGGTGAGGTGGGCGACGACCGCCTCCCAGATGTCGAGGTCGGTGGCGACCTCGATCGCCGGGGTCTCCAGGCCGAGACGTGAGGAGAGCACCGCCTCGCCCGAGCGGTCGAGCCGGGTGAAGATCAGCCCCGCACGCCCGCGAGCGCGGTGGTTGTGGTCCATCTGCAGGGCGAGCGTGGACTTGCCGCAGTCCATCGTCCCGGCGAAGAAGCTCAGCTCCGCCACGTCACTGCTCCTGCGGGGAGAGGACGAGCCAGGGCACCGCGACCTCGTCGGGGGTGATCGAGCCGTGCACCCCGAGCAGCGAGCGCAGCTCGGGCCGGTGGCGGCGGGAGTCGACGACGGCGACGGGCCCGGTCATCGCGGCGATGACGTCGCCGATGCGCGGGCGCACGCTCGCACTCACGGTGCCGAACCAGCCGGCCTCGATCGCCTCCTCGGTCGTGACGACGAGGGCGTCCTCCCCCAGTCGCGCGCGCCACGTGTCGACGACGTCGTCGCGGGCGCCGGGCCGCACGTGCAGCTGGACGCAGCGCGGTTCCCCCGAGACGTGACGTACACCGGCATCGAGATGGGCGTCGGTGGCGATGTCGGGTCGGGCCTCGAGCGGCACGTCGACCATGCCGTGGTCGGCGGTGATGTGCAGCGCCGTGTCGCGCGGCAGCGATGAGGCGAGCCGGGCCAGCTCGGCGTCGACGGACTCGAGCTCGGCGACCCACTCGTGGGAGTCGCAGCCGTGGACGTGGCCGACCTTGTCGATGTCGCCCCAGTAGAGGTAGACCAGCCCGCGCGGCTGGGCCCGCACGGCGCGCAGCGTCGCGTCGACCCGCTGGGCGAGGCTCGAGGCGGCGACGAAGGAGCCTCCGCGCAGCGCCGCCTCGGTCAGGCCCGACCCGTCGAAGAAGCCCGGCCCGATCCGGGTGACGCCGACGCCGGCCTCCACAGCGGCCTCGAAGACCGTCGGGGCGGGCTGCCAGCGTCGCGGCGCGGGCCCGTCCTCCCACGACAGCTCGTTGAAGACGCTGTCGGTGTCGGGGTCATAGGCCTCGTAGCCGACGAGCCCGTGGGCGCCGGCGAGCGTGCCGGTGCCGAAGGTGCCCATCGAGGTCGCCGTTGTCGACGGGAAGCCGCAGTCGATGGTGCGGGCGGCGTCGGCGTCCTGGAGGAGCTGCCGCAGGAAGGGCGCGTGCCCACCCCGACGGGCGAGCAGTTGGGCCCCGAGTCCGTCGACGAGGACGACGACGGCCCTGCGGGCGGGACGAAGGGGGCGGTCCCCTCCCTTCGTCAGGCCGGGGACGCCCAGGCTCGTCGCGACGGCCGGCAGCACGCGGTCGAGCCGCGGCGTGGCGGGCAGGAGGGGCGAGTGGTGGTGCGTCATGCGGGCGGGCGGTGCCCGATGCTCGCCGACAGGTCGCGGGCGAACTCGATGGCGCGATCGAGCGCCTCACGGCCTTCGGCCTGCGCGCTGATCCGCAGGGCGATGTCGTCGCTCGTGATGGTGCCGTCGTAGCCGTGGTCGCCGCCCTCGCAGTCCGGGTCGTTGCACTGCGCGGGCAGCAGGTCGACGCGGCTGACCGCGCCCCAGCCGACGGTGAGCGTGACCTCGCTGCCGAGGGACCCGGGCACATAGCTCGAGGGGTCACCGACGACGTGGGTCAGCATGACGCCGCGCACCGAGGGGAGCGGGATGCACTCGGTCGTGGCCGTGGCGATCTCGTGGGCCCCGGAGAAGTGGTCCGGGAAGTCGTCGGCGTGGGCGACGACGAGCCGGGTGCCGGTGCGGGCGAAGACCGTGATGTGCCGCCGCACGGCGTCCTGGTCGAAGGTCGTCTCCTGGTGCACGAGGTGACCGTGCACGTCCTCGGACCCGACCGCGGCCTTGATGACGTCGGCGACGAGGGCCGGGTAGTAGCCCGCGCGCTCGATGTCGGCCATGAGGGCGTCCGGGAGCGAGATCGCCGTGAGATCAGCAGGTGCGGGCATGTGGGCCATTGTGCCCCAGCGTCAGGTGAGGCTCCGCGCGCCGGTGTCGATCCGGCGACGGGTCACCGGCGCGATCATGACGTCGGCGCCGAGCACCGTGGCTCCCTCGGGGTGGGCGACCACGGGGTTGAGCTCGACCGACGACAGCTCGAGGAAGTCGTCGGACATGATCGACAGCCGCCCGAGGATGTCCTCGAGCGCCGCCCGGTCGACCGGCGCCGCGCCGTCGTGCCCCATGAGCAGCGGGGCGAGCTTGAGGTCCTCGACGAGCTCGCGCACGTCGACGTCGGTGAGCGGCGGGATCCGGTAGGCGATGTCGTCGAGCAGGGTCGTCGGCGCCCCCGCGATGCTGAAGGAGACGACCGGCCCGAAGAGCGGGTCCTCCAGCGTCGAGAGCACCGTCGACACCCCCGGCCGGGCCATCCGCTGCACGACGAAGTAGTTGGCATCCATCGGCGCCAGCCGCCGGTCGAGGGTCTCGAAGGCCGAGCGCACCGCGTGCGCGTCGTGCAGGTCGACGCGGATGCCCTCGAGGAGGGCCTGCCCGCGCACCAGCGGGGAGAGTGACTTCACGACGACCGGGTAGCCGATCTCCTCCGCGATGGCGACGGCCTCGTCGGCGTCGGCCACCTCAAAGCGGGGCCACACGTCGATGCCGTAGGCGGCGAGCAGCTCACGGGACTCGTCGCTCGTGAGGGCTCGGCCCTCCGGGTCCTCCTCGAGCACCCGGTCGAGGAGCGCCCGCGCAGCCCACCGGTCGATGCCATCGCGCACGACGGTCTCGCCCTTGTCCTTGTCGCGCCACTGCCCGTAGTCCGTCGCCAGGGCCAGTGCCCGGATGGCCTCCTCGGGCATCGGGTAGAGCGGCACCGCCTGGCGCGGGGTGTCGTCGGCAACCTCGCCGGTCTCGTGGAGGAAGGCGGCGTCACCCCCTTCGTCGACGCCGCGCAGACCGAGCAGCGTCGCCACGCACGGCTTGTCGGATCGGGAGGCGGCGTGCCGCAGGGCGTCGACGACCTCCTGGTCCAGGGCACCGACGGGCGGGATGAAGCAGACGATGACGGAGTCGACGTCGGGGTCACCGAAGGCGGCGTCGACCGCTCTCTGGAACTCGCGCGCCGAGGCCTCGGTCGGGATGGCGACCGGACCGTGCACGACCTCGAGGCCGCGCTCGGTGGCGTTGTCGGCGCAGAGCGCGGCCAGCTGGCTGGAGTTGCCGACGATGGCCACGCGGCGCCCCGCCGGCAGCGGCTGGTGGACGAGCAGCTGCGCGACGTCAAACATCTGGTGGACGTTTTCGCAGTGGATGACCCCGGCCTGCTGCAGCATCGAGCCGAAGACGTGCGGCTTGACCTTGGGCTTGCGGACCTTGTGCCCGGGGGGCGCGCCGTAGGTCGCCGACGCCGGCTTGACGACGATGACCGGCTTGTTGGAGGCGAGGTGACGTGCCACGCGGGAAAACTTGCGCGGGTTGCCCATCGACTCGAGATAGAGCCCCACCGCGTGGGTGCGCTCGTCGTCGACCCAGTACTGCATGAGGTCGTTGCCGGAGACGTCGACCCGGTTGCCCGCGGAGGCGAAGACCGAGATGCCGAGGTTGCGTCGCGCCGCCGAGTCGAGGTTGGCGATCGCGAGCGCGCCACTCTGCGAAAACAGGCCGAGGTGGCCCGGGCGCGGGATGACCGGGGTCAGGGTCGCGTTGAGACTCACCGCGGGGTCGTTGTTGATCAGGCCGAAGGAGTTGGGTCCGAGCACCCGCATGCCGTGGGTCCGGGCGAGCCGGAGCACCTCCTGCTGCCGCGCGGCCCCGGCCTCGTCGACCTCGGCGAAGCCCGAGGAGATGATGAGCAGGGTCTTGACCCCCACCGCGGCGCACTCGAGGACGACCTGGGTCACCCGCTCGGCGGGCACCGCGATGACGGCGAGCTCCACTCCCCCCTCGATCTCCCCGACCGTGCGCACGGCCGTCAGGCCGAGGATCTCCCCCGCGTCCGGGTTGACCGCGTGGATCTGACCGGTGAAGCCGCCGTCGAGGACCTGCTTGAGCACCTGGTGGCCGATGGCCCGCTCACGCCGGCTGGCGCCGATGACCGCCACCGAGGTCGGGTGGAGCATGGCCCGCACGCTCTGCGACTCGGCGCGGTGCTCGCGGGCGAAGCGCACCGACAACGACTCGGCAGTGGGCTCGATGGCGAAGTGGAGGGTGACGACCCCGTCCTCGAGGCGGCGGCTCACCTGGTAGCCGGCCTCGGAGAAGACGGAGAGCATCTTGCGGTTGTGCGGCAGCACCTCCGCCTCGAACTCGGTGATGTCGCCGGCGTGGGCGATGGCCGCGAGGTGCTCGAGCAGCACCGACCCGATGCCCTTGCCGTGGTAGTGGTCGGAGATGTTGAAGGCGACCTCGGCACTGTGCGGGCTCACCCGGTCGTAGCGCCCGATGCCGATGATGTCGTCGCCGATCGTCGCGACCAAGGCCATCCGGTCGTGGTAGTCGACCTCGGTGAAGCGCTTGATGTCGCGGTCGCTCAGGGTCCGCATCGGCGCGAAGAAGCGCAGGTAGATCGACTCGTCGGACTGGCGCGAGTGGAATTGCCGGATGCCGTCGGCATCGGACGGCTTGATCGGCCGCAGTCTGCAGACCGAGCCGTCCCGCAGGACGACGTCGGCCTCCGCCAGCACCGGGTATCCCGGTGGGAGCTCCGTCATGTCCCCAATCCTGCCACGGGCCCCTCGTGCCGCCCCCGCGGCAGGTCACGTGTGTCGGTCCCGGCCCGACAGCGGCGAAGGGGGAAGATGGGTGGGCTCATCAGCACCAGCCCACGAGGAGTCACCGCCCGCATGGCCCGCCGTCCTGCCGCCTCCCCACCCGTCGACGCGCCCGAGCGGATCGTCGACATCGACGTCGCGGACGAGATGCGCAATGCCTTCCTCGAGTACAGCTACTCGGTGATCCACGCCCGGGCCCTGCCCGATGCGCGCGACGGCCTCAAGCCCGTCCACCGCCGCATCCTCTACTCGATGAGCGAGATGGGCCTGCGCCCCGAGCGCGGCCACGTGAAGTCCTCGCGCGTCGTCGGCGAGGTCATGGGCAAGTACCACCCGCACGGCGACTCGGCGATCTACGACGCCCTCGTGCGCCTGGCCCAGCCCTTCTCCATGCGGCTGCCGCTCGTCGACGGCCACGGCAACTTCGGCTCGCTCGACGACGGGCCGGCGGCGAGCCGGTACACCGAGGCACGGATGGCGCCCGCCGCACTGCTCATGGTCACGGGCCTGGACGAGGACACCGTCCCCTTCGTGCCCAACTACGACGACCAGCTCACGCAGCCGGACGTCCTCCCTTCGGCCTACCCCAACCTCCTCGTCAACGGCACGACGGGCATCGCGGTCGGCATGGCCACCAACATGCCGCCGCACAACCTCGTCGAGGTCATCGGCGCCGCCCGCCACCTGCTGACCCACCCGGACGCCAGCCTCGACGACCTGATGAAGTTCGTCCCCGGCCCCGACCTGCCCGGCGGCGGGCGGATCGTCGGGCTCGACGGGATCCGCGACGCCTACCTCACCGGGCGCGGCAGCTTCCGCACGCGGGCGACCACGCGGATCGACAAGGTCTCGCCGCGCCGGCAGGGCATCATCGTCACCGAGCTGCCCTACCTCGTCGGCCCCGAAAAGGTCATCGAGAAGATCAAGGACGCGGTGCAGTCGAAGAAGCTGCAGGGCATCGCCGACGTCAAGGACCTCACCGACCGCGAGTCCGGCATGCAGCTGGTCATCGAGATCAAGAACGGCTTCAACCCCGAGGCCGTCCTCGACAAGCTGTACAAGCTGACCCCGATGGAGGACTCCTTCTCCATCAACAACGTCGCGCTCGTCGACGGCCGACCGCGGACCATGGGGCTCAAGGAGCTGCTCACGGTCTACGTCGACTTCCGGCGCGACGTCGTGCGGCGGCGCAGCGAGTACCGCCTCGCCAAGCGGCGCGAGCGGCTGCACCTCGTCGAGGGCCTGCTCATCGCGATCCTCGACATCGACGAGGTCATCCAGGTCATCCGCAGCAGCGACGACGCGGCGATCGCCCGCACCCGCCTGCAGGAGGTCTTCGACCTCTCGGAGGTCCAGGCGACCTTCATCCTCGACCTGCAGCTGCGCCGGCTCACGAAGTTTTCCCGGATCGAGCTCGAAAAGGAGCAGAGCGAGCTGCTCGAGCAGATCGCGGCCCTCGAGGAGATCCTCGGCGACGACAAGGTCCTGACCAAGCTCATCTCGAGCGAGCTGGCCGAGGTCGCCAAGAAGCACGGCGACCCCCGGCGCACGGTCCTGCTCGAGTCCGCTGGCCAGCCGGCTGCGGCCTCCACGCCGCTCGAGGTCGCCGACGACCCCTGCTGGGTGCTGCTCTCGAGCACCGGGCTGCTGGCCCGCACGAGTGATGCCGAGCCGCTCTCGCGCGACGGGGGTCGAGCCAAGCACGACGCGATCGTCGCCGCCGTGCGCACGACCGCACGCGGCGAGCTGGCCGTCGTCACCTCCGCGGGGCGCGTGGTGCGTCTGGGCGCACTCGAGCTGCCGACGCTGCCGCCGTCCAACGGCGCGCCCACGCTGTCGGGCGGGGCTCCTCTCGCGGCCTATGTCGACCTGGTCGCCGACGAGGTGCCCCTGACCCTGATGAGCCTGTCCCCCGACTCACCCGGCCTGGCCCTCGGCACGGCTCGGGGCGTCGTCAAGCGGGTGACGACCGACTACCCCAAGGGCAGCTCGTGGGAGGCGATCTCGCTCAAGGACGGCGACCGGGTCGTCGGGGCCGTCGAGCTGACGACCGGCGAGGAGCAGCTCGTCTTCGTCACCGACCAGGCAAGCTTGCTGCACTTCTCTGCCGGTGACGTGCGCCCGCAGGGCCGCAGCGGTGGTGGCATCGCCGGCATCCGTCTCGGCGACGACGCCAAGGTCGTCTTCTTCGGTGCCGTCGACCTCAACCGCGACAACATCGTCGTCACCGTCTCGGGCTCCTCCGACGCGCTGCCGGGCACTGATGCCGGGTCGTGGAAGGTCACCAGCTTCGACGAGTACCCCGGCAAGGGCCGCGCCACTGCCGGCGTGCGCGCGCACCGCTTCCTCAAGGGTGAGGACGGCCTGCTGCTCGCCTGGGTGGGCCGGGCCGGCGCCCGCGCCGCCCAGCCCAACGGGGTGGCGATCACGCTGCCCGAGGCCGACGGCCGCCGTGACGGCTCCGGCTCCCCCGCCCCCGCGGTGATCGGCGGCATCGGCTCGCTCTGACCACCCCACCCGCGCGTTTCCCTAGGGAAATCACCACCCTCACCCACATTTCCCTAGGGAAATCACCACCCTCACCCACATTTCCCTAGGGAAATACGCACCCCCGCCGTATTTCCCTAGGGAAATGTGCACCCCCGCCGTATTTCCCTAGGGAAATGCGCATGACGAAGGGGGCGGCACCGGTGATCCGGTGCCGCCCCCTTCGCGCTGCGGAGCTCAGTCGTGGTCGATGTGCTCCGGGTCGCGCATGTAGGTCTTCTTGGCGTAGACCGCGCGGTTGATGAACCAGGTGATCGCCCAGAGGACGACGCCGAGGGCCAGCAGGCCACCGGCGATCTCGTACTGCTGCTGCTGCTCCTCGTTGCGGGCCCACGGGCCGACGAGGAAGGCGCAGGTCAGTGCGGCGACGATCGGCAGGAAGGTCGGGGTCTTGAAGTGCTCCCGCCCGACGTCGTCGCGGCGCAGCACGAGGACCGCGATGTTGACGATCGTGAAGACGGCCAGCAGCAGCAGCGAGGTCGTACCACCGAGGAGCGAGACGACGGTCGACCCGCTGCCCAGGACGACGTAGCTGATCAGGCCGTAGGAGATCAGGGTCGTGAAGAGGATCGCGACCCACGGCGTCTGGCGCGTCTTGTGCACGATGCCCAGTCCGGGGGGCAGGACCTCCTGGCGCGACATGCCGTAGACGAGACGCGAGGCCATGAGCATGTTGATCAGTGCCGAGTTGGCCACGGCGAACATGCCGATGAAGGGGAAGATCTTGTCGAAGGGCAGGCCCGGCGCGCCGGTCGCGACGACCTGGGTCAGCGCCGACTGCTCCCCGCTGACGAGCTCACCGACGGGCACGAGGGCGACCGCGGTGATCGAGACGAGGACGTAGATGACACCGGTGATCGCCAAGCCGCTGAGCATGACCTTGGGGAAGATCTTCGCCGGCTCGTGGGTCTCCTCGGCCATGTTGACCGAGTCCTCGAAGCCGACCATGGCGAAGAAGGCGAGCGCCGTCGCCATGGAGATGGCAATGAAGGTGCTCTTGTCGCTCGGGCTCTCGAAGACCATCGCGCGGGAGAAGTCCGCCTTGCCCTGCGTCACCGCGTAGAGGCCGACGAAGATGATGAGCAGCAGGCCGGAGAGCTCGACGAGCGTGAGCACGACATTGGCCTTGACCGACTCGCCGACACCGCGCAGGTTGATGAGCGCGATGACGGTCATGAAGGCGAGGGCGACGAAGAGCAGCGGCGTCGAGCCGGCCTCCCACTCCAGGCCGAGCCCGTCACGCAGGAAGCCTGCGAAGGCGTTGGAGGCCGTCGACGCAGACGTGATGCCGGAGCACATGACGGCGAAGGCCACGATGAAGGTGAGGAAGTGAACGCCAAAGGCCTTGTGGATGAAGGTCGCGGCGCCGCCGGCCTTGGGGTACTTCGTCACGAGCTCGAGGTAGGAGAAGGCCGTCATCGTCGCGACGATGAAGGCCGCGAGGAAGGGCGCCCAGGCCGCTCCGCCCACCTCGGCCGCCACGTCACCCGTCAGCGCGTAGACCCCCGTGCCGAGGATGTCTCCCACGATGAAGAGCAGCAGGAGCTTGGGCCCCATGACCCGCTTGAGCTCGGTCTGCTCCTCCCCTGCGGCATGGTCCGAGGTGGCGACGTCGGACATGTGTCCTCCCTGGGTCGGGGCGCGCTGGTGCGCACCAATCCCCTTACCGTGACCCACGCCACGCACCGGCGCAACAACTGACGCGCCGACGCGCCGAACTTTCGTCGCAATCGTGACGTGCCGTCACAGGTCAGGCGTCGATGCGCTCCCGGTCGAGCTGATCGGCCGACGAGACGATGAAGTCGCGACGGGGGTCGACGTCCTTGCCCATGAGCAGTTCGAAGACCTGCTCGGCGATCTCAAGGTCCTCGGTCGTCACCCGGCGCAGCATCCGGTGGCGTGGGTCCATCGTCGTCTCGGCGAGCTGGTCGGCATCCATCTCACCCAGACCCTTGTACCGCTGGATCGGCTGCTTGATGTTCTTGCCCCGTGAGGTCAGCGACGCGAGCTTCTTGCGCATCTCCGCCTCGGAGTAGGTGTAGATCAGCTCGTTCTTCTTCGACCCCGGGTTGACGACCTCGATGCGGTGCAGCGGCGGCACGGCCGCGAAGACCTTGCCCGCCTCGACGAGGGGACGCATGTACCGGAAGAAGAGGGTGAGCAGCAGCGTGCGGATGTGGGCGCCGTCGACATCGGCGTCGGTCATGATGATGACCTTGCCGTACCGCGCGGCGTCGACGTCGAAGCTGCGGCCGGAGCCGGCCCCGATGACCTGGATGATCGAGGCGCACTCGGCGTTCTTGAGCATGTCGCCGACCGCGGCCTTCTGCACGTTGAGGATCTTGCCGCGGATGGGCAGCAGGGCCTGGAACTCGCTGTTGCGCGCCTCCTTGGCCGTGCCCATCGCCGAGTCGCCCTCGACGATGAAGAGCTCCGTGGCCTCGACGTCGCTGCTGCGGCAGTCGCGCAGCTTCGGCGGCAGGGACGAGGTCTCGAGGGCGTTCTTGCGGCGCTGGGTCTCCTTGTGCAGCCGCGCGGAGATGCGCGACTTCATCTCGGCGACGACCTTTTCGAGCAGCTGACCGGCCATCTGCTTCTCGGCCCGCTTGGTCGAGGTGAGCAGGCTGGTCAGCTCGGTCTCGACGACCTTGCTGACGATCGAGCGCACGGCATTGGTCCCGAGCACCTCCTTGGTCTGCCCCTCGAACTGCGGCTCGGCCAGGCGCACGGTCACGACCGCGGTCAGTCCGGCGAGCACGTCGTCCTTGTCGACCTTGTCGTTGCCGACCTTGAGCTTGCGGGCATTGACCTCGAGCTGCTTGCGGAAGACCTTGAGCAGGGCCTGCTCGAAGCCGGAGACGTGGGTTCCGCCCTTCGGCGTCGAGATGATGTTGACGAAGGAGGAGACCTTGGCGTCGTAGCCGGTGCCCCACCGCAGGGCGATGTCGACCCCGCACTCACGCTCGACCTCGGTCGGGGTCATGTGCCCCTTGGCGTCGAGGACCGGCACCGTCTCGGTGAAGGTGCCCGTGCCCTCGAGCCGCCACACGTCGGTGACCGGCGCATCGGGCGCGAGGTAGTCGACGAACTCGCTGATGCCGCCCTCGTGGTGGAAGACCTCCTCGATCGCCTCGTCACCGCGCTCGTCGCGCACGACGATCGTCAGCCCCGGCACGAGGAAGGAGGTCTGGCGGGCGCGCGCGGCCAGGGCCTCGCGGTCGATGTCGGCACCCTTGAGGAAGATCTGGGGGTCGGCCCAGTAGCGCACCCGGGTGCCGGTGACCCCGCGCTTGGCCTTGCCGACGACCTCGAGCTCGCTGCCCTTGTCGTACGGGCTGAAGTCGTTGTCCGGGGACTTCGCCCCCTTCGCACCGGCGACGTCGGAGAAGGTGCCGGGCTCCCCACGGCGGAAGCTCATGGCATAGGTCTTGCCGGCGCGATCGACCTCGACGTCCAGGCGCGAGGAGAGCGCGTTGACGACCGAGGCGCCGACGCCGTGCAGTCCACCGGAGGCCGTGTACGATCCGCCGCCGAACTTCCCGCCGGCGTGCAGCTTGGTGTAGACGACCTCGACGCCGGTCAGACCGGTGCGCGGCTCGATGTCGACCGGGATGCCACGACCGTTGTCCCGGACCTCGACCGAGCCGTCGGCGTGCAGGAGGACCTCGATCCGGTCACCGTGGCCGCCGAGGGCCTCGTCGACCGCGTTGTCGATGATCTCCCACATGCAGTGCATGAGGCCGCGCTGGTCGGTCGAGCCGATGTACATGCCCGGCCGCTTGCGGACGGCCTCGAGCCCCTCGAGGACCTGCAGGTGGTGCGCGGTGTAGTCCTGCGCGGTCTTGCTGCTCGCGGTCTTCTTGGCGGTGCTGGCAGCCGGAGGCACGAAGGGAGCCTGCCTTGTCGTCGGTCGGAGGTGGACGTCTCGCAGGGTAGTCCGCGCCGCCGACACCGCCCGGGAGGCTGCACCTCGGTGGTGTCGCAGGCCCGGACTCCTGTGCCCTCGGTCACGCCACGACCCCGCGGGTGCAGGTCGGGAAGGGATCGGCGTGTTTGACTGTTGTCTCGGACGTCCACGGAACGACGCATGAAATGAGGCACCACGTGAACGCGACTCTGGCCAGCCCCCTGACCGCAGCCGACCGCTGCGACCGCTGCGGAGCCAAGGCCTACGTGCGCGCTCGGCTCCACGCCGGGGGCGAACTGCTCTTCTGCGCCCACCACGGGCGTGAGCACATCCCGGCGCTGAAGGACCTCGCCGAGATCGACGACGAGTCGGCCAGCCTCGACGAAGGCACCCCGGCCTCAGCTCCCGTCGACGAGCGCTGAGCGGGACCGATCCACGACCCTCCGGAGATGCCTGACCTGACCGAAGGACCCCGTTTCGAATGAAGGCACTCGACCTGATCGCACGCATGAAGCCGACTGCCGAGTTCATCGCAGCGGCCGAGGGCGCTGGCCTTGGCGCGCCTCGCGCTGACGGCAAGAGCCTGCTGATGGCGGCTCTGGGCAACACGGACCTCGAGTCGCGCTACGCGACCACTCAGTGGCTGCTCGACCACGGCACGCACCTGGGGCCACCGAACTCGGAGGGCTATACGGAGCTGCACGTGCTGTTCGGGCAGGTCGAGCACGACATCGCGAAGGACCTCGCGATCGCTGAACAACTGATCGCGCTCGGGGCCGATGTCAACGCCGTCAGCCCACGCGGTGGACTGGTCTTCTGCGAGGTGCTTCGCATGAAGTTCACCGACGAGGACCTCGAGCCCATCTACGATCTGTGGTTCAGGCAGCCGGTGACACTCGATTTCGAGACGCCGTCGAAGCTCGGGGCGACGCCGCTGAATTTCGCGCAGGCCATTCCGTACCGCGCGACCATACTCGAGCGCATGCAAAAGTATGTCGCTGAGCACTCCTGAGCTCGTTCGGGACTCCGTGCGCACAGGCTGCTACGCGGGACGTCTGTGGCAGGTTGACAGTGGGCTCGCATGTCCACGCCATGTGCATGAGATGAGGCCTCACGTGAACGCCACCTTGATAACGCCCTTGCCCGCAGACGACCACCGCGGGAGTCCACGGTCTGCACGCGTGGCGAGAGCGCCCGGCCCGAGCTTCCGTCGACGAGCGCTGAGCGGCACCGCCGCATGCTGACCTTGGCCGCCGAGGCCACCCACGACCCGACGTCGATCGCTCTGGCGGTCGGCATCGTCATCTTCGTCATCGGTGTCCTCGGCATCGTCATCCCGGTCCTGCCGGGTCTCCTGCTCTGCGTCGCCGCCGTCCTCGTGTGGGCCGGCTTCACGGGCGGCACGACGGCCTGGGTGACCTTCGGCATCGTCGCGGTGATCTACGCGGTGACGCTACTGCTGCAGTTCCTCATCCCGGGGCGGCGCATGAAGCGCGACGGTGTCGGCGGTCTGACGCTCACCCTGGGCGTCGTGGGCGCGATCATCGGCTTCTTCGTCATCCCGGTCGTCGGCCTCCCGGTCGGCTTCGTCCTCGGGGTCTTCGCCGCCGAGTACGTCCGCTTCCGCGATCTCGACCGCGCCTGGCAGGCGACGAAGGCCGCGCTGCGCGGTGTCCTGCACAGCATGGGCATCGAGCTGTCCGCGGCGCTCATCATCGCGGTCACGTGGACCGTGGGCATCATCGCCCACTGACGACCCCGGACATCTGCCCGCGGCCGTCGCGAAGGACTACCAGCCCTGACCCTTGCTGCGGCGCTCCTCCCAGCGCTGCTCGAGCCGCTGCATGAAGGTGCCGGACCGGGCAGACGCGCGCGCCTTGGCCCCCTTCGTCTTGCGCTGACGGGCCGGGCGGACCGTGCCGTCGTCCCCGACGAGTCCGAGACCGCCGATGCCCTCGCTGCCGCCACCGGGGGTGACGGCGACCGCGACCGAGGCGACGATGAGGGCGAAGCCGGCGACGCCGATCCACAGGGTGGTGTTGATGCCGAGCAGCACCAGGCCGAGCCCGACGATGGCGCCGATGACGCCGATGGCGACACGGCGCCGGTCATGACCGGAGTGCGTCCCCTTCATCTGCGAGGCAAAGCGAGGGTCTTCGGCCCGGATGGCCTCTTCCATCTCCTCGAGCATCTGCCGCTCGCGCTCTGACAGCGCCACGGTGACCTCCCTACGAACCTGGTCTCGTGCGGGCGGTGCCCGCGGGTCCCCACGGCGAAAGGACCGCCGTGGTCTCCTCAGTCTAGGTCGCGGCCGCGGCCTGCGGTAGGCCGGCGTCCCGCTCGGCCCCGGTCACCGAGCAGGCTGGCCGGGCGCACGCTGCCCGCCCCGAAGCGCGCGCTCGCGCGGTCGACCGCGCGGTCAGCCTCCCGCCAGCCGTGCTCGGGCTCGTCGAGCGCCACCTGCACCGGCGTGGACGAGGCCTCGGAGAGCTGCTCGACGCGCACCCCGACGAGCCGCACCCTGGCCCGCTGCAGGCCGAGGGCGTCGTAGAGCTCACGGGCCAGCGCCGCGATGTCGCGGGAGACGTCGGTGGCATCGCGAAGGGAGCGGGAGCGGCTGATCGTCGTGAAGTCGGCGAAGCGCACCTTGATGCTCACCGTCCGCCCGACGAGGCCGGCGGCCCGCAACCGGGAGGCCGCCTTGTCCGCGAGCGCGAGCAGGGTGCGGTGGACGACCTCGGGGTCGTCGACGTCGTGGTCGAAGGTGCGCTCGTTGCCGATGGAGCGCTCACGGCGCACCGGCTCGACGGACCGCGGGTCCCTCCCCCAGGCGAGGTCGTGCAGGTGGTTGCCGGTCGCCTCGCCGAGCGCACGGACCAGGGTGGCGCGGGGGGTGTGGGCGATGTCGGAGACGGTCTTCAGCCCGAGGCGGGCGAGCGCCTCCTCGGTCTTGTCGCCGACTCCCCACAGGGCCCCGACGGGCAGCTGCTGGACGAAGGTGACGACCTCGTCCGCGGGGATGACGAGCAGCCCGTCGGGCTTGGCCAGGCCGGAGGCGAGCTTGGCGACGAACTTCGTGCTCGCGACGCCGACGGAGCAGGTGATGCCCTGCTCGTCGGCGACGGTGTCCCGGATGCGCTGTGCGATCGTCGCCGGCGAGCCCATGAGGCGCACCGCGCCGGCGACGTCGAGGAAGGCCTCGTCGCTGCTCAGCGGCTCGACGAAGGGGGTGATGTCGGCGAAGGTCGCCATGATCGCCGCGCTGATCCGCGAGTAGAGCTCGTGCTCGGGCGGCAGGACGGTCGCCTGCGGGCACAGCCGCCGGGCACGGCCCATCGGCATGGCCGAGGTGACCCCGAAGGCCCGGGCCTCGTAGGTCGCGGAGAGCACGACGCCGCGGTTGCCGCCGCCGATGATGACGGGGGTGCCGACGAGCTCGGGGTGGGCGATGAGGGAGGCGGACGCGAAGAAGGCGTCCATGTCGACGTGCAGGATCGTGCACCCGGTGTCATCCGGGGGGCCCTGGCCGGCCCGCGGTGGGGGCCGGTACTGACGCCGGCTCATGAGCGGTCAGTCGCGGCGGGCGATGAGGTGGACGGCGCCACCGAGCGCCGACAGACCGGTGCGACCGGCGTCGGCGGAGGCGAGCTCCTCGAGGGCCAGTAGCGCCCGGCGCTCGGCCTCGGTGTCGACGAAGGTGCTCGGCACGACATCGCTGAAGATGCGCACCCCACGTGTCTCGAGGGTCGTGAAGCCAGCCCGGGTGAGCATCTCGGTCAGGGCGGCCCGGTCGAAGCGGCGCGGCACGGGGTCCTCTTCGCCCCACCGTCCGTCAGGGCTGGTGAGGGCAGTGGTCGCCTGGTCGAAGCGCCCGGCGAGGGCTCGCGAGATGACGGCGGCGACGCGCTGCGCGGTGACGAGCGAGAGGTGCCCACCGGGGGCGAGGACCTCGGCGATGCGGGCGAGGGTGGCCTCGGGATCGTCGACGTACTCGAGGGTGCCGTGGCAGGAGAGCAGGTCGACGGTGCCGGGCGGGGCGATGCCGGCGAGGGTGTCGGCGTCGCCCTGCACGGCGGTGATCCGCTCGGCGGCCGGCGACTCGGCGACCCGGCGACTCATCGAGGCGAGCGCGTCGGGGCTGGGGTCGACGACGGTGACGGTGTGGCCCTGCTCTGCGAGCGCGACGGCCAGCCCACCCGTGCCGCCGCCGAGGTCGAGGACCCGCAGCGGCCGGGAGAGCTCACGCTGACGGGACTCGCTGAGCGCGCGCACCTGGGTCCAGATCGCGGCGGTCCGGACATTGCCCTCGACCCCGCTGCCGCCACGGCGCCACGCTCGCTCGTCGTTCATGCCTCCAACCCTAGTCGGCGGGGGTGACACCCCCTTCGGCCTCCCCGCCCCGTCAGGTCAGGAGAGTCCCCTGGTGATGGACCTGGCGCCAGCCTCCATCCCGTTCGCACCAGATCGACGTGCGTCGCGCGCGGCGCTCCCCTTGGGCCGACGTCCATGAGACCCGGACGACGCCTGGTGCGATGGTCCGGGCTCGCAGGTCGTCGATCTCGATGGTCGGCGAGTCGGGGCCCGCGGACTCCGACTCGAGCATCGCAAGGATCGAGTCGCGGTCCCACACCCGGCCGGACGCCCCGACCTCCTCGAAGTCCGGGGCGATGAGGTCGCGCAGACGCCCGGCATCGGCCCGCGTCTGCGGCGACTGCAGCTCGCGCTCGAGGTCCAGGACCGTGGTCAGCGTCGCGTCATCCGTGTGGGGCATTCACCTACCGTCGCACGGTTCGTGCGAGACATCCCCCGCCCTGACTCCTCTCTGTCAAAGACACGTCGCGTCTCCCGGCACGCGCGGTGTCTTTGACCGAGGCGAAGGGGGCCGCCCCGGCCGGCCTCGCCCCCTCAGTGGCCGGAGCTGCCGGGCGAGGAGTGCCACAGCTTGCGCGGGGGCTCGACACCGGTGCCCGCCGGTCGGGTGTCGGCCCACGGCGACTGCCGGAAGCCCGAAGCGTGGACGAGCACCCGGTGCCCGGCCGGCTGCTGGTGCGCGGCATCACGGGCCCGGGCGAGCTCGTCGGCCTCGTCGAGCGCGGCGTGCACGGCGGTGATGCCGCCGCGCTGCCATGCCTCCCACAGCGTCGACAGCTCCCACGCGCCGGAGGCGAGCACCGAGACCCCGCGCGGCCCCGCGCGCCGGATCGTGCCGCGCACGAGGAGCAGCCAGGAGTGGAAGATCGTCGCCGCGTAGGGCCCCTGCACGTCCTCGAAGAAGGTCGCGTCGACCGGCCCGGTCGCGTCGTCGACGGTGAGGAAGACGACCCGACGCCCGGAGCGGATCGGTGGGGTCTGGGTCGCGACCTTGACCCCCGCAGCGAGGATCTGGGCACCGCTGCGCACCGAGAGCAGGTCCGCGCTGCGGGTCACCCCGAGCGCCTCGAGCATCGGCGCGTAGAAGTCCATGACGTGCCGCGAGGCGTCGAGCCCGAGGATCTCCAGCTCGGCGCTCACCTGGTCGGGGATGCTCATCTCGGGCAGACCGACGCCTTCGCCGAGCTCCGGGGAGTCGCCGAGGTCGAGGGTCAACTGGCTCGCGACCGGCGTGGTCGTCGTGCCCGTGCGCACCTGCTGGGCGCCCGGCCGTCCGGCCGCCCAGGCCGGCGCCTCGGACGACCGTCCCCGCGCACCCAGGCCACCGGTACCCCGGCCCCGCGCGCCGCGTGACCGACCCGCGCTCGCCCGCGACCACCGGTCGAGCTCGGCGACATGCAGCAGCAGATCCCGCCGGGTGAGCCGCCCGCGGCTGCCGAGCCCCGGCCCGGCCCGGTCGGCGCCGGTGCCGTGCACCGCGTCGAAGGCCCCGACGAGGACGAGCCGCTCGACGACCGGCCGGCTCACCTGCGCCCGCTGCCAAAAATCGGCGAGCGAGTCGAAGGGGGCCCCGGCGACGACGCGGGCGACCTCCCCTTCGCTCATGCCCTTGACGTCGGCCAGCGAGAGCCGGATCGCCCACGGCGACCCGTCGGGCAGGTCGGGATCGTCCGGTGCCCGACCGGGGACGGGGGCGCGCTCGACGCGGTACTCCCCCGTGCTCGCGTTGACGTCGACGCCGAGGACCGTGATGCCGAGCGACCGGGCCTCCTCGAGGAGCAGCCGCTTGGGGTACATGCCCGGGTCGTGGGTGAGCACGCCGGCGAGGAAGGCCGCGGGATGGTGCGCCTTGAGCCAGGCCGACTGGTAGGTCGGCATGGCGAAGGCAGCCGCGTGCGCCTTGCAGAAGCCGAAGGACGCGAAGGCCGCGAGCACCGCCCAGATGCGGTCGACGTCCTCCGGCGGGTACCCGCGCGCGGCCGCCGCCGGACGCCACCACGCCTCGATGCGCGCCTGCCCGTCGGGGCTGCCCATCGTGCGGCGCACCTCGTCGGCCTGGGCGAGGGTCGCGCCGGTCGTCTCGGCGATGATCCGCAGCATCTGCTCGTGGAAGACGACGACCCCCTCGGTCTCGGCGAGCGCGGGCACGAGCCGGTCGTGGAGGAACTGCGGCCGGCTCCACCCGTGCCGCGCCTCGAGGAAGGGGCGGATCATGTCGGACTTCACCGGGCCGGGGCGGAAGAGCGAGATGTCGATGATCAGGTCGTCGAAGACGCTCGGCGCGAGCTTGCCGATGAGCTCGCGCTGCCCCGGGCTCTCGATCTGGAAGCACCCGAGCGTGCGCGTCGTGCGGATCATCGCGAAGGTCGCCGGGTCGTCGAGCGGCACGTCGGAGCGGTCGTCGAGGTCGACCCGCTCCCCCGTGACCCGCTCGACCTCGCCGACGGCGTGCGCCATCGCCGACTGCATCCGGATGCCGAGGACGTCGAGCTTGAGCAGCCCGAGCGCCTCGACGTCGTCCTTGTCGAACTGGCTCATCGGGAAGCCCAGCCAGCTCGACTCGACCGGGGTGCGGTCGAGCAGCCCGCCATCGGACAGGACGACCCCGCACGGGTGCAGGGCGATGTGCCGGGGCAGCCCGTCGAGCCGCTCGACGAGGTCGAAGAGCGTCGTCAGGCGTCCGCCGTCGAGGCTGCGGGTGCGCAGCTCGGGCAGCTCGGCCATCGCCGAGCGCACGTCCTTGGCCCGGATGTGCGGGAAGGCCTTGGCGATCTCGTCGACCTCGGCCGGGGGCACCCCGAGCGCGGCGCCGACGTCGCGGATCGCGTGCCGTGCCTTGTAGGTGTCCATCATCGACACGCAGGTCACCCGGTCGCGGCCGAAGCGCTGGAGGATCAGCTCGTACATCTCGGTGCGGCGGGCCGACTCGACGTCGATGTCGATGTCGGGCAGCTCGGCCCGTAGCGGCGAGCAAAAACGCTCCATGAGCAGGTCGTGCCGGATCGGGTCGATCGCGCTGATGCCGAGCAGGTGGTTGATCAGGCTGCCGGCGCCGGAGCCACGGGCGGCGACCCGCACCCCCGCGCCGGTGATGAGGTCGACGACCTCGGCGACGGTGAGGAAGTAGGTCGGGTAGCCCAGCGCCTCGACGACGTCGAGCTCGTCGGCCAGACGCTCCTCGACCTGCCGCAGCACCGCCGGCGACGCATCGGGGTAGCGCGCGCCGATCGCGGCCCGGCAGCGCTGCGCGAGCACCACCTGCGGGTCCGCGTCGGGGGGCAGCCCGAGCACACTCGCCTCGGGCAGGTGGACCCGCCCGATGCCGAGGTCCTTGCGGTCGTCGAGCGCGCACTCCACCGCCGTGCGCACCGTCGCCTCGAGCAGCGCCGCGGCCCGCTGCCGGGGACTCGCGCAGGCGAAGCCGCCCGCACCGCCACCGAGCACGCTCGCCACCCGGTGGGCGTGCTCGACCATCGTCGCGTCGTCGGCGAGGTGCCCGGCGGTCGTCACCCGGTCGAGGTGCCGGGCGTCGAGGACGACGAGTCGTCGGGTCGCGTCGAGGACGTCGGCGGTCGTCGCGTCGTGCGGGTGGAGATGACGCACTGCCGCGGTGAGCACGGCCGGGACCCCGCAGGCGTCAGCGAGCCCGAGCAGGTGGGCGGCGTGCCCGGTCGACGCGGGGGTGCCGGGCGGTCCGCCGTGGTCGACGACCTCGATGGCGAGCGCCCCGGCCGGCAGCACCCGCTGCCAGGCCTGCAGCCGCTCGCGGGCCACGTCGGGACGTCGGGCGAGCAGCGCGGCGCCGACGTCGGAGGTCGGGCCGAGCAGGACGAGCAGCGGGGCCGGCTCGTCAGCCCCGGGGGCCGCGGCGTGCCGGGCGATCATCGCCGCGGTCGCGACGGCCTCGCCGCGCTCACCCGTGAGGTGCACCTCGCTGACGAGCCGGCACAGCCGCGCCCAGCCGACCCCGTGCGGCACCCCGGCACCCGCCCCCCGGGCGAGCACGGTGACCCGCGGGTGACGCGGGTCGACCTCGGCTCCCCCGCGCACCGGGGTGCGCCGACGCTCGGGGGCGCGCCCGCCGCCGTCGACCGCGAGGTCGACCCCGAGCACGGGCGCGATGCCGGCCGCGGTCGCGGCCCGGACGAAGCGCACCGCCCCGTAGAGCCCGTCGCGGTCGGTGAGGGCGAGTGCCGGCTGCCCGAGCTCCGCGGCCCGGGCCACGAGGTCCTCCGGTGTCGTCGTGCCGTGGCGAAGGGAGAACCCCGAGGCCACGTGCAGGTGGGCGAAGGTCACCCGGCACCACCCCTTCGCCGCGCGTCCTCGAGGTCGTGCGCTGCGAGGTCGTGCGCTGCGAGGTCGCGCGAAGGGGGGATCGCGGCCAGCTCCCCGACGACCCGGACCGGGGGCAGCCCGAGCACGCCGGAGACGATCCGCACGAAGTCCTCCCCTTGGCGGAGCAGGTCGTCGACCTCCCGGACCGACATCGGCCCGGACGCCCCGTGGCCGGGGCGGGAGCCCCCTTCGGGCAGGACGGTCGCGAAGAAGTCCGCCCACTCGGTCAGCTCGGGCGCGACCCGCGGCAGCAGGTGCCACACGTCGACCGGACCGTGTCCCCGGGCGGCCCCCGGCGAACGACCGCGCACCGAGAGCACCGCAGCCGCCGCCCGCAGGACGGCCAGCTTGGTACCGGCGCTGCGACCGGCCACGGAGGCGGCCATGTGGGCCGCGGCCAGGCTCTCGCCGGCTGCGGCGAGCAGGTCGAGCGCGGCATCGAGACGATCGGGGTCGAGCACGGGCAGAGCACCCATCATCGCCACCTCAGTCCTGGGTCCGCAGGAGCAGCCAGCCGGGGGCGCCCCCACCCGGGGTGGCCTCGTCCGACGCGTCGACGCCCAGGTCGTAGACCCCCGGGGTGCTGCTGCGGCCGCGCTGGGCACTGACCCGCCAGACCTGCCGGGTCAGCGGGACCTGGGCGAGCGGCCGGTCGGCCCCGCGCCACCACGCGCACCGCTCCTCCCAGTGGTCGACGACCTCCATCACCCGGTAGAGCCGCCCCCGCCACAGGAACTGCTCCGGCGATGCACCCCCCACGCGCACCTCGATGGGCTCCTCGACGACCCTGACCATGACCGCTCCCTCCACTCGAACACCTGTTCGAACACAGTAGCCCGGGGGGCGGACATCGCGTCAACCCCGGTCGACGTAGGCTGGTCGCGATCCCGTGATCCGAGCACGGGACACCGACACCCCCTTCGCCACCTGGAGCCGACGTGCCGCACCCGCTGGACCTGGACGACCTGCGCTCGCGGGTCCAGGACCGCATCGACGCCGAGCTGGACCGCTGGGAGGTCGAGCTCGCCGAGGTCGGCCCCGAGGTCGCCGACCTGACCACTCCTGTGCGCACCCTCCTGCGGGGCGGCAAGCGCCTGCGGGCCGGCTTCGCCTACTGGGGCTGGCGCGCCGCCGGCCGCGACGACCACGAGGGCGCGATCTCGCTCGCCGCCTCCATGGAGCTCTTCCAGGCCGCTGCACTCATCCACGACGACGTCATGGACGACAGCGAGACCCGCCGCGGCCAGCCCGCGACGCACCGGGCCCTCTCCCGCGCCCACGCCGAGCGCGCCTGGCACGGCGACCCCGACCACTTCGGCGTCGCCGGGGCGATCCTCGCCGGCAACCTCTGCCTCGGCTGGTGCGACGACCTCTACGCCGGCTCGGGGCTGCCGCCCGAGGCACTCGCCGCCGCACGCCCCGCCTTCGAGCGGATGCGCGGCCAGCTCATGGCCGGTCAGTTCCTCGACATCGTCACCTCGATGCGCCCCTGGCACCAGCTCGCCGACGACGCACGGGTCGACCAGGCCCGCCACGTCATCACCTACAAGAGCGCCAAGTACTCGATCGAGCACCCCCTCCTCATCGGCGCCACGGCCGGCGGGCTCGGCCCGAGCGACCTCGCGGCGCTCTCCCGCTACGGGGTGGCGCTCGGCGTGGCCTTCCAGCTGCGCGACGACGTGCTCGGCGTCTTCGGCGACCCGGACGTCACGGGCAAGCCGGCCGGCGACGACCTGCGCGAGGGCAAGCGCACCGTGCTCATCGCCCGCACCCTCGCCGGCGCCGACGACGTGTCGACGACGCGGGTCGACCAGTGGCTCGGCGCGCCCGACCTGACGAGCAGCGAGGTCGACTCCTTCCGCGCGCTCATCGTCGACACCGGCGCGCTCGAGGGCGTCGAGGCCGACATCAGCCACGGGGCCGAGACCGCTCGGGCCGCGCTCGCTGAGGCGACGGGCGTCGCCGAGCCCGCCCGACGGGTGCTCGACGAGCTCATCGACCTGACGACGGCCCGCAGCACCTGAGCCGCGCCGGCCCGGTTGCGCGACGCACGGTGCGCCGCGCCACGGGCCTCAGGCCTCCTCCATCGCGCGGCGCCGCACCTCGGTCTTGAACCCCGCGCGGATCGCCTCGATCGGCGTCGGGCCACCGGGCAGGCTCTCGTCGCGGGCAAACATCCACTCGACGATCTCCTCGTCGGAGAAGGCGGCATCCGCCAGGACCGTGAAGGTCCCCGCGAGCTCCGGCAAGGGCTCGCTCTCGCCGAGGAAGGCTGCGGGCACCGACAGCACCTTGCGCTCCCCGCGACGCAGGGCGATCAGCTGCCGCTCGTCGACCATCCTCCGCACGTCGGACAGACGCACGCCGAGGCGCTCGGCGACGTCGGGGAGGGGCAGCCAGAGGGCGAGATCAGGGGTGTTGGTCACGCCGGTCAGTGTGGCAGAGCGCGCGCGGCGCTCTCACCTTCGGTACGGTCGACGGCGAAACCACATACGTCACACGCGTCACAGGCACCACAGGCGGTGCCGACCTCCCGCAGCCAGGGCGTCCCCTGCGCCCCCGACATCGGAGTCCCCCACATGGTCCTTCCGCTCATCGTCCCCGTCCCGGCCACTCCCGTGGTCCCGGCCCTCGACCTGACCACCGAGACGATCACGCAGGCCACCGCCTCCCAGGGCACGCGCCACCACACCGTCCGCGACGGCGAGACGATCTACGACATCGCCGCCCGCTACCGCGTCTCCCCCGGCGCCCTCCTCTCGCGCAACCACCTCTCCTCCGGCGACTTCATCCACCCCGGCCAGCGCCTGACGGTGCCGGCTCGCTCCGGCGGGTCCTCCCCTTCGTCGGCCAAGCCGGCCCGCTCGGGGGCCACCCGCACGTACGTCGTGCGCAGCGGCGACACGCTGACCGGTGTCGCGGCCCGCCACCACATGAGCGTCGAGCGGCTGCGCTCCCTCAACGGCCTCGGTGGTGGCTTCATCCACCCCGGCGACACGCTGCGGGTCACCGGCACCGCCGTCAAGCCCGCCAAGCGCGCCACCACCGGCCGCACCACCACGACGCACACGGTCCGCTCCGGCGAGACCCTCACCGGCATCGCCGCCCGTCACGACATGTCGGTGACCCGCCTGGCCAAGCTCAACCACGTCGCCAGCGGCGAGTTCATCCACCCCGGCACCACGCTCAAGGTCACCGGCACGGCGTCGAGCACGCCTGCGTCGAGCAAGCCCGCGACCACCAAGCCCACGGCCACCCAGCGCAACACCTTCGCCGGTCGCACCTACTCCGACGACATCGTCGACGCCGCCGACCGCAACCGCCGCACGCTCGCCACCCGCGCCGTCCCCAGCCGTGCGGAGACCAAGGCCAAGATCACCCGCATCTCCCGTCAGCACGGCCTCGACCCGTCGATCGCGCTCGCCATCTCCTACCAGGAGTCCGGCTGGGACCAGCGCCAGGTCTCCGTGGCCAATGCCGTCGGCACGATGCAGGTCATCCCGAGCTCGGGCGAGTGGGCCTCGCAGATGGCCGGCCGAGACCTCGACCTGCTCGACATCGACGACAACATCACCGCCGGCGTGCTCCTGCTCAAGGTCCTCACCGAGCAGGCAGACACGACCTCGGACGCCGTCGCCGGCTACTACCAGGGGCTCGCCTCCGTCGAGGCCAACGGCATGTACAGCGACACCAAGCAGTACGTCAGCAACGTCAAGGCACTCCGAAGCCGGATGTGACGGACGGACGAAGGGGGCGAACCTAGACTTTGGGCGTGACCACCGCTTCCACGCACCCGCTCGTCGGCGCCCTCGTCGACGGCCGGTACCGCGTGCTGCGCCACCTCGCCGACGGCGGGATGGCGACCGTCCTGCTCGCCACGGACACCCGGCTCGACCGGGAGGTGGCGCTCAAGGTCATGCGTCCCGACCTCGCGGCCGACGAGACCTTCGTCTCGCGATTTCGCCGTGAGGCCCGCTCCGCGGCCCGTCTGAGCCACCCCCACGTCGTCCCGGTCTTCGACCAGGGCGAGGACGACGGGCGGGTCTTCCTCGCGATGGAGTACGTCGAGGGACGCACCGCCCGCGAGGTGATCGACGCCGAGGGCGCCCTCACCCCCCGGGCCGCGCTCGACATCCTCGAGCCGGTGCTCACCGGGCTCGCGGCGGCCCACGCGGCCGGCTACATCCACCGCGACGTCAAGCCCGAAAACGTGCTCATCGGCGAGGGCGGCCTGGTCAAGGTCGCCGACTTCGGACTGGCACGGGCGGTCACCTCGCAGACGACGACGGCCGAGGACGGCGTGCTCTTCGGCACCGTCGCCTATCTGTCCCCCGAGCAGGTCGAGCGCGGCATCGCCGACGCCCGCAGCGACGTGTACGCCGCCGGGCTCATCCTCTTCGAGCTGCTCACCGGGCAGCGGGCCATCGAGGGCGAGTCGCCCATCCACGTCGCCTTCCAGCACGTGCACGGGTCGGTCCCGGTGCCCTCCGAGCGGGTCGACGGACTCCCGAGCAGCCTCGACGACCTCGTCGCCCTGGCCACCCACCGCGACCCCGACGCCCGGCCGCGCGATGCTGCCGACTACCTCGCCGAGCTGCAGCGGGTGCGTGCCGACCTCACCTCCGACGAGCTCGACCGCCGGGCCGCCGGCGCGGCCCGCAGCACGGCGCCCGCGGGTGCCGCCACGGTCGCCCACCCTCGCCCGAGCCCGACGACGGCCCTCGCGACGACCGGTGCCACGGCCGGTGTCGACGGCATCGACGACAGCGCCGACGACGGGGACGGCGGACCGACGGGGGCGGCGCCCCCTTCGTCCCGGAGATCGCGGTGGCGCGGCGGGCTCGTCGCGCTGCTCCTGCTCGCCCTCGTCGCCGCGGGCGGCGGCTGGTGGTGGACCCAGGAGGGACCGGGGAGCACGGTCCTCGTGCCGGAGGTCTCCGGCCAGACCAGCGAGGACGCGCAGGCGCTGCTCACCCGGTACGAGCTCTCCCCCACGGAGCAGGCCGCCTTCGACGAGCAGGTCCCGCAGGGTGACGTCATCACGACCACCCCGCCGGTCGGCACCGAGCTGTCGAAGGGAGCGGACGTCACCATCGTCGTGTCCAAGGGGCCGGAGCGCTACGAGGTCCCCGACCTCGGCGGCCGCACGGCCAGCCAGGCGACCGCCGACCTCGAGGCCGAGCACCTCGGCGTCGGTCGGACCACCCGGGCCTACGACGCCGACGTGCCCAAGGGACAGGTCGTCTCCAGCTCGCCCGCCGCCGGCACCGAGCTCAAGCGTGACGCGACGGTCGACATCGTCGTCTCGCGCGGACCCCAGCCGATCGTCGTGCCGGGCGTGACCGGGACGACGGCCGAGGCTGCCACGACGAAGATCGAGGGGGCGGGGCTCAAGGTCTCCCGCGGCGACGACGCCTACTCCACGACGGTGCCCAAGGGGTCGGTCATCAGCCAGAGCCCGGCGAGCGGCACCCTGCTGCCCGGTGAGACCGTGACGATCACGGTGTCCAAGGGGCCGGAGATGGTCGCGGTGCCCGAGGTCGAGGGCCTCAACCGGTCCGCGGCGACCAAGAAGCTGCAGGATGCCGGCTTCACGGTCTCGGTGCAGACCTTCCTCGGCGGCCCCCTCGACGAGGTCCGCGCGTCGCGTCCGAGCGGTGGTACCGCCCCCAAGGGCTCGACGGTCACGATCCTCGTCGTCTGATCACCCGGCCGGCCGGGTGATCAGACGCGAAGGGGGTCAGGCCACCGGCGCGTAGTGCGAGGCATCCCCGACGAGCGAGCGGCTGGGCTCACCGTCGATGCCCACGGGCACCTCGCCGGCGACGGTGACCCGGTGCAGGCGGCGGGGCAGCCCGTCGTAGTTGTCGGGGGCGTAGTGCTGGGTGATCCGGTTGTCGAAGATGACGAGCTGGTCAGGCTCCCAGGTGACGCGCACGACGTTTTCCGGCCGGGTCACGTAGGCCTGGAGCAGGCGGAGCAGATCACGGCTCTCGGTCGTGGAGAGGCCGACGAAGCGTCGGACGAAGCCGCCGAGGTACAGGCCGCGCTCCCCCGTCTCCGGGTGGACGCGCACGACGGGGTGCTCGGTCTCGAAGACCTGTGAGGTGAACTCCGCGCGGCGCTCCTTGAGCGCCTCGTCCTGCTGCTCCGGCGGGGTGGCGTAGTCGTAGTCGTTGGTGTGCACCGCCCGGAGCGAGTCGGCGAGGACCCGCAGCGGGTCGGGCAGGTCGCGGTAGGCGGCACCGGTGTTGGCGATGAGCGTCTCACCGCCGTGGGGCGGCACGACCTTGCTCGACAGGGTCGTCGCCCGCGGCGGCGCGTGGACGAAGGTGACGTCCGTGTGCCAGTGGTTGGCGGTGCCCCGCTCGCTGTCGACGGGTAGCACCCTGGGCGCTCCCTCGACGGACGCGACCGTCGGGTGGGCGCCGGTGACGGTGCCGAAGGACGTGGCGAAGCGCTCCTGCGCCGCGTCGTCGAGCGGCATCCCGCGGAAGACGAGCGCTTTGTGCTCGGCGAGCGCCTCGCGCAGGTAGGTGACGGTCTCGGCGGCGAGGGGTTGGGTGACGTCGACCCCGATGACCTCGGCGCCGATGCGGCCGGTGATCTTGCGGATGTCGCGGATGGTGGTCGTGGTGCTCATGCTGCCTGCTCCTTGCTCGTGGTGGTGGTCGCGATGTGGCCGGCCGACGGTCGGGCCAGCCCGTAGTGCTCGCGCAGGGTCGTGCCGGTGTACTCGGTGCGGAAGAGACCGCGCTGCTGGAGGATCGGCACGACGGTGTCGACGAAGACCTCGAGCCCCTGCGGGTAGGTCGGCGGCATGATGTTGAAGCCGTCAGCCGCCCCCTTCGTGAACCAGGTCTCGAGGTCGTCGGCGATCTGCTCGGGGGTGCCGGCGAGCACGCGGTGCCCTCGTCCCCCGGCCAGTCGCTCGATGAGTTGGCGCACGGTGAGCTGCTCGCGGCGGGCGAGCTCGGTGACGAGCGTGAAGCGGCTCTGGTTGCCCTGCGTCACCTCGTCGATGTGCGGCAGCGGCTCGTCGAGCTGGTCCTCGGTGAGCTCGATGTCGAGCATCGAGCTCAGCTGCGCCAGTCCGTAGGCGGGGACGATGCCGGCGTTGATCTCCGCCTCGAGCCGGCGGGCCTCCTCCTGCGTGGACCCGATGACCGGCGAGATGCCGGGCAGCACGAGCAGCTCGTCGCGGCTGCGGCCGTGGTCGGCGAGGCGCCCCTTGAGGTCGTCGTAGAAGGCGATGCCCTCCTCGAGGGTCTGCTGTGCGGTGAAGACCGCCTCGGCGTAGCGGGCGGCGTACGCCCGTCCGGTCGCGGAGGACCCGGCCTGGACGAGCAGGGGGTAGCCCTGCACGGGGCGGGGCACGTTGAGCGGGCCGGCGACGTCGAAGTGCTCGCCGTGGTGGTCGACGCGGTGGATCAGGTCGGTGTCGGCGTAGATCCCGCGCTCGGCGTCCGCGAGGACCGCCCCGTCGCCGAAGCTGTCCCACAGGGCGGCAGCGAGCTCGACGAACTCCGCGGCCCGCTCGTAGCGGCGGCTGTGGTCGGGTCGGGTGATGCCGAAGTTGGCGGCCTCGTCGCGGGTGCCGGAGGTGACGATGTTCCACCCGGCGCGGCCATCACTCAGGTGGTCGAGGGAGGCGAAAGCCCGCGCGAGGGTGTACGGGTGGTTGTAGGTGGTCGAGGCGGTGGCGATGAGCCCGACCCGCTCGGTGCTCGCGGCCAGCGCCGAGAGCAGGGTGAGCGGCTCGAAGGCGGAGTGCGAGTTGTGCCGCACGTTGCCGCCGAGCGCGACCGTGTCCGCGAGGAAGACGGAGTCGAGCAGGCCCCGCTCGGCCGTCCGTGCGATGTCGACGTAGTGCTGCAGGGTGAGGGCCTGCGTGGGTCGGGTCGAGCGGTGGCGCCAGGCGGCCTCGTGGTGGCCGTTGGGCATGATGAAGGCATTGAGGTGGAGCTGTCGTCGCGTGCTCATGTCGTGGATTCCTTTGCGGTCGAAGGGAGTTGGGCCCGGTCTCAGTTGCCGTGCGGCGTCGTGCGCCACCCGGAGAAGTGCCGCTCGAGGCGCACCAGTGCCGTGTTGACGGCCAGCCCGAAGATGGAGACGGTGAGGATGCCCGCGTACATCTGCGGGATCTGGAAGCTGCTCTGCGCGTTGACGATGAGGTAGCCCAGGCCCGCCTTGGCCCCGACCATCTCGGCGGCGATGAGCACGAGGATCGACGCGGTGCCGGCCATGCGGACCCCGGTGAAGATCGTCGGGACCGCGGAGGGCAGGACGACCCTGACGAAGAGCTGCAGGTTGCTCAGCCCGAGCGTCCGGGCGGCCCGGACGAGGAGCGGGTCGACGGTCCGCACGCCGGCGACGGTGTTGAGCAGCACGGGGAAGAAGGCCGCGAAGGCGACGATCGAGACCTTGCTCAGCTCACCGATGCCGAGGAGCAGGGTGAAGACGGGCAGCAGCGCCAGGGCCGCGGTGTTGCGGAAGAGCTCGAGCAGCGGGGTGAGGAACTCGCGCAGGCCCTCGTACCAGGCGACGGCGATGCCGAGGACGACGCCGGCGACGACCGCGAGGCCGAAGCCGATGACCGACCGCGTCAGGCTGGCCTGGAGGTGCTCCTGCAGCTGCCCGGTCCGCACGAGGTCCCACAGCGCCTCGAGCACGACGTGCAGGGGTGGCAGGAAGACGCGGCGGGTCGGCTCGAGCAGGTACTGGGTGCCGTACTCCCACAGGAGGAGGAAGAGCACGACCGCGGCGGACCGGCGGGCGCCGGTGCGCAGCGCCCCGAGGGCGCGTCGGGTGCGGGTCGGCGCCGCGGGCGGACTCAGTTCGGGCGACGAAGGGGGTCCCTCCGCCATGGTCGAGGTGGTGGAGGTCGTCGGGGTCAGGGTCGCGGTGCTCATCAGGCCGCCCTCTCGGTGCCGTCGGGCTGGATCTTGTGGTGGCCGGCGCGCTGCGCCCGCTCGACCTCGTCGTGCAGCAGGCTCCAGATCTGGTGTCGGTAACCGACGAAGTCCGGGTCCGAGCGCAGGTCGCGCTCGCCCTCGCGGTCACCCAGGTCGATGTCGACGACCTGCTTGAGCCGCCCGGGCCGCGAGGAGAGGATCGCGACGCGCTGGCCGAGGTAGACCGCCTCCTCGATGCCGTGGGTGATGAAGACGGCGGTCGTGCCGGTGGTGCGCCAGATCCGCAGCAGCTCGTCCTGCAGCTGCTCACGGGTCTGGGCGTCGAGCGCGGCGAAGGGCTCGTCCATGAGGAGGATCCCCGGCTCGTAGGCGAGGCTGCGGGCGATCGCGACGCGCTGCTTCATGCCGCCCGAGAGCTCGTGCGGGAGCCGGTCCTCGGAGCCGGAGAGCCCGACGAGGGCGAGGTACTCGCGCGCCCGCTCGGTGCGCTCCTTGCGGGTGAGCGGCAGCTGCTTGAGCCCGAAGGCGACATTGGCCAGCGCCGTGCGCCAGGGGAAGAGGGCGTACTGCTGGAAGACGATCCCGCGGTCGAGACCCGGTCCGGTGACGGCCTCGCCGTCGACGAGGACCTCGCCGCTCGTCGGGGTGCTCAGCCCGCCGAGCAGGTCGAGCAGGGTGGTCTTGCCCGACCCGCTCGGTCCGACGAGGGTGAGGAACTCCCCTGCCGGGACGGTGAGGCTGATGTCCTCGACGGCCCGCAGCACGCTCGCGCGCGGCTGGTCCTTCGTCGGGCGGACGACGAACTCCTTGGTGACGTGGCGCAGCTCGATGCTCGAGGTCACTTCGTCCCCTCCTTGGCCAGGTCGTTGTACTCGTTGGTGTAGATCGACGCCGGGTCGAGGTCTGCCTGGTCGACGATCCCGGTGCTCTCCAGCCAGGCCGCCCACTGGGTGAAGTCCTCGTCGGAGACCGCCCCGCCCTTCGCCGGGACACCGGTGCTCTTCCAGAAGCGGACGTTGTCGGTGCTCTCGTTGCGGTCGCGGCCCTCGATGATCCGCTCGAAGCGCGCGTGGACGGTGGCGCGGGGTGTCCTGCGGGCCCACTCGATCGCCTTGGCGACACCGGTGGTGAACTCGCGGACGGCGTCCGGGTGCTGGTCGATGAAGTCGTCACGCAGCACGTACTGGCCGCCGTTGAGCTCGTGACCGAGCACCTCGGTGTCGCGCACGAGCTCGCGGATGTCGGGCTGCGAGAGCGCCCGGTCCTGCAGGACCCCGCCGAGGGCACCGACGTCGATCTGCCGGCGGCGGATGGCCTCCTCGGTGTCGTTGGGTGGCAGGACGACGAGCTGCACCTGGTCGATCTGCCGGCTGGTGAGGCCGGCCGTGGTCAGCCAGGTCTCGATGAAGGCCTCGGCGTGGGCCCCCAGCGTGTTGACGGCGATCTTCTTGCCGACGAGGTCCTTGGGCCTGCGGATTCCGCTGTCCTTGCGGACGTAGAGGCCCTGGTAGGACTTCTTGTCCGAGCCGTAGTAGTTGATGACCGCGGTGATCGGCGACCCGGCCTGCGCGAGCTTGACGATCGCTCCGGAGAATGCGCCACCGACATCGGTCTGCCCGGTCGCGACGGACTGGATGTCCTGTGGCCCGCTCACCGTCGCGCCGACGTACTCGAGGTCGATGGTCGGGAAGTAGCCGAGGTCGTCGGCCAGTTCGGGGAAGGTGACGTTGTTGGCGCTGCCCTGGTATCGGAAGGTCACGCGGCCCCCGGGCCCGGTGCCTGCGGCATCGCTCGTGGGCAGGGTGCAGCCGGCGAGGGCGGAGGTCGTCGCGATCCCGGCGAGGCCGAGCAGGACGGAGCGGCGTGAGGTGTGGGTGCTCATCAGGCCACCGCCACGGAGCGCGCGAGGAGGTCGCCGCGGTGGGCGGCCTCCGCGGCCGCGACGAGCGAGCGACCGGCGACGGCGTCGAGGAAGACGCGGGTCACCTCGGCCAGCGGGCCGGCGGCGGACTCGGCGATGCTCACCTCACCGCCGTCGTGTCGGGTGACCTCGGAGGCGAGGACGAACCACCCCGGCGTGATGGCGCTCGGCGCGAGGCTGGCGAGCACGGGGCGCAGGGCGTAGTCCACCGCGAGGACGTGGGCGGGGCTGCCGCCGGTGGCGATCGGCAGGACCACCTTGTCCTTGAGCCCGGTCTGCGGCAGCAGGTCGAGGAAGGCCTTGAGCAGGCCGCTGTACGCCGCCTTGTAGACCGGCGTCGAGACGATGACGGCATCGGCGCGGGCCAGGGTGCAGGCCGCGCGAGCGATGTCGTCGTCGTCCGTGTCGGCTCGCAGGAGCGGCTCGGCGGGCAGGTCCCGCAAGACGATCGGGGCGATGAGGTGACCGGCGCGCTGCACGCGGTGCGACAGGTCGCCGAGGACCGCCTCGGTCCGCGACGAGGTGGACGGACTGCTGGAGATGGTGGCGATGACAGCCATGGGGGTGCCTCTCTGTGGGCATGACGGATCGACGGTCGACGAAGGGGGTCTCGTCACCGGACCGGGGTTGGTGGGGGTGATGTCGCATTTCCCTAGGGAAACGCGCAGGTGGCGCCGCATTTCCCTAGGGAAATGCGCAGGTGGGGCCGTATTTCCCTAGGGAAATACGGGTTCAGGTCAGCGACAGAGCGCGCTGTTGACCCTCAGCAGGTCGACGTGGCGCCGCAGCGCCGGGCGCAGCGACCGCGGTGCGGTCCTGGCAGTGGTGCTCATGGGAGATCCCGTCTCTCGTCGGGAGGCCGGCGAGGGCCTCGCGCTTGCTCCGACCGGAAGTGACCGGAGCCAGGTCCTCACCCGGAGCACCCCACCGCGAGTTGGAGGGTTGCTGTCCAGCGAGCCGGGGCTTGACGCTGGAACTCGTGACCTGATGAAGAACCTACGCAGATCCATCTCCTACTGCAAGAGAAGGAGTTGCCTGTCTCGCGATCCGGACCCCACGAGTGCCCCTGTCCCCCAACGGGACCCAGCTGACTCGACAGGTGGTTGTGTGGTCAACCGGTAGCGCCGGGTGCCGGCAGCGCCCGGTGAGCGCCGCCGGCTCGCTGAACTCCCTGTTCAACACACAACCATCAGCAGGACGAAGGGGGCGCCGCCGCCAGCACGACGAAGGGTGGGGTCGACGCGACTCAAGGAAAAGTCCGGACTGCCTGCGCCCCGTGAGAGGCAGACCAAGCGGTCCGGACTTTCCCCCAGCGTCGACCCCACCCTTCGCCGGGCGGCCCGGTCTTCGGCAGGACGGACGAGAGGGCTCAGCCCTGGCTGAGCATCTCCGCCGTGAGGAAGGCCAGCTCGAGACTCTGCTGGTGGTTCAGGCGCGGGTCGCACACGCTCTCGTAGCGCTTGTTGAGGTCCTCGTCGAGGATCCGCTCGGCGCCGCCGAGGCACTCGGTGACGTCGTTGCCGGTGAGCTCGACGTGCAGACCGCCGGGGACGGTGCCGAGCGAGCGGTGCACCTCGAAGAAGCCGCGGACCTCGTCGACGACGTCCTCGAAGTCACGCGTCTTGAAGCCGGACGCCGACTCGAAGGTGTTGCCGTGCATCGGGTCGCAGATCCAGGTGACCATCGCCCCGGAGTCGCGGACTTTTTCGACGATGGCGGGCATCGCCTCGCGGATCTTGCCGGCACCCATGCGGGTGATGAAGGTCAGGCGGCCGGGCTCGCGGTGCGGGTCGAGCAGGTCGATGATCCGCAGCAGCTCGTCGGGGTCGGCCTTGTCGGAGACCTTCATGCCGATGGGGTTGCGGATCCGGCTGACGAAGTCGAGGTGCGCGTGGTCGATCTGACGCGTCCGCTCCCCGATCCACAGGAAGTGACCCGAGGTGTCGTAGAGGTTGCCGGTGCGCGAGTCGACGCGGGTCATCGGGCGCTCGTAGTCGAGGAGCAGCGCCTCGTGGGCCGACCAGAACTCGGTTGCCCGCATCGCCTCGAAGTCGACACCGCAGGCGGCCATGAAGCGCATCGCCTTGTCGATCTCGCGGGCCAGGCCCTCGTAGCGCCGGTTGGCGGCGTTGGAGACGAAGCCGACATTCCAGTCGTGCACGCGGCGCAGGTCGGCGAAGCCGCCCTGGGTGAAGGCGCGCACGAGGTTCAGCGTCGCCGCACTCGTGTGGTACCCGCGCAGCAGGCGCTGCGGGTCGGGCTCGCGCGACTCGGGGGTGAAGGCGAAGTCGTTGACCATGTCGCCGCGGTAGGCGGGCAGGGTGACGCCGTCGCGCGTCTCGGTGTCCTTGCTGCGGGGCTTGGCGAACTGCCCGGCCATCCGGCCCATCTTGACGACGGGCATGCCAGCGCCGTAGGTGAGCACGGCCGCCATCTGCAGCACGGTCTTGATCCGGTCGCGGATGTTGTCGGCGGTGGCGTGGACGAAGGTCTCGGCGCAGTCGCCACCCTGGAGCACGAAGGCCTCACCGACGGACGCCGCAGCCATCCGGTCGCGCAGGTCGTCGCACTCGCCGGCGAAGACGAGCGGTGGATAGGTCGCCAGCTGCGCCACGGCACTGTCGAGGGCCGCACGGTCCGGCCAGCTCGGCTGCTGCGCGGCAGGCAGGTCGCTGTCGATGGTGGCGGCGGTCATGGGGGCGGGCACTGCAGTGGTCACCCCCACAGGATAGGCCGGGCGTGGCGGCGCCTCGGCACCCGTCCACGCACAGGACCGAAGGGAGGTCACTCCGGCTTGTCGAGTCCCCGGCTGATCGCGAAGCGGGTGAGCTCGACCCGGTTGTGCAGGTGGAGCTTGCCGAGGATGTTCTGCACGTGGTTCTGCACCGTCCGGTGCGAGATGACCAGGTCGGCGGCGATCTCCTTGGCCGTCATCCCCATGGCGACGTAGCGCAGGATCTCCGTCTCGCGCTCGGTGAGCTCCGGCACGGGCGAGCTGGGCTCGGCGGTTGCCGGCTCCGGCTCGGTGCGTGCCCGGCTGCTCATCTCGCGGAACTCGCCGAGGACGAGCCCGGCCAGACCGGGAGTGAAGACGGCGTCGCCGGCACCGGTCGCCGTGACGGCGTCACGGATCTCCGCGGGCGAGGCGGACTTGACGAGGTAGCCGCTCGCCCCGGCCTTGACGGCCGCGAGCACGTCCGGCTCCTCGCCGCTGGCCGAGAGGATGAGCACCTTGGTCGTCAGGTCGCCGATGGCGGTGCAGACCTCGTCGCCGCGCATCTCGGGCAGGTTGAGGTCGAGGACGAGCACGTCGGGGACGGTGGCGCGGGTGCGGCGCACCGTCGAGGGCCCGTCGGCGGCGGTGCCCACGATCTCGAAGCCGGCCTCCTCGAGGTCTCGGACGAGGGCATCCCGCCACAGCGGGTGGTCGTCGGCGACGAGGACCTTCAGGGGCGCGCTGGGCTCGCTCATGGGGTGGAGCCTGCCACGTGATGGGCCGGCACGGTGAGCGTGACGGTCGTGCCGCCGGTGCCGGGCGAGCGCCAGCTGGCGTCGCCGCCGAGGTCGAGCATGCGCCCGCGGATCGAGCTGCTCGCCCCGAGGCGCCCTTCCTCGACGGCGCGCACGAGCCGGTCGGGGGCCATGCCGACCCCGTTGTCACGGACGACGACCTCGACGCCCTGGTCGTCGGCGTCGAGCAGCACCCACGCGCGAGCCTGCTCTCCTGCATGTCGGCTGACGTTGTCGAGGGCGGCGACGACCGCGGCCTCGACCTCCTGGGTCACGGCGGCGGGCAGCCGGACCGCCCCGGCGGGCAGGACGACCTCGACCCGGGCGGAGCGCAGCGCCGCGAGGCGGGCCGCGAGGTCGGTGACCTGCTCGCTCTCGGGTGTGCCGGAGGTCTCCCCCGCTGCCGGCTCGAAGCGGGTGATGAGGCTGCGCAGCGACCGCTCCTGGTCGGCGGCGAGATCGGCGAGGGCCTCCCCTTCGCCGCCGATCTCACGACCGCGACGGTTGATGAGCGCCAGGGCCTGCAGCACCCCGTCGTGCACCTGCCGGCCGATCCGCTCGCGCTCGGCGAGCCGCTCGCTCACGGCGAGCGCCTGCTCGAGGCGTCGCTGGCTCTCCCGGGCGAGCTGGACGGCGAGCCCGACGAGCACGCCGAGGATGAAGAGCAGGAAGATGTTGTGCCAGGTCAGCTGGCTCGGGTGCTCGGCCTGCCCGAGGTTGGTCGCCGCGATGACGGCAGCGGCGAGCACGCCCCCCTTGATCCCGGAGAGCAGGGCCCCCGCCATCACCGGCGAGGCGGCCCACACCCCGGGCACGGTGGAGATGCCGTTGCTCACCTCGACGGGGTCGTAGACGACGTTGGTGACGAAGATGCCGACGCCGGCGAGGCACAGCTCGAGGACGATCGCCGTCGTCGTCGGCCGGGGGCGAAGGGGGGCGACGACCGACCAGACGAGGGCGCAGGCACCCCACAGCAGGATCGGCCACCACCGGATGACGTGCTCCTGATGGATGCCGACGAGGATCCCGGCGTAGACGAGGGCGACGAAGCGGTAGAGCGCCAGCCCGCGCCCCCCGGCGCTGTCGATGAGCGGCGAGGGGTTGTAGTGCCGCCGCAGCGAGCTCTCCCCCGGGTCCAGCAGCATCGGCCTACAGCCCGTCCTTGCTCTCCTCGGACCAGGGGCCCTCGCCGGGTCGGTCGCCCTGCTCGATGATGTCCTCGAGCTCGGGCACGGCACGACCGGGGCGGGCGGCCTCCTGGAGCTCGCGAGCGCGCCGGCGGGCCTTGGTGAGCAGCTTTTCCTTCATCGACGTCGCGTACATGTCGACGTACTCCTGGTCGGACAGCTGCATGAGCTCGTACATGATCTCGTCGGTGATCGAGCGCAGGACGAAGCGGTCGCCCTCCATCCCCTCGTACCGGGAGAAGTCGAGAGGGGCGCCGATCTTGACGCCGACCTGACGGATGTTGGGGACGATCTGGCCGGTGGGCTGCGCCTTGTCGGTGTCGATCATCGCGACGGGGATGACGGGCACGCCGGCGATCAGGGCCATGCGCGCGACACCGGTGCGTCCGCGGTAGAGGCGCGAGTCGGGCGAGCGCGTGCCCTCGGGGTAGAGACCGAGGAGGTCGCCCTCACCGAGCACGGCCAGCCCGGCACGCAGCGCGGCCTCGCTCGCCTTGCCGCCGCTGCGGTCGATGGGCAGCTGGCCGACGCCCCGGAAGAAGGCCGCGGTGAGCCACCCTTTGAGGCCGGGGCCGGTGAAGTAGTCCGACTTCGCGAGGAAGGTCAGCCGCCGGTCGATGACGAGCGGCAGGAAGATCGAGTCGGAGAAGGACAGGTGGTTGCTGGCCAGGATCGCCGGCCCCTCGGCGGGAATGTGCTCGAGCCCCTCGACCTTGGGTCGGAAGAGGACCCTGAGCAGCGGCCCGAGGAAGACCCTCTTGAGCATCCAGTACAGCACTGTCGCACCACCTCCTGATCGCTAGCGAACTCTACGGTAACGGTGACGCGTGCGAGGATGTCCGCGAGGCGAGGACGACGTCGAGACGAGCGGATCAGCAGATGGCGGAGCGGCACCACCCCGACGACCGGGACGTCGACGCCGCCTTCGAGGCGATCGTCGCCCGGTGGGACGACGAGTCGACCGAGGGCTCCGCGCCGGAGCACGACCAGCTCCCGCGCCCCCTCGATGCCCCGCCACGGCGGCCGACCCAGTCCACCGGTGACGTCCGACTGCCGCCGGCCCGGTCCGAGGGACCCCGCACCCCGGACGTGCCGTGGCGGGTCGACCCGACCAACTCCGTCGCCGACGCCCTGCTGCGAGGTGACGACGACCCCGGCGAGGGCGATGCCGACGAGGGCTACTCCCCGCCCCCGCCGCAGCCGCTGCCCCCACCGACGGACCGCCTCTTCTGGGGTGGCCTCCTCGGGCTCGCCCTGGGCGTGCTCGGGCTGCTGTGGCTGGCCATCGCCCGCCCGGACGTCGGCCGGTGGGCGACGGTCCTCGTCGTGGGTCTGCTCGTCGGCGGCTTCGTGTGCGTCGTCGTGCGCCAGCCGCGCGACCGTGACGACGACCCGAGCAACGGCGCCGTCGTCTGAGGACCACCGCGGGCGCTGCGGTCACTCCCCCGTGCGGGTCCCGGCCCCTTCGGGCAGAGGCGTGGTCTCGATGTCCACCCACACCGGTCGGTGGTCGGTCGCGGCCTTGAGGTCCTCCCACACCCACGGCACCTCCCGGTGCGGCAGGACGGTGACGTCCGGGGTGGCGAAGACGACGTCGAGCACCCGGTCGGGCTTCGCCGAGGGATAGGTCGGCGCGAGCGGGCTCACCGGGCGCATCGACCCGCCGAGGTACTGCCACGCGGCGCCGTCGGACTGCTCGTTGAGGTCGCCGGCGAGCAGCGCCGGGCCGGGGTGCGCGGCCAGGCCCTCCATGATCTGGCGGGCGTGGACCAGCCGCTCGTCGGCGTCGAGGCTGAGGTGGACGCTCGCGATCGAGATGGGCACGTGGCCGAAGGGAGCCACCCGCGTCACCGCGAAGCCGCGCCGGTCACGCCACGTCCGGGCGGGCAGCCGGTGGTGGGTCACGGACAGGACGTTGGTCCGCAGGTTGGTGAGCACGCTCGTCTGGCCGGCGCGCTGGCTGCGCCCGGACCACACGAGCCCGCAGCGGGCGGCGAAGTCGGCGATCCTGTGGTCGACCGGACCGATCCAGGGAACCTCCTGCAGGCACAGCACGTCCGGGTCGACGGCCCGGACGGTGCGGGCCAGCGCCGCGACGTCGTCCTGCAGCGCGCGCAGGTTGTACGAGGCGATGCGCAGGCTCACATCTGCTCCTCGGCCCCCAGCGCCGCCGCACCGATGAGCCCGGCATCGGGGCCGAAGCGAGCCGCGACGATCGTGGCCGCGGGCCGGTAGCCCCGACCGGTGAGCTGCCGGGCGAAGGTGTCACGGGCGGGGCCAAGGAGCAGGTCGCCGGCGGCGCTCACGCCACCACCGATGACGAAGACCTCGGGGTCGAGTGCGGCCGCGAGATTGGCGATGCCGACGCCGAGCCAGTGGCCGATCTCGGCGAGCAGCTCGGTCGCGGTGGCATCCCCCGCGCGGGCGGCCTCGGTGATCATCGGACCGGTGAGCGAGGCGGGGTCGCCCCCGACGTGGGCGAGCAGGTCGGTGGCCATCGGCGAGTTGGCCATGGCCAGGCCGCGGGCCTCGCGGACGAGGGCATTGCCCGAGGAGTACTGCTCCCAGCAGCCGCGGTTGCCGCACTCGCAGCGCTGCCCGCCGGGCACGACCTGCATGTGGCCGAACTCGCCGGCGATGCCGTAGCGGCCGCGCACGAGGTGCCCGCCGACGATGATGGCGCCGCCGATGCCGGTGCCGAGGGTGATCATCACGGCGTGCGTCGCGCCTCGTGCCGCGCCGAAGCGGTGCTCGGCCCACAGCGCCGCGTTGGCGTCGTTGTCGATCGAGATCGGCAGGTCGACGCGCTGGCTGAGCGCCGCCCGCAGCGGCTCGTTGCGCCACGACAGGTGGGGGGCGAAGACGACGGTCGAGCGGTCGGCGGCGACGAACCCGGCCGCGCCGACTCCGACGGTGCTCGGGCGCTCCGCGCCGGCCTCCTCCGCGAGGACGAGCAGCTCCTCGATGACCTCGACGATGGTGTCCTCGACGACCCGGGGCGCGCTCGACCGGTCGGGGGTGTCGCACCGGGTGCGCACGAGGATGCGCCCCTCCTCGTCGAGGACGCCCCCGGAGACCTTGGTCCCCCCGATGTCGATGCCGATGCTCGTGGTCATGCCTGTGCCTCCCGGGCGAGTGTCGCGGCCCCGACGATGCCGGCGTCGTTGCCGAGCGTGGCCTGGACCAGGTCTGGCGAAGGGCGGTGCCCCCGGCCGATGAGGTGGGCGGCGAAGGCGGTGCGGGTCGGCCCGACGAGCAGCTCGCCGGCGTCGGCCACGCCTCCCCCGATGACGATGCGGCCGGGGTCGAGGACCGCGCAGATGGACGCCAGCCCCCGACCGAGGTGGGTCCCGAGGTCGTCGAGCAGCTCGATGCTCGCGACGTCGCCCTCGCGGGCGAGGTCGGTGACGTCACGACCCGAGAGGGCCTCGACATCACCGCCGCACCGCTCGCGCAGCGCCTCGGCGCGCGACGACGTCGTGCTGGCGAGCTCGCGCGCTGCCCGCTCCAGCGCCGTGCCCGAGGCGAAGACCTCGAGGCAGCCGTGGTTGCCGCAGCCGCAGCGCGGGCCGTCCGGGTCGAGGGTCACGTGACCGATTTCCCCGCCGATGCCGAAGGCACCCCGCAGCAGGTGGTCGTCGACGATGCACCCGCCGCCGACGCCGGTGCCCACGGTGACGAGGAGCATGTCGTCGCAGTCGCTGCCCGCCCCGTGGCGGTACTCCCCCCAGGCCGCGGCATTGGCGTCGTTGTCGACGACGACCTCTCGACCGATCGCCGTGCCCACCTCGGTGGCGAGGTCGAGGTCGCGCCACGGCAGGTTGGGGGCAAACCACACGTGCCCGGCGCGGGCGTCGACGAAGGCGGCGCAGGCCATGCCGACCCCGGCGACCGGTCCGGCGGCTGCCGACTCGAGGGTGCCGACGAGCTCGGCCGTCGCGGCGATGATCGCCGCGGTGTCGTCGGCCGGGGTGGCCACCTGCTCGCGGCGGGTGATCCGCCCTGCGTCGTCGACGAGCGCACCCGAGATCTTGGTGCCGCCGACGTCGATGCCGATCGCCGTGCCCGGACTCGTCGTCATCACGCCTCGCTCGCGCTGTCGTCGGCCGTCGCGGCCTCGTCGTCGTGGATGGTGACCCGCACACCGCGCTCGCGGTGGGGCACGTGGACGGGTGGCTCGGTGAGCTCCGTGCCGAGTGCCGCGGCGATCGTGTCGGAGCCGAGGGTCGCCCGGGTCAGTGCTTCGGCGAGCAGGCTGGCGCCGGTCATCGCGCGGCGGGCCGTCGCGGTGTCGAGCTGGCGCAGGTCGTCGCCGAGCGCCTCGACGTCGATCTCGGAGATCACCCGCAGCAGCTGGATGACGACCTCCTGCGCGCCGGTGCCCTGGGTGTGGTCAGCCACGGGGCCACACCGCCGCGTCGGGGGTCATCGTCAAGGTGAGCACGCCGCCGGCGACGCCGGCACGGTCGATGTCGCACCGTCGCAGGACGGATGGCAGGCGCAGCCGGCGGGTGCGACCAGCGCACCCGAGGACGAGCTCGTCGTCGTGCCGCACGAGGTCGAGGTCGGCGGCGCGGACGCCGGGCACGCCGATGTGCAGCAGCCAGGTGCCATCGGGACCCCGCTGCGGTCGCGGCGGGCCCTCGGCCGGGGCGGCCGGCAGGTACTCGACCCCTGCTCCGCCCCCGGGGTGGACGGCCGTGAGGGTGCGGCCCATGAGGGCGAGCAGCACCTCGGCGTCGGCTCGACGGGCAGCGCCGACCGGGCCGCCGGGGGCCGCGAGGTGGAGTGCGGTCGCGTCGGCGTCGGCGAGGCTGCGGTCGAGTCCCTCGAGCAGCTCCGCGCCCTCCCGCAGGGCCGTGAGCAGGGGGTGCGTGGGCACGGGCAGGGCCCCGATGCCCTCGGGGGCGACGAGCACCTCCCAGCGCGCGATGACGGGGACGAAGGCCGCGAAGGCCCCCGCCACGCGCTGCGGCATGCCGAGGAGCCGGGCGACCTCGATGTCGACGTCGGCGACGAGCTCGTCGCCGGCCGCCTCCGCCTGGGTCAGCGCCCGGGCGAGGCCGAGCAGGTCGGAGAGCTCGCTGGGCAGGACCGCCGCGATGAGGTCGGCGACGACGGGCGCCGGCAGGTCGAGCGCGGAGAGCACGTGGTCGAGGTGTCCTTCGACCGTGGTGACGACCGGGTCGACGAAGGGGGTCTCCCGCGCCGGGCGCAGCACCCGTCGGTGCGGCGCCGCGCCCGCCACCAATCGTGAGGCGACGCGGGCGCTGTGATCACCGCCGCCGACGACGAGGTGGGCAGGCACGTGCGGGTCAGGCCTCGGCGTGCTTCTTGAGGTCGCGCAGCGCCGTGTCGACGATGACCTTCTCGGCCTTGCGCTTGAGCATGCCGAGCATCGGCACCTTGACGTCGACGGTCAGCTCGTAGGTGACCTCGGTGCCGTCACCGTGCGCCGCGAGCGTGTAGGAGCCGTCCATCGCCTTGAGCATCGTTGCGGAGACGAGGGTCCACGACGCGACGCCGACCCCGGTCTCGTCGATGTCCCAGGCGTAGTCGAGGGTGTAGGTGTCCTTGATCGCGCCGGCGTCGAGCGTGAAGCGGGCCTGGTCGGGCCACCCGTCGCCGTCCTCGGCGAGGATCTCGACGGACGTGATCTCCTTGGCCCATTCGGGGTACGCCTCGAGGTCGGCGATGATGTCGAGGACCTCTGCGGGCGGGGCGTCCACGACGATGCTGGATCGGGTGCTGTCGGCCATGCGGGCGACACTATCGCGAACGGCCCTCGAGACGATCCTTGATCTCGTTGAGGCCGTGCTTCCAGCGGCGCCGGTGCGCCTGCATCCAGCGCCGCGGCCCGCCGACCTGCTGCCCGTGGACGAAGTGGTGGACGATCGTGCCGCCACCCGATGCCTCGAGCCAGACCTCCGCCCGGCCCTCGACCTCGCCGCGGACCCGCCAGCGGACCCCCTTCGCCCCGCGGTCCTGCACGACCTGCCGCTCCAGGCCGGGCCACAGCCCCTCGAGCAGCCCGGGCGCGTCGAGCGCCTCGCGCACGACCTGGGGGGCCGCACGCACATAGGTCTCGTCGACGACGTCGACGACGGCACGGGGGCGGCGGAGGAGCACGGTGGGCCTCTCGGTCGGGGCGGCGCGGATCAGGGGCAAGAGTATGGCCACGGTCACGGAGCGACTCCGAAATCGTCGGCCACGACCACGGGTACTCTCGTCGCGAGCCAGCTTCCGGTCTGCTGGCACGGCGAACGAAGGAGATCCCGTGAACGACAGCGTCATGCCTCGACTCTTCGAGGGCGACCCCTCCGACTCCCTGGCCGACCTGCCAGGGCGCAATGCGGAGAAGAACCCTCAACGGGTGGCCTTCACGGTCAAGGAGGCCGGCGCCTGGCGGGACGTCACCGCGGCCCAGTTCAACCACGACGTGCGCGCCCTCGCCAAGGGCCTGATCGCCCAGGGCCTGCAGGCCGGCGACCGGCTGGCGATCATGGCCCGCACCCGGTACGAGTGGACCCTGCTCGACTTCGCCACCTGGGCGGCCGGCGGCGTGCCCGTCCCGATCTACGAGACCAGCTCGGCCGAGCAGGTGGAGTGGATCGTCAAGGACTCCGGTACCCGCTTCCTCGTCGTCGAGACCGCCAAGCACGCTGCTGTCGCCGAGGAAGCGCGCGGCAACCTCACCACGCTGGAGCAGGTCTTCGTCATCGACAACGGTGACCTCGACACGCTCACCGCCGGCGGCTCGCAGGTCGGCGACGAGCAGCTCGACGAGCGCATCGCCTCCCAGGAGCGCAGCTCGCTCGCCACGATCATCTACACCTCGGGCACGACCGGTCGTCCCAAGGGCTGCGAGCTCACCCACGACAACTTCCTCGGTCTGGCGGAAAACGCGACGGCCAAGCTCGGCGACGTCGTCCAGCGTGAGGACGCATCGACGTTGCTCTTCCTCCCGCTCGCGCACGTCTTCGCCCGCTTCATCGAGGTGCTCGCGGTCAGCGCCGAGGCGCGCATGGGCCACAGCGCCGACATCGCCAACATCCTCGACGACTTCCAGTCGTTCAAGCCGACCTTCATCCTCGCGGTGCCCCGCGTCTTCGAGAAGATCTTCAACAAGGCAAACGAGACGGCGACGGCCGACGGCAAGGGCAAGATCTTCGCCAAGGCCGCCGAGACCGCCATCGCGTGGTCCGAGGGCAAGGACTCCGGCTCGATCCCCCTCAAGGTCAAGGTCCAGCACGCCGTCTTCGACAAGCTCGTCTACAGCAAGCTGCGGGCCAAGATGGGCAACCAGGTCGAGTACGCGGTCTCCGGCGGCGCGCCGCTGGGCACCCGCCTGGGCCACTTCTTCCGTGGCATCGGCGTGACGATCCTCGAGGGCTACGGGCTGACCGAGACGACCGCCCCCGCGACGGTCAACCTGCCCGACAAGGTGAAGATCGGCACCGTGGGCCCGCCGCTGCCCGGCGTCTCCCTGCGGATCGGCGAGGACGGCGAGATCCTCATCAAGGGCCTCAACGTGCTGCGCGGGTACCACGACAACGAGTCGGCCACCGCGGACGCGATCCGCGACGGCTGGTTCAGCACCGGTGACCTCGGCGAGCTCGACGAGGACGGCTACCTGAAGATCACCGGCCGCAAGAAGGAGATCCTCGTGACGGCCGGCGGCAAGAACGTCGCCCCCGGTGTCCTGGAGGACCGGCTGCGCGCGCACCCGCTCATCAGCCAGTGCCTCGTCGTCGGCGACGGCAAGCCCTTCATCGCCGCGCTCGTCACCCTCGACGAGGAGATGCTGCCGGGCTGGGCGGCCAACAACGGCCTCGGCTCCCTGACCGTGGAGCAGGCCCGGACCAACGAGACCGTCCTCGCCGAGATCCAGGGCGCGGTCGACGAGGCCAACAAGGCCGTCTCCAAGGCGGAGTCGATCCGCAAGTTCTCCGTCCTCGCGGAGGACTTCACCGAGGACAACGGCACGCTCACCCCGTCGATGAAGCTCAAGCGCAATGTCATCATGCGCGACTTCGAGGACGAGGTGGAGGGCCTCTACGGCAGCTGACCACCGGCCAGCCGGCGCGCGGGTCAGACCGCGTGCCGGCGCAGGTCCTCGTAGTCCGAACGAGGCTCGTGCACCGCACGGGCCTCGTTCGCCGTCTCGGCGCTCACCAGGCCCACGGCGATGAGCCGGGAGATCACCTCGCGCTCCCGCCGATCGAGCGGCAGGAGTTGCGGGTCCGGGTCAGCGGGGCTGGACGCGCTCCCCAGCGCGGTCACCATGCAGTCGGCGCAGCCGATGTCGCGGACCGGGCAGGTGCCGCAGTCGATCGTCAGCGGCAGTGGTCGACGGGTCATGTCCGTCACCTCCTCGTCGTCGCCGGGTCCCTCCCGACACCGACCACGCTAGGAGCGACCCCCGACAGCCCTCTGCGCTGCGCGGCCTCCCCGCTCCCCGAGGAGGTCGCGCAGCGACCGTCTCGAGGGGACGCACCGGCCACAGGAGGGCGCAGGGACGTCGGCAGTGTCGCCCCACCCTTCGTCCGCGACCAACCCGCCCTGCCCCACGGTCACGGGCGGCGAAGATCAGCACCAGGTGAGGCGGCGGCCGTGGCCGTGGGTCCAGCCGACGGCCGAGCCGTCGAGGCCGAGGCAGAAGTCGCTGCCCTCCCCCGCGCACGTCGCGGTCGCGGTGACGTCGGGCAGCACGCGGGCGCCCTCGTTGGACACCCAGTGGGCGCGGCCGCCGGCGGCGCGGACGCGGGCGACGACGTCGTGGGCCAGCTGCTGCCAGCGTGCCCGCCCCTCGTCGTCGAGGTAGGCGATGACCGCCGAGTGGAAGAGGACCAGTGTCGCGTCCGGGGCCTGCTCACGGGCCCGGTCCACGAGCTGGTCGAGGTCCTCGAGGAGGTCACCACGGACGATGTCGACGGGCACGTCCGCGACCTCTGCGCAGGCTGCCGCGAGGCGCGCCCGCCGGTCGTCGTGCTCAGGCCACACGAGCGTCTCGAGCCACCGCGCCGTGTCCGGAGTCGACAGGTCGAGCGGGTTGAGGTCGATGCCGCCGCGCCAGACGACCTCCGGCAGCGCGGACGGCACCGGCGCCGCTCCCTGCAGCACGCACTCGAGCACGACCGGTGAGGGCCCGTCGGCGGGGTCGAGGCGGTGCACTACGTCGCCTGCCTCGCCGACGTAGCGGTAGGACCACCGGTCAGGGTGCAGGCACAGGCCGGCGCTCGCCCCGACCTCGAGCAGCGCGAGCGGGCCCTCGAGCCCACCGAGCACCGGCAGGAGGGTCGCGCACCGACCGACCTCGTTGGTCTGGGTCGAGCGGGCCAGCACCGTCTCGAGGACCTGCGGCCAGTGCTCGCGGAGCACCTCGCGCAGCCCACCGGGCCCGTCGTAGGCCGAAGGGGTGAGCGCACCGTGCCAGCGGGCCGCCGCGAAGACGAGGTTGGGCTGCCGCTTGCCCACCGGCAGCTCCTCGAGGAGGGCGCGGACCTCGGGGTCGTCCGCGACCCCCCGCGCCCAGTCCTCGAAGGTGGCGGACTCCCCCTTCGCCTCGTGCTCGGCGAAGTGCCGGTAGAAGTCGGAGACGTCGGCCAGGTCGTCCATCGCGCGCATGCGGCCACCCTCCCACGCCGTGTCTGCGCCCCGTTGTCGGTGGTCGCACCTACGGTCGTCGTCATGGAGGTCGTCCAGGACAGGCTCGGTGACCTCGGCACCCCGTTGGCCGAGGTCACCTTCGTCGTCGTCGACCTCGAGACCACGGGCGGCTCCGCCCGTGACTGCGGCATCACCGAGATCGGCGCGGTCAAGGTGCGCGGCGGCGAGGAGCTCGGCGAGCTGCAGACCTTCGTCAACCCCGGCGAGCCGATCCCCGCCTTCATCCAGTCGCTGACCGGTATCACGGACGCCATGGTCCGCGACGCCCCCAGCACGGGTGAGGCCGTCGCCAGCTTTCTCGAGTTCGCCCGCGGCGCGGTGCTCGTGGCCCACAACGCCGGCTTCGACATCGGCTTCCTCAAGGCGGCGTGCGCGGCGCACGGGCTGCGCTGGCCGGGGCCGCAGGTCATCGACACCGTCCACCTCGCCCGGCAGGTCGTCTCCCGCGACGAGGTGCGCAACCACAAGCTGGGCACGCTCGCCCAGTACTTCGGTGCGACGACGACGCCCGACCACCGGGCCCTGCACGACGCCCGCGCGACGGTCGACGTGCTCCACGGCCTCATCGGGCGACTCGGGTCCGTCGGGGTCGACACCCTCGAGGAGCTCGGCTCGTACACCAACCGGGTCAGCGACGAGGTCCGGCGCAAGCGGGTCCTCGCCGACGGGCTGCCCTCGGCGCCCGGGGTCTACGTCTTCAAGGACGACCGCGGCGAGGTGCTCTACGTCGGCACCTCGGTCGACATCCGGGCGCGGGCCCGCAGCTACTTCACGGCCTCGGAGCAGCGTCGTCGCATGGGCGAGATGGTGCGTGTGGCCGCGGAGATCACCCCGATCGTCTGCGCGACGACCCTCGAGGCCCAGGTGCGCGAGCTGCGTCTCATCGCCCGGCACCGGCCGCGCTACAACACGCGCTCGCGCCGCCCGGACAAGGTGTGGTGGCTCAAGCTGACCGACGAGGCCTTCCCCCGGCTGTCGATCGTGCGCACCATCGGTGCCGACGACCTGGCCTGGGCTGGCCCCTTCGGCACCCGCGGTGCGGCAGAGGACGCCGCCGCCGCACTGCACGACGCGGTCCCCCTGCGGCAGTGCCTGACCCGACTGTCACCGACCCGCCCAACGTCGGCCTGCGCGCTCGCCGACATGGGCCGCTGCGCCGCCCCCTGCACGGGCGCGGTCGGTGTCGACGAGTACGCGATCACCGTCGCGGAGGCAGCGGCCGTGCTCGTCGGTGACGTCCGACCCGCGGTCGCCGCGGTCCGTGAGCGCATGTCCTCCCTCTCGGTCGACGAGCGCTACGAGGAGGCGGCGGTCCTGCGCGACCGGCTCGGCTCGCTCGTGCGGGCGACCTCGCGCAGCCAGCGCGCGACGCCGGTCCGGGAGTCGCCCGAGATCATCGCCGCCCGCCGCACCCCACGCGGGGGCTGGGACCTCATGTGCATCCGTCACGGGCGCCTCGCCGGCAGCTCGCACTCCCCCGCGGGCGCCGACCCGATGCCCTATGTCGCCGCGCTGCGGGCCAGCGCTGAGGTCGTGTCCGCGCCCACCGGTCCCGGCACGAGCGCGCTGCCCGAGGAGACCGAGCTGGTCGTGCGCTGGCTCGAGACCGAGGGCACCCGGCTCGTCGACATCGACGGCGAGTGGACCTGCCCGGTGGGAGGGGCCGCTGCGGCCCACGGCGCTCTGGCTCCTGCTCTAGGGTGGGCCTCGTGATCACTGCCATCGTCCTCATCCACGCCGAGACCTCGCGCATCCCCGAGGTGGCCGAGACCGTGGCCGGCCTCGACGGTGTGAGCGAGGTCTACTCCGTCGCGGGCGACGCCGATCTGATCGCCATGGTGCGCGTCCACCGGCACGAGGAGCTCGACGACGTCATCGCCGGCCGGCTCAACAAGGTCGAGGGCATCGTCGACACGTCGACGCAGATCGCCTTCCGCGCCTACAGCCGCCACGACCTCGACGCAGCCTTCAGCATCGGCCTCGAGTAGTCCGCGACCCGCTGACGCTCCGGCTCGGGAGGGCCCTGACCCCCTCCCCTCAGGAGGCGGGGCAGGCCTCCCGCGTCGCCGTGACCCAGCGCTCGAGCTGCTCCGCGGCGCGGCCGGAGTCGAGGACCTCCTCGACCGTGTCCATGCCCGCCCTGACCGCAGCGACCGCGTCGTCCGGGTGGTGGGGGCCGGTCTGCGCCAGAGCGACCGCCGCACCGGCGTTGAGCACCACGGCATCACGCACGGGTCCGCGCTCGCCAGCCAGCAGCCGTCGCGCCACGTCCGCGTTGAAGTCGGCGTCCCCGCCCCGCAGGGAGTCGAGCGGGCTGCGGGTGAGCCCGAGCTGCTCCGGAGCCAGGTCCACCTCCCTGATCGACCCACCCGCGACCCACCACACGTGGGAGGAGTCGGCGACGGTCAGCTCGTCGAGACCGTCATCGCCCCGGAAGACCAGCGCCGTGGTCCCACGGTCGGCGAAGACCCCGGCCATGAGGGGCGCCACGCGCGGGTCGGCCACCCCGACGACCGAGTACGTCGGTCGACTCGGGTTGGTCATCGGCCCGAGCACGTTGAGCGCCGTCCCGACCCCCAGGTCGCGACGCGGTGCCGCCGTGTGACGGAAGGAGGGGTGGAAGGTCTGGGCGAAGCAGAAGGTGATGCCGGCGCGGTCCGCGATCTCCCCGACGACGTCGGCCGGGAGGGAGAGGGAGACGCCGAGCGACTCGAGCACGTCCGCGGACCCCGACTTCGACGACGAGGCGCGGTTGCCGTGCTTGACCACGCGCACGCCGGCAGCGGCGATGCAGATGGCCGACATCGTCGAGATGTTGACCGTGCCGGCCATGTCACCGCCGGTGCCGACGATGTCGAGGGTCGGACCGTCGACCGAGATCGGCACGGCGTGCTCGAGCATGATGTCGGCCAGCGCGCGCAGCTCGGTGACGGTCTCCCCCTTCGCCCGCAGGGCCACGAGGAAGCCGCCGATCTGCGCCGGCGTGGCATCACCCGACATCATCTCGCGCATCGCCCATGACGTCTCGTCCGCGGACAGGTCGTCCCCCGCGAGGAGCTGGGTGAGCAGTGCGGGCCAGGTGTGGGCGCCCGGTGCGCTCATCGGCCGGCCACGCGGCGAGCCAGGTCGGCGACGGCGTCGGCGAGGGCGATCGGGTCGAGCGGGTGGGCCACGGCGGCGTCGGCCATGGACCACGTCGCGAGCCAGCCGTCCTGCGGCCGCCCCGTGAGCACGAGGACCGGAGGGCACCCGAGCACCTCGGACTTGAGCTGTCGGCACAGGCCCATGCCACCGAGCTTGGCGGACTCCCCGTCGAGGATCAGCAGGTCCAGCCCGCCGGCCTCGACGGCCTCGATCACCCCGTCGGCGGTGGCGCACTCACGCCACGAGAGGACCTCGACGTCGCGCGCGGGCCGGCGACCGACCGCCGCGCGCACCGTGTCGCGGATGGTGATGTTGTCACTGTGCACGAGGACCCGGACCGCGACGGAGGCGTCTTCCCCGGCCGCGACGGTGGGGGCGGAGGAGGTCTGCTGGGAGCTTCCGGTCATGCCTGTGATCGTAGCGGTGAGGGGCCTCGCGAGACTCGCGGAGGGGGGTGGCGCACACCGGCATCCGGTTACAGACATAATGGGCCCGTGGCCACTGCAACCTCCCTGCCTTCACACGTGTCCGGGCACACGACCGCCGACCCCTCGATGGGTCCCGTCAGCCGACCCAACATGGTCTCGGTCGGGACCATCGTCTGGTTGTCGAGCGAGCTGATGTTCTTCGCCGGACTCTTCGCCATCTTCTTCACGGTCCGGGCGATGCGCCCCGACCTGTGGGAGCACAACTTCGAGCTGCTCAACGTGCCCTTCGCGGCCGCCAACACCCTGATCCTCGTGGTGTCGTCGGTGTGGTGCCAGCTCGGTGTGCTCAAGGCCGAGCACGGCCAGAAGTCGCGCACCGGCTCGCTGCTCAACGTCGCCGGCTGGGGCATGCGTGAGTGGTACATCCTCACGTACATCTTCGGCGCCGTCTTCGTCTCCGGCCAGGTCCTGGAGTACGCCACCCTCGTCACCGAGGGCGTGACGATCTCGACCGACGCGTGGGCGTCGATCTTCTACCTGACGACGGGCCTGCACGGCATCCACGTCACGGGTGGCCTCATCGCCTTCCTGCTGATCATCGGCCGCACGTACACCACTCGTGACTACAGCCACGCGCAGCAGACGGGTGCCGTCGTCACCTCGTACTACTGGCACTTCGTCGACGTCGTGTGGATCGCCCTCTTCGCCGCGATCTACCTGCTCGGATGACCCCGATGCGCCGTCTCCCCCGATCCACCCGCTCCACGAGGACAGGACTGCACATGCCCACCCTCTCTCGCCGTCACCCCGCGGCGATCGCCCTGCTGCTCCTGCTCGGGCTCTTCGTCACCGGCACCGCGTACTCCGCGGTGGCCCCCAAGGAGGCCACCGCCTCCGTGGCCAGCGCGGACAGCGTCGCCAACGGCAAGAAGCTCTTCGTCGCCAACTGCGCGACCTGCCACGGGGCCAACGGTCTGGGCATCGACCAGGCCGGCCCCAGCCTCGCCGGCGTGGGTGCTGCCTCGGTCGACTTCCAGATGGGCACCGGCCGCATGCCGATGACCGAGCCCGGCGTCCAGGCCAAGGACGACCTGCAGGTGAAGTTCACCGACGAGGAGATCTCCGACATCGCGGCCTACGTCGCCACGCTCGGCCCCGGCCCGTCGGTCCCCGACGAGGAGTACACCGACGGCTCGAAGGGCGACCCGGGCAAGGGTGGCCAGATCTTCCGCGTCAACTGCGCCATGTGCCACAACAGCGCCGGCGCGGGCGGCGCCCTGACCCGCGGCAAGGACGCCCCGTCCGTGCAGGGTGTCTCGGGCAAGCACATCTACGAGGCCATGGAGACCGGCCCGCAGAGCATGCCCGTCTTCAACGACGCCAACCTCAGCCCGGAGAGCAAGCGCGACGTCATCGCCTACCTCGAGGCGCAGCAGGAGGCCGGCAACCCCGGAGGCAACCCGCTGGGCAGCCTGGGCCCGGTCCCCGAGGGACTCTTCATTTGGACCATCGGCCTGGGCCTCCTCGTGGGCTTCGCCGTCTGGCTCGGCCAGAAGTCCGCCTGATCACTGACCATCGCCACACAGACAGGACCTTCGACAGATGAGTGAGCACACCCCGACAGGGGCACAGCCGGAGGAGCCCACGGGCTCCGAGCCGGTGCGCCTCGACCAGGGCCACGTGCAGGGCTCCGGTGGTATCCCGGAGCGGTTCGCGAACCCGGGGCTGCCGCCCCACGTGCTGCGCAATGCCGACCTCGACGACAAGGCGGCCAACCGCGCCGAGCGACAGGTCGCGACCCTCTTCCTGCTGTCGATCCTGGGCACGGTGCTCTTCCTCGTGGCCTACTTCATGGTCGACGTGGACACCCAGGTGTGGGTGCCCTTCACAGAAGAGATGAGCCTGTCCAACCTGCTCCTCGGGCTGGGCCTGGCCTTCAGCCTGCTCGGCATCGGTCTGGGTGCCGTGCACTGGGCCAAGACGCTCATGCCCGACACCGAGGTCGTCGAGATGCGTCACCCGATGCGCTCGAGCGACGAGGACCGCCAGGGCTTCGTCGACACGATGCTCGAGGGCGGCGAGAGCTCGCAGCTCACCCGTCGTCCGCTGCTGAAGATGACCTTCGGTGCGGCCATGGGCCTCTTCGCCGTCCCGCTGCTCGTCCAGATCGGTGGCTCGCTCGGCCCGCTGCCGCGCAACGACCTGTCGGTCACCTTCTGGAACGGTGAGAAGGGCAAGGACGGCAAGTACGTCGCCAAGAAGCTGCGTCTGCACCGCGACCCCGAGGACACGCCGATCAAGCCGAGCGACGTCACCATCGGCTCGGTCTTCCACATCCAGCCCGAGGGCCTGCTGAGCCTGCGCGACGGCAAGCTCAACGAGATGAGCAAGGCCTCCGTCCTGCTCATGCGTCTGGACCCGAAGGACTTCCAGGACACCGACAAGGGCCGCAAGGCCCGCGAGTGGGGCTACCAGGGCATCGTCGCCTACTCCAAGGTGTGCACCCACGTCGGCTGCCCCGTCGGCCTCTACGAGCAGACGACGCACCACCTGCTGTGCCCCTGCCACCAGTCCACCTTCGACGTGACCAATGACTGCGAGGTCATCTTCGGCCCGGCCGGCCACCCGCTGCCGCAGCTGAAGATCACCGTCGACAGCGAGGGTTACCTCATCGCTGACCAGCCCTTCCAGGAACCGGTCGGCCCGAGCTTCTGGGAGCGTGGTTGATCGTGACCGCCAACGCCCGTCCCGCGGACGCCCTTCGTGCCGATGACGCACCGGCCAAGGCGCCCCTCTCCCCCGGCGTGAAGAAGGTCGGCGGCGTCGCCGGCTGGATCGACGACCGGACCGGCGCCGCCAAGGGCGTCGGGTACCTCATGCGCAAGGTCTTCCCGGACCACTGGTCCTTCATGCTCGGTGAGATCGCCATGTACTCGATGATCGTGTGCATGCTCACCGGGGTCTTCCTGACCTTCTGGTTCGACCCGTCGATGGGCCACACGACGTACGAGGGCAGCTACGCGCCGCTCCAGGGCGTCGAGATGTCCCGCGCCTACGCGTCCACCCTCGACATCTCCTTCGACGTCAAGGGCGGTCTGCTCATCCGGCAGATCCACCACTGGTCCGCGCTGCTCTTCATCGTGGCCCTGTCGGTGCACATGCTCCGCGTGTTCTTCACCGGCGCCTTCCGCAAGCCGCGTGAGCTCAACTGGGTCATCGGCTGCGTCCTGTCGCTCCTCGCGCTCGTCGAGGGCTTCGCCGGCTACTCCCTCCCCGACGACCTGCTCTCCGGTACGGGTCTGCGCGCCGCGCAGGGCTTCATGGTCGCCGCTCCGGTCATCGGCAGCTACCTCAGCTACGGCCTCTTCGGCGGCACCTTCCCGGGCGAGGACATCATCCCGCGCCTGTACTCGGTGCACATCCTCCTGCTGCCGGCGCTGCTCATCGCGCTCTTCACCGTGCACATCGTGCTCGTCGCGCTGCAGAAGCACACCCAGTACCCCGGCCCGGGCAAGACCAACGACAACGTCGTCGGCTTCCCCGTCATGCCGGTCTACGCGGCCAAGGCCGGTGGCTTCTTCTTCATCGTCTTCGGTGGCATCGCGCTGATCTCCGCGCTGGTCCAGATCAACGCGGTCTGGGTGCACGGCCCCTACGAGCCCAACGCGACGACGGCAGGCGCCCAGCCCGACTGGTACATGGGCTTCCCCGACGGCGCGCTGCGCCTGCTGCCCGGCTTCATGGAGTTCGAGACCTTCGGCTTCACGTGGGCCTGGCCGGTCATCGTCGGTGCGCTCATGGTCATCCCCGCCTTCTACGGCGGCATGATCGCCTACCCCTTCATCGAGGCCTGGGTCACCGGTGACAAGCGCGAGCACCACCTGCTCGACCGCCCGCGCAACGCCCCGACCCGCACCGCGCTCGGCATGGCGGCGCTGACCCTGTACGGCGTGCTGATGTTTGCCGCGAGCAACGACATCATCGCCATCAAGTTCGGCATGTCGATCAACGACATCACGCAGATCCTGCGCGTGCTGACCTTCGTCGGCCCGGTCATCGCCTTCTGGGCGACGAAGCGGATCTGCCTGAGCCTGCAGCGCCATGACCGCGACCTCGTCCTGCACGGGCGGGAGACCGGGCGCATCCAGCGCGGTGCCGCCGGCGACTTCCACGAGATCCACGAGCCGCTCGACCCGCACACGCGCTGGACCCTCGTCCAGCACGAGGCGGTCGCTCCCCTGGAGCTCGAGCCGGCCGTCGACGCCAACGGCGTCGAGGACAAGAAGAAGGCCCGCAAGAACAAGCTGCGTGCCCGGCTGTACTCCTTCTACTTCGACGGGGCCGTCCAGCCGGTCACCCCGGCGGAGCTGGAGGCGGCCCACCACGAGCACGGCCACGAGGCGATCGAGGCCGGGGACAAGGTCTCCACGCACTGATCCCCACCGCTCACGACGCAGGCCCCGGAGGTTGTCCTCCGGGGCCTGCGTCGTGTCGCGTGCGAGACCGCCGACGAAGAGCGTCACCCCCGGTGCGAGGATGACCCCGATGATCCGATCCCGGCTCTCCGCAGCCCCACCCCGCACCGCGCCGCTGGCCGTGACGACGGTGCTGCTCGCCCTGCTCGGGATGTTCGGGCCCTTCTCGATCGACACCCCCTTCCCCGCCTTCCAGTCCATGGGTGAGGACTTCGAGGTGTCGGACGCCTCCATGCAGCTCGTCGTGAGCGCCTACCTCGGGGCCTTCGCCCTGATGAGTCTCTTCCACGGGCCGCTCAGCGATGCCATCGGCCGCAAACCCGTGATGGTCACGGGAGCGGCGGTCTACGCCCTCGCCTCGATCGGGTGCGCCCTCTCCCCTTCGCTGCCCGTCCTCCTCGCCTTCCGCGTCCTGCAGGGGATGTCCGCCGGGGCGGGGACGATCGTCTCGCGCACCGTGGTGCGCGACCTCTTCGAAGGGGCTCGGGCCCAACGACTGATGAGCACCATCGCGATGATCTTCGGCATCGGCCCGGCCATCGCCCCGATCATCGGTGGCTGGCTCCTGCTCGCCGGGCCCTGGCCGCTCGTCTTCTGGTTCCTCTCGGTCTTCGGTGCCATCATCGCGATCACCGTGCTCGTCCTCCTCCCGGAGAGCCACCCGCCCCACCTGCGGACACCCCTCGACGTGCGTTCCGTCCTCGGTGGGGTCGTCTCGGTGGCGCGGATGCCCCGCTTCCAGCTGCTGTCAGCAGCCTCGGCCCTCTCCTTCGCCGGGCAGTTCCTCTACATCGGGGCCGCGCCGATCTTCATCGTGACGCTGCTCGGGCTCGGCGAGCAGGACTTCTGGGTCTTCTTCGTGCCGATGGTCGCCGGCATGGTCCTCGGGTCCTTCACCAACGGCCGTCTGGCGGAGCGGGTCAGCGGTGCGCGGCTCATCGTCGGGGGTCAGGTCGTGGCCCTCTCCGGGGCGCTGCTGGGCGTGGTCCTGGCCATGCTGCCGGCGACGGCGACGCTCCCCTGGGCCGTCGTCGGCCCCACGGCCATCGCCTTCGGCACGGGGATCTCGCTGCCCGTCTACCAGCTCACGCTGCTCGACACCGTGCCGCACGCGCGCGGGACGGCAGCCTCGGTCTCGACCTTCGTCATGCTCGTCCTCAATGCCACGCTGACCGCTGTGGTCGTCCCCTTGGCGGCGACCTCCCTCGCCCGCCTGGCGCTGACGAGCCTGGGTCTGCTCCTGCTCGGGATCGCCCTCTTCCACATCCACCGGGTCACCGGCCGGGGCAGCACACCGGCCATGGGCTCTCGCACCCTGCCTGAGGCCACTGACCTCACCACCCCCGAGGCGGTCTGAGGTGGTCACCATCAGCGCGGAGGACTTCGAGCGGCTCGTCGGCGAGGCCCTCGACGAGGTGCCCCAGGAGCTGCTCGCCATGCTCGACAACGTCGCCTTCTTCGTCGAGGAGGAGCCGGGCCCCGAGCACGTCGACCCGTCGTGGCCGGTCGAGGAGCAGACCGACCTGCTGGGCATCTACCTCGGCACCCCGCTCACCGAGCGTGATGGTGGATGGGCCGCCGGTGCGCTCCCGGACCGGATCATCCTCTTCCGCGGGCCCCTGACCCGGATGTGCGCCGACGCGGACGAGCTGCGCGAGGAGATCGCGATCACGATCGTCCACGAGGCCGGGCACCACGTCGGGATCGACGAGGAGCGGCTCCACGAGCTCGGCTGGGGGTGACCCGAGCGCCACGGTCGCGCACGGCGTGGCGCCACTCAGGCCGTGGCGCTCTGCTCCTGCCACTCGTCGTAGCTGTACTGCCACACGCCGATGCCCTCGGTGGGCTGGAACTCTCGCTCGGAGCCGGTGAAGTCGACCGGGTCGCCGGGCAACGAGTTGTCGTAGAACCACTCGGCACCCGCCGGTGCGACGTTGACGCACCCGTGGGAGACGTTGCTGCTGCCCTGCGCACCGACCGACCAGGGCGCCGAGTGCACGAACTCCCCCGTCCAGGTGACGCGCACGTTGAAGTTGGTGTCGACCTTGTAGTAACCTGGATCGCCCTTGTCGATGCCCACGGTCGCCGAGTCCATCGTCATCTCGCGCTGCTTGCCGATGACGACCTTCATCCCGGAGCGGGTCTCGGTGTCCTTGCCCGGCTTGCCGCTGCTCACCGGGAAGGACTTGACCTGCTTGCCGCCTCGGGTGACGGTCATCGTGTGCTTGTCGATGTCGACCCGGGTCATCTGCTCGCGCCCGATCGTCATCGACCCGGAGCGGTCCTCGGCGACCCACTTGTCCTCGCCGGTCTGGAAGCCGGTGAGCGGCGCGTCGACCGACACCGTGGTACCCGGGGCCCAGAAATCCTTGGGCCGCCACATCAGCTGACGGTTGTCGAGCCACCCCCACGAGCCCTCGGTCTGCGGCGTCGTCTTGACCGAGACGGCCTTTTCGATCGCCGTGCGGTACTTCTTGTCCGTCACCTCGGAGTCGAACTGGATGCTCACCGGCATGCCGACACCGACGGTCTGCTGGTCGTAGACGATGCCGTAGGTGGCCGTCACCTCCGGGGCGTGCGTGGTGAAGGTCGATTTCTGGGTCGTCGAGCCGCCTTCGGGGCCGTCCGCCGTCACCGCCACGGTGTAGGTGGCGTCGGGAGCCAACCGCTGCGTGGAGGTCCACGACTGCCCGTCGATCTCGCCCTCGACGGCACGGCCGGCGCCGGTCACCTGGACGTCCGTGAGCGTGCCCCGCATGACCTGGACGTTGATCTCGTCGTCGGGCATGACGGCCTTCGTGCCCTTGGCGGGGTTGACCTTGATCTCGGCCGGCGGCAGGTCCTTGGCTGCGGTCGAGCTCGAGGAGGAACCGCCGGACGCGCCGTCGCCCTCACCGGGCGAGTCCCCACCACCCGCGCACGACGCGACGAGCAGGGACAGGACCAGAGCCCACGCGATCAGGCGCAGGCGACGGACGACGAGCACAGACACACCCCCAGAGGTTTGACGCAGGTGTCGGGCGGGATCTCCGCCCCGCACACGACAGAAGGGGCCGGACCGTGGTCCGTGGCCCCTTCAGCCAGTGTACGCGCTGAGGTCAGTGGGCGTGCTCACCCTTGTAGTACTCGAAGACCCAGCCGCAGAGGGCCCAGACGCCGAGGATGACGCCGAAGGCGGCAACCCACAGGCCCACGGCCACGCCGAGGAAGATGATCGAGCCCGAGAGCGAGAGCCACAGCGGCCACCAGGAGTACGGGGCGAAGGCACCGTAGGGGCCCTCGGCCATCTCGATCTCGCCGTCCTCGTCGTCGTCCGGACGGGCGGGGAGCTTGCGCGCCGTGTTCCACAGGAAGAAGGCGATCATCAGGCCCATGCCCGCGCTCAGGAAGAGCGCGACCCATCCGACGGGCTCTGACCAGTCGGTCCACAGGCCGTACCACGCGGCGACCGCGGCGAAGAAGATGCCGATGCCAGCGAAGAAGTTGACCTCGGTCTTCATCGGGTGCCCTCACCGTCGGTGTTGGAGGTGGCGGCGACCGCGGCGCGCTCGTGGCGCGACCGGATGGCAGCCGGTGCGTACTCGGGGTGGTTCATGTCGAAGACCGGCCGCTCGGAGCGGATCGGCGGGATCGACGTGAAGTTGTGCCGCGGCGGCGGGCAGGAGGTCGCCCACTCGAGGCTGTTGCCGTAGCCCCAGGGGTCGTCGACCTCGACCTTGGGCGCGCTCGTCTGCGTCTTCCACACGTTGTAGAAGAAGGGCAGGAAGCTCGCGGCGAGGATGAACGAGCCGACCGTCGAGATCTGGTTGGCCAGCTGGAAGCGGTCCTCCGGCATGTAGTCGGCGTAGCGGCGCGGCATGCCCTCGACGCCCAGCCAGTGCTGGATGAGGAAGGTCGTGTGGAAGCCGATGAAGAGCAGCCAGAACTGCAGCTTGCTCAGTCGCTCGTCGAGCATCTTGCCCGTGAGCTTCGGCCACCAGAAGTACAGGCCGCCGAAGAAGGAGAAGACGATCGTGCCGAAGAGGACGTAGTGGAAGTGGGCGACGATGAAGTAGGTGTCGGTGATGTGGAAGTCCAGCGCGGGGCTGGCCATGATGACACCCGTCAGACCACCGAAGAGGAAGGTCACGAGGAAGCCGATCGCCCAGTACAAGGGCGAGGCGAACTCGAGCTTGCCGCCCCACATCGTGCCGATCCAGTTGAAGAACTTCACACCGGTGGGCACCGAGATCGCCATCGTCATGATCGCGAAGAAGGGCAGGAAGATCTGGCCGGTGCCGTACATGTGGTGGGCCCACACGGACACGGACAGCGCCGCGATGGCGATCGTCGCGAAGACCAGGCTCTTGTAGCCGAAGATCGGCTTGCGGGAGAAGACCGGCAGGATCTCGGAGATCACGCCGAAGAAGGGCAGCGCCAGGACGTAGACCTCGGGGTGGCCGAAGAACCAGAAGAGGTGCTGCCACAGCAGCGCGCCGCCGCTGGCCGGGTCGAAGATCTGACCGCCGAAGCGACGGTCGACACCCAGGCCGATGAGCGCCGCCGCGAGGATGGGGAAGGCCATGAGGATGAGGACCGAGGTGATCAGCACGCTCCACGTGAAGAGCGGCATGCGGAACATCGTCATGCCCGGGGCGCGCATGCACACGATCGTCGTGATGAAGTTGACGGCGCCGAGGATGGTGCCGAAGCCGCTGAGGGCGAGACCCCAGACCCACAGGTCGCCACCGAGACCGGGGCTGTAGGTCGGGTCGGACAGCGGGGTGTAGGCGGTCCAGCCGAAGGAGGCCGCGCCACCTGGGGTGAGGAGACCGGCGGCCGCGATGATGCCGCCGAAGAGGTAGAGCCAGTAGGCGAACATGTTCAGTCGCGGGAAGGCGACATCAGGTGCACCGATCTGCAGTGGCATGAGCGCGTTGGCGAAGGCGGCGAAGGCCGGCGTCGCGAACAGCAGCAGCATGATCGTGCCATGCATCGTGAACATCTCGTTGAACTGCTCGGGGTTGTCCACCACCTGCAGGCCGGGGGCCCACAGCTCGAGGCGGATGACCAGCGCCATGAGTCCTCCGAGGAGGAACCACACGAAGCTGGTGATCATGTAGAGGTTGCCGATGACCTTGTGGTCGGTCGTCGTGATGTGGCGGAAGAACTGCGACCCGGCCCGCTCGCGGCGGGCGATGGTGCGCTCGGAGACCTCGGTCTCCGAGGTGTTCCTGGCGAATGCGCCGGAGGCGGTGGACATCAGTTCTTCCCCTCGATGTCGTCGATGAGGTGCTGGTCGCGGTTGGCGACCTTTTCACGGTTGAGCCCGTTGTCGAGCAGGCCGGTCTGGCCCTTGTCCTTGAGCTCGGCCATGTGTGCGTCGTACTCGTCGCGCTCGACGACCTTGACGTTGAAGAGCATCTGCGAGTGGTAGGCGCCGCACAGCTCGGCGCACTTGCCCTGGAAGGTGCCGGTCTGGTTGGGGGTCACCTGGAAGCGGTTGACCAGGCCCGGGTTGACGTCCATCTTCTCGAGGAAGGCGGGCACCCAGAAGGAGTGGATGACGTCGCGCGAGGTGAGGACGAACTCGACGCGCTCACCGACGGGCAGGTAGAGGGTCGGCAGCTTTTCCTCCGCCCCGGTCTTGCCGTCGAGCTCGGCCATCTGGCCCGCCTCGTGGACGCCCTCGTCGACGTAGTTGAAGTCCCAGCTCCACTGCTTGCCGACGACGTTGATCGTCGTGTCGGGCTCCTTCGAGACGTCGTGCAGCTTGGTCTGCGCGTCCTCGGTGTAGTAGAAGAGCGCGCCCACCATGAGCATCGGGACGACGGTGTAGAGGATCTCCAGCGGCACGTTGTACTGCAGCTGGACGGGCAGCTCGTCGTCACCCTTGCGGCGGCGGTAGGCGACCATGCACCAGAGGATCAGACCCCAGACGAGGACACCAACGGCGAGGGCGGCGATCCACGCGCCGATCCACAGGTTTTCGACGATCGGGGCCTCTTCGGTCACCCCCTCGGGGAGGTACCCGTTGCTCGGGCTGGTGTGGACACCAACCGCACTGCACGCCGAGAGCGCCACGACGGCGATGACAAGTCCGATGGCACCGACTCCGCGGCGAGTCCGCCGGGAGTTCGCGCTCGAAGACACAGGCAAGGGGCACCTACTACTGGTCCGAAGTTTTCAGAAGACGGGGATCACGTTACCGCAGGTCACCCACACTCCCTGCGAAGGGGGGGCATTAGCCTCGACACGTGGCGAGACAGAGCGATTCGTCCGGGAGCGCCCCCTTCGATACGGCACCCGGCAGCCCCTCCGCGCAGGGCGCGTCGGGCCTGCTCGACGCGACCCCCGGACCCCTGCTGCCGGCCGCCCGCGACACCCTGCTGGCGGCGCACGACGTGGCCTGGGCGGACCCCTCGGCCCGGCACGCCGCGGCGCGTCGCAGCCGGGCCCTGCTCGACCGGGCCCGAGAGGTCGTCGCCCGGGGCCTCGGGGTGCGCACCGACGAGGTGACGCTGCACGCGAGCGGTGCCCAGGCCACCCGGGCGGCGCTGGAGCTACTTGCCCTTGGCCGACGGCGCCTGCCCGGCGCGCCGGTGGCCTCGGCCGTGGAGCACTCCGCCGTCCTGCGGTGGCTGCGGGCGGGCGAGACGCCCCCGGTGGAGGTCCCCGTCTCCCCCACCGGCGCGGTCGACCTCACGGCGTGGGCGGAGGCGGTCACCCCGGAGACCTCCTTCGCGGTGCTGCAGTCGGCCAACCAGGAGGTCGGTACCCGCCAGCCCCTCGCCGCGGCTCGCGCGATCACGACCGGGCACGGTGTGCCGCTGCTCGTCGACGCCCGCGCCGGGCTGGGGCGGGACCTGCCGGTGCGCGACTACGACGTGCTCGTCGGCGACGCGACGACCTGGGGCGGGCCGCGCCTCGGGGTGCTCGTCGTCCGCACCGGCACGCGGGTCGCACCCCACCACCCGCCGAGCCCCTACGAAGGGGGTCTCGCCCTCGACCCGGTCGACGTCCCGACGGCCCTCGCGGCCGCGGAGGCGTGGCAGCAGACCGCGGCGGTCGCCGACGACGAAGGGAGGGCCGCCCGCGCCCTCGTCGCGCGGGTCCGTGAGGCGGCCGCGGCCGTCGAGGAGGTCGACGTCGTCGGCGACCCGGACGACCGGCTGCCCCACGTGTGCACCTTTTCGGTGCTCTACGTCGACGGGGAGACGATCGTCGACGAGCTGGCCCGGCGCGGGCTCGCGGTCGGGTCGGGGTCGGCCTGCACGTCGGACACCCTCGAGCCCAGCCACGTGCTCGCGGCGATGGGCGCCCTCACCCAGGGCAATGTCCGCATCACGCTGCCGCTCGCCGCGGTGGCACCCGAGCGCGAGGCCGCCGTCGCCGCCCTCGTCGAGCAGCTGCCCGACGTCGTCGCGACGTGCCGGGCCCGGCTCGGCCTCTAGACGAGGCTCGCGAGGTCGGGGGTCGGCGCCTCGAGGGCCAGCCGCAGCCGGGCGAGGTACTCCTGCCGGTGGATCTCCTCGATGCCGAGGCTGCCCAGGTGCGGTGTGCGCCACTGGACGTCGATGATCCGCCGTGGGTCGCCGTCGGCGGCGATCATCCGGTCGAGGTGCACGAGCGCCGCCTTGGAGGCGTCGGTGGCGTGGTGAAACATCGACTCACCGGCGAAGAGCCCACCGACGGCGATGCCGTAGAGGCCACCGACGAGGGTCCCGTCACCATCGCGCACCTCGACGCTGTGCGCCCAGCCGAGGGCGTGCAGCTCGGTGTAGGCCGCGACGACGTCAGGCGTGATCCAGTGCCCGTCACGGTCGGGGTCGGCGCACGCCGCGACCACGGCGGCGAAGTCCTCGTCGACGGTCACCTCGAAGCTTCGCAGGGACCGGCGCAGCGACCGGCTGACGTGCACGTGGCCGGGTCGCAGCACCCCGCGCCACGTGGGGCACCACCACCCCATCGGCGGGGTCCCCCCTTCGCCCAGACCCATGGGGAAGACCCCGAGACGGTAGGCGGTGAGCACGGACGCCGGGTCGAGCGTGCCGCCGACCCCGACGACGTCACCGACGTCGGAGGGGGCCAGCTCCGCCGACGACAGGCCCGCCCGCAGGTAGCCCGCCCACAGCGCCGTGCCGCCCGCCGGCTCGACGGGTGGGAAGGGGGGTCGGCTCATCGGCGGGGGTGGGGCCCGGTCAGGGGCGCGGGCAGGTGATGTGGCCGGCGATGAGGTCGGCGCTCTCCTGCCCGTAGGCCTCCGCGAGCCGCTCGAGGAAGCGGGCGGTGCCGAGCTCGTACTCCTGCGTGCCGACGGTCTCGATGACATAGGTCGCGAGCATCGAGCCGAGCTCGGCGGACTCGCGCAGCGGCAGCCCTTCGCTGACACCGGTGAGGAAGCCGGCGCGGAAGGCGTCGCCCACGCCCGTCGGGTCCGCCTTGGTGACCTCGCGGGCGACACCCACGACGATCGGCTCCTCGAGGTCTCGCCCGGTGATGCGCACGCCGTCCTTGCCGAGCGTCGTCACCCGGTAGCGGACGCGCTCGTCGATCTCCGCCTGCGTCCAGCCGGTCTTCTGCTCCGTGAGGTGCGACTCGTACTCGTTGGTGATGAGGTACTCGGCACCGTCGATGAGCTCGCGGATCAGCTCGCCGTCGCCGAAGGCCAGCTGCTGGCTCGGGTCGGCGACGAAGGGGATGCCGCGCGTGCGGCACTCGCGGGTGTGCCGGCGCATGGCCTCGGGGTCGTCCGGGCCGACGAGGACGAGGTCGAGACCGCCGACGCGCGCGGCGATCGGGCCGAGCTCGATCTCGCGGGCCTCGGTCATCGCCCCGGCGTAGAAGGTCGCGATCTGGGCCATGTCGTCGTCGGTCGTGCAGACGAAGCGGGCGGTGTGCTGCGTCTCCGAGACCCGCACGGAGGCGCAGTCGACGCCGTGGCGCTCGAGCCAGCTGCGGTAGTCGGCGAAGTCCTCGCCCACCGAGCCGACGAGCACGGGGCGCTGCCCGAGGTTGGCCATGCCGAAGGAGATGTTGGCCGCCACACCCCCGCGGCGGATCTCGAGCTTGTGGGCCAGGAAGCTCACGGAGATCTTGTCGAGCTGGTCGACGACGAGCGAGTCGGCGAAGCGACCCGAGAAGGTCATCAGGTGGTCGGTGGCGATGGATCCGGCGATGGCGATGGGCACCGGGCCACCCTACAGACGTGCGGCTGCGCCCCGGCACGACGAAGGGGGGTGCCCACCTCGCGGTGGGCACCCCCCTTCGTCACGGGGCCGGGCAGATCAGCTGAAGCTGTCGCCGCAGGCGCAGGAGCTGCCCGCGTTGGGGTTGTCGATGGTGAAGCCCTGCTTCTCGATGGTGTCGGCGAAGTCGATCGTCGCGCCGCCGAGGTACGGGGCGCTCATCCGGTCGACGACGACCTCGACACCGTCGAAGTCGCGCACGAGGTCACCGTCGAGCGAGCGCTCGTCGAAGTACAGCTGGTAGATCAGGCCGGAGCAGCCACCGGGCTGGACGCCGATGCGCAGGCGCAGGTCGTCACGGCCCTCCTGCTCGAGCAACGACTTGACCTTGCCGGCGGCGACGTCGGTGAGGATGACGCCGTGGCTGTCGGCAGCCGTCTCGACGGCCTCGGTGGTGGTGGCCTGGGTGTCCTGGACGCTCATGCGATGTCCTCACGACTCGGGGAAACTGTGGGTGACGGGGTCCGCCACGACGGGGTCAACACGCGCTGTGCGCGGGTTGTTCCCGCTCCTCCACCATACGTCAGGGGCGAAGGGGGGTCACCGGCGCGGTGACCACGTCGCCGCGATCCGCTCGGTGCGCGAGCGCAGGGTCCCGACCGAGTCGGCCATGGCCCGCTCGACGTCCTCCTCGCGCTCGGCGACGGCGTACGTGCCGCTCAGGCCGAGGGCCATCGACTCGCGACGCCCGATGAGCACCTGGCCGGCAACGGCGATGGCGGGCGTCGCGTGGCGCTGGGCGAGCTCGGCGACCCCCGCGACGACCTTGCCCTGCAGGCTCTGCCAGTCGAGCCGCCCCTCCCCCGTGACGACGAGGTCCGCCGCGGCGACGAGCCCGTCCATGCCGACGGCGTCGAGGACCATCTCCACACCGCTGGCCCGTCGCGCCCCGAGGAGCATCAGGGCGTAGCCGACGCCGCCGGCAGCACCCGCCCCCGGCTCGCGGTCGAGGCGCCGCTCGCGGCCGCTCAGCAGGTCCGTACCGGCGGGCAGGACCCGGCGGACCTGGTCGACGAAGTGACCGAGCGCGCCCTCGAGCAGCTGGGACTGCTCGGGGTCGGCGCCCTTCTGCGCGGCGAAGACGGCGCTCGCGCCCTGCAGGCCGAGGAGCGGCGAGGCGACATCGGTCGCCGCGACGAGCTCGACCCCGGCGAAGCGCTCGCGGGTGGCCGCCAGCCCCGCGAGGTCGGCCTCGCGCACGGCGATGAGCCCCGCGCCGCCACCTGCGAGGGCCTCGCGCGGGCCGGCGCCGAGGGCGGCGAGCATCCCGGCTCCGGCGTCATTGGTCGCCGAGCCGCCCAAGCCGACGACCACCCGGTCGACGCCCTGGTCGAGGGCGGCGGCGAGCAGCTCGCCGAGACCCCACGTCGTCGTCACCCCGGGATCGCGCTCGGGCACCTCGAGCAGGTGCAGGCCGATCGCCTGGGCCGACTCCACCCAGGCGGTGCGTCGACCCCCTTCGTCCGTCGTGATGTGCAGGGCTGCCGGCACGGCCCGGCCCCGCGGGTCCGTGGTGGTGACGATCGAGGACTCGCCCGGCACGTTCGCCGTCAGCACGTCGAGGAAGCCGGGCCCGCCGTCCGACAGGGGCACGAGCGTCAGGAGGTCATCGGGTGCCCGGCGGCGCCACCCGGCGGCGAGCGCCTCGGCCGCCTGCGTGGCGGTGAGGGTGCCGGTGAAGCAGTCCGGGGCGATGATCACGTGCACCCGTGGACTGTACCGAGCACCGGCTCACCGCTGTGGGATCATGCCTGCCGTGAGCGCCACGACGCAGTCCTCGCCGAAGCCCCTTAGCCTGCTCGTCCTCGGGCAGGGCACCGACCCGCACTCCGAGCGCGGTGTCGAGTGCCCCGGCGACCTGCCGGCGCCCTCCGACCCGGGGCTCGTCGCGCGCGCCCGTGCCGCCAAGGAGGCGCTCGGCGACCGCGTCTTCGTCCTCGGTCACCACTACCAGCGCGACGAGGTCATCGAGTTCGCGGACACGACCGGCGACTCCTTCAAGCTCGCCAAGGAGGCGGCCGCGCGACCCGACGCGCCGTACATCGTCTTCTGCGGCGTCCACTTCATGGCGGAGTCGGCGGACATCCTCACGAGCGACGGGCAGACCGTCGTGCTGCCCGACCTCGCCGCCGGCTGCTCGATGGCCGACATGGCTGCATCGCACCAGGTCGAGGACTGCTGGGACGAGCTCGTCGAGCTCGGCCTGGCCGAGACGACCGTCCCGGTGACGTACATGAACTCCAGCGCCGCGATCAAGGCCTTCACCGGCCGCAACGGCGGCACGATCTGCACCTCGAGCAATGCGCGGACGGCGCTGACCTGGGCCTTCGAGCAGACCGGTGGCCTCGACGGCGAGGGCAAGGTCCTCTTCCTGCCCGACCAGCACCTCGGCCGCAACACGTGGGCGCGCGACCTCGGACGCGACCTCGACGACTGCGTCGTGTGGGACCCGCACCAGCCCCGCGGCGGGCTGACGGTCGAGCAGATCCGCGACGCCCGGATGATCCTGTGGCGCGGGCACTGCTCGGTCCACGGCCGCTTCACCGTCGACGCCGTCGAGACCGCCCGGCGGGAGATCCCGGGTGTCAAGGTCATCGTCCACCCCGAGTGCCGCCACGAGGTCGTCGAGCTCGCCGACGAGGTCGGCTCGACCGAGAGCATCATCAAGACCGTCGCCGCGGCGCCGGCCGGCACGAAGTGGGTCGTCGGCACGGAGCTCAACCTCGTGCAGCGTCTCGGGCAGATGTTCCCCGACCAGGAGATCAGCTTCCTGGAAAAGAACGTCTGCTACTGCTCGACGATGAACCGCATCGACCTGCCCCACCTCGTCTGGGCTCTCGAGTCGCTCGCCGAGGGGCGCGTGGTCAACCAGATCAGCGTCGATGCCGACGTCGCCCATTGGGCGAAGGTCGCGCTCGACCAGATGCTCGCGCTGCCCGGCGAGACGTCGAAGGACTGAGGCGGCTCAGGCGTCACATCGGCCCCACGATTTCCGGGTCACCCGAGAAACCCTCTCTTCGCAGGAGTTCCAAACCCTTGCGAAGGGAGGGTTTCTCTTGTCGAGTGCCCCTGACAGGCTGGGCCGGTGGACGACGCCCAGCTCCTCGCCCTGACCGCCGACAACCGGCGGCTCTTCGCCGATGTCCTCGACTCACTCGGTGAGGGCCACGCTCGCGACGCCACGCTGTGCAACGACTGGAACGTGCGCACCCTCGCCGGGCACATGCTGCAGCCGGTGCACGTGCCGTCGTGGCGCTTCCTGCTGACGGCCGCCCGGCACCGGTCGATGGCCCGCGCCTGCGACGTGCACGCGGCCCGGCTGGGTGACCGTCCGCTCGCGCAGATCGCGGCCGAGCTGCGGCACCCCGCCCGCACCGGGTCGAAGCCTTGGTACATCGGCTGGGCCGGCCCCTTCACCGACTCGTGCATCCACCTGCGTGACCTCGCCGAGCCGCAGGGTCTGGACGCCACCGTCCCCCTGGAGCACTGGCAGGCGGCTCTGGGGATCATCGTCTCCCCGCGCGGCCGCGAGTCCTTCGTCCCGACGCCGGGGCTCCTCGACGGCCTGCGGTGGGAGGCCACCGACACCGACTGGGTCCACGACCCCACGGACGAAGGGGGCGACCCCGGCCCCACGGTCAGCGGCACCTCCGAGACGCTCGCCATGGTCATGAGCGGCCGGCCGGCCTACCTCGACCGGATCGGCGGGGACGGAGCCGCGACGGTACGCGAGCGCCTGGGCGGCTGACCTCCCCTTCGCCCGCGCCGGCCGTCACTCCTGCGCGAGGAAGTCCTGCAGGCCCTCGAGGTCGTCGGTGTTGATGTGGTCGACGCCGGCGTCGCGCAGCTCACGCCACAGGTTGGTGCGGGCCTCGCCGGCGATGTCATTGGTCGCCCAGAAGCGCACCCGGTAGCCGTCGCGGTGCGCCCCGGCGACGTAGTCGTGCAGCCGCTCGCGCTCGGCCGCGGGCATCTCGCCGACGCCCTGCCAGGTGAACAGCTTCGTCCAGTTGTCGCTGACGAGCGGCATGAGGGCGGCGTCTGTGCCCGAGTCGAGGTCGGTTGAGCGCCCGTCGTAGAAGGAGTAGCGCGTCGTCGCCGCCTCCATCTCGGCCCGGGGGCGGTTGCCGCTGATGACGGCCTCGACGGCGCGGTCCTTGACCTTGCCACGGTGGACGCGGGTGAAGATCCGCGAGTGCTCGGCGAGCTCGGCCTCGACGGCCCGCCACGTCGCCGGTCCCTCGCTCTTGATGTCGATGAGCAGCTGGACGTCGCCGCCGTAGCCCGGGTAGATCTCCTTGCCGTTCGGCGAGGCGATCTCGGTCAGCGGGTCGAGGTAGGCCTCCTCGAGCGTCGGCGCGTCGGCGACCTCCCACGAGTCGTGAGCGACGCGCAGCTCGCCGTCGACGAGCCAGACGTCGGCCTCAATCGAGGTGAAGCCCTGCTCGAGCGCGTCGAGCAGCGGGCGCTCGTGCTCGTAGTCGTTGTGCGCGTGGGCCTGCGGCAGCGGCGTGCCCAGCTCGACGGGTGCAGGTGCGGCGAGCGCCGTGCCGGCAGGCAGGGCGAGGGCGAGGGCGGCGGCCGTGACGGCCAGGGCGCGGGAGGTGGCGATCATGGCCCCACCCTCGCGAGCCGGGGTGTCCACCAGCCGCCCGGGCGGTGAACCACCGACCAACGCCGCGTCTCCAGCGGTCAGGCGGAGCGGACCATCCCGGTCTCGTCGAGCAGGGGGTTGTGCGCGACGGGGACGCGCTCCCCTTCGCTCGGCGGGCCGGGAGGCGTGGCACCCGAGGCGAAGGGGGACCCGCCCAGCTGCTCACGACCGTGCGGCTCCAGCCAGTTCGACAGGTCGGGCCCGGCAGGCACGATGCCGGTCGGGTTGATGTCGCGGTGGACCTCGTAGTAGTGGCTCTTGATGTGGACGAAGTCGGTCGTGTCACCGAAGCCGGGCGTCGTGAAGAGGTCGCGCGCGTAGGCCCACAGGACCGGCATCTCCGCCAGCTTCGACCGGTTGGCCTTGAAGTGCCCGTGGTACACGGGGTCGAAGCGCGCCAAGGTCGTGAAGAGGCGCACGTCGGCCTCGGTGATGTGCTCACCCATGAGGTAGCGACGGGTCGACAGCCGCTCCTCGAGCCAGTCCATCGCGGTCCACAGCCGGTCGTAGGCGGCCTCGTAGGCGGCCTGGTCGCCGGAGAAGCCGCAGCGGTAGACGCCGTTGTTGACCTCGGTGTAGACCCGCTTGTTGACGACCGCCATCTCCTCGCGCAGGTGCTCGGGCCACAGGTCGGGAGCCCCCTCGCGGTGGTGCTCGCGCCACTGGGTCGAGAAGTCCTCGGTGATCTGCGGGAAGTTGTTGGTCACGACCTGGCCGCTCGGCACGTCGACCATCGCAGGGACGGTGATCCCCTTCGGGTAGTCGGGGAAGCGGGCGAGGTAGGCGTCCTTGATGCGCGGGATCTGCAGGACCGGGTCGAGGTGGTCCGGGTCGAGGTCGAAGGTCCAGCTGTCGGCGTCGTGCGTCGGGCCGGTGATGCCCATCGAGATGACGTCCTCGAGGCCGAGGAGCCGGCGCACGATGATCGCGCGGTTGGCCCACGGGCAGGCCCGGGAGACGACGAGGCGGTAGCGCCCCGGCTCGACCGGCCAGTCGCTCGACCCGTCCGAGGTGATCCGGTCCTCGATGTACGCGGTGTCGCGGGTGTAGTCCTTCTCGACGTAGCTGCGCTGTGCCATGTCCACCACTTTAGTTGAACCTTGCACTTTTTTCCACCTGTGCGAAGGTGGCCGCGTCGAAGGCGACGATGCGCGCCTCCTCGACGGCCGTCGGTGCCGACCGGATCGTCTCCACCGCTGCGGCGATCGCGTCGTCCTTGGGCCAGCCGTAGATGCCGGCGCTGACGAGCGGGAAGGCGACCGAGCGCGCCCCCAGCTCGTCGGCCACCTCGAGGCAGCGGCGGTAGCACGAGACGAGCAGCGAGCGATCGCGTTGTCCCGCAGCGTGGTTGGGCCCGACCGTGTGGATCACCCAGCGCGAAGGGAGGTCCCCTGCCGTCGTCCACCCCGCATCACCCGTGGCCAGGCCGCGGGGGAAGCGGGCGATGCAGTCCTCGAGCACGGCCGGGCCACCCGCGCGGTGGATCGCCCCGTCGACTCCCCCACCACCACGCATGGCGGAGTTGGCGGCGTTGACGATCGCGTCGACCTGCTGGGTCGTGATGTCGCCCCGGACTGCGGTGAGCTGTGGCATGGGCACCATGCTGCCCGGCGGCGTGTCGGACTGCAGTTCATCCCCGTGGACGACGACAGGCCCCGGAAACCGGGGCCTGTCGGTCACGTCGCCGCATGAACTGCAGTCCGACACGCCGTCGCCTGCTGCGGTTACCCCTCACGTGTCGCCATCACCGCGACGACCCCGTCGACCTCGCGCTGCCAGACCTCCTCGGGAACCTCGGGCAGGAGGTCGTCCCACTCGACGGCGAAGGAGCCGATGACCTGGGGCAACCGGGCCGGCCGCACCATGGCCAGGGTGTGCAGGTGCGCGCTGCCGTCGCCCCACTTGCCGAGATGGACCCGGCCCGCGTTGGGCAGGGCGAGCAGCGCGTTGTGCAGGCGGTGCACCAGCCGACCCCACTCCCCCGCGAGCTCCTCGTCCATGTCGCCGAAGTCCATGTGCGCGCGGGTCTGCAACCACAGCGACAGCAGACCGCCGCGCCCTTCACGGTCGGCCGAGAGCACCCACCGCTCATTGCTCCAGACGACCCCCTCATCGGGGTGCTCGCACCGCCAGCACGCGCGCCCCCCTTCGCCGTCACGGACGCGGTCCGCCTCCACTGGTGGGAGCAGCTCCTTGGCGACCACGCGGCCACCCTCGGCCGCCCAGGGGAAGGCGGGCCACTCGACGAAGTCCAGCGAGGGCGCGTCGGTGCGCGCCCTCGCCAGCTCGAAGATCTCCTCGGCGCTCTGCGGCACGTCGGCTCCTCGTCAGCCCTTGGGCATGGCACCGAGCCGCGCGAGCAACAGCGCCTCGGCGGTGCACACCCGCTCGAACTCACCCAGATGCAGCGACTCGTTGGCCCCGTGCGCCCGGGTGTCGGGGTCCTCGACCCCGGTGACGAGGATCGCTGCGTCCGGGAACTTCTCGGCGAAGGCCTGGACAAAGGGGATCGAGCCGCCGATGCCGACGTCGACCGGGTCGGTGCCCCAGGCGTCGGCGAAGGCCGCGCGGGCCTGGTCGTAGACCGGCCCCTGCGCGTCGGCGGCGAAGCCCCAGCCCTGCTCGTCGAGCTCGACCTCGACGGTCGCGCCCCACGGCGCGTAGTCCTGCAGGTGACGCTGCAGCGCCTCCCACGCCTGCGCCGGGTCCTGCGTCGGGTTGAGCCGCAGGTTGATCTTGGCCCGCGCGCTCGCGGCGAGGACGTTGCCGGCCTCGTCGACGGCGGGGGCGTCGATGCCGATGACGACGGCGGCCGGCTTGGTCCACAGCCGCGAGGGGATCGAGCCGGTGCCGATGAGCTCCGTGGCGTCGAGCAGCCCGGACTCCTCGCGCAGGCGCGCCTCGTCGTAGTCGATCTCGGGGGCGTCGGTGTGGACGAGCCCCTCGATCGCGACATCGCCCTGGTCGTCGTGGAGGGTCGCCATGAGCCGGCACAGCGCGGTGATCGCGTCGGGACAGGCCCCGCCGAACATGCCCGAGTGCACGCCGTGGTCGAGCGTGCGGACGGTGACGACCGCACGGAGGGAGCCGCGCAGGGTCGTCGTGAGCGCGGGCGTCCCGATGGCCCAGTTGAGCGAGTCGGCGAGGACGATCGCGTCGGAGGTCAGCTTGTCGCCGTGGCGCTCGAGGATGCGCGGCAGCGACTCGCTGGCGATCTCCTCCTCGCCCTCGACGAAGACCGTCACGCCGACGGGCAGGTTGCCCGCGTGGGCCCGCAGCGCGGCGACATGCGCCATGACGCCAGCCTTGTCGTCGGCGGCGCCACGACCGTAGAGGCGGCCGCCGCGCTCGACCGGCTCGAAGGGGTCGGAGTCCCAGTCGGCGAGGTCGCCGGGCGGCTGAACGTCATGGTGGGCGTAGAGCAGGACGGTCGGCGCGCCCTCGGGGCCGTCGACGTGGCCGATGACGGCGGGGCGGCCCCCTTCGCTGACGATCTCGACGTCGAGGCCCTCCGCGCGCAGCAGCTCGGCCGTGCGCTCGGCGGAGGCCTGGACGTGGGCCTGGTCGAAGGAGTCGAGGCTGACGCTCGGGATCCGGGTGAGGTCCTCGAGGTCGGCGCGCACCTGCGGCATGAGCTCGCGCACACGGGCGCGCAGGGCCTCGATCTGGTCTGCAGTGAGAGTGGTGTCGGTCACGGGCCAGACGCTATCGCGGACGACCCGCTCGGACCCACCGGCGGCGTGCACCTAGAGTTCTCCTCGTGTTCGGACGGAAGAAGCAGCAGGACGAGACCCCCTCCCCGGTGCAGGAGCGCCCGCAGCGCGAGGGTGCGAAGAACCGCCCGACGCCCAAGCGGCGCGACCAGGAGGCGGCCCGCAAGCGACCCCTCGTGCAGGCCGACCGCAAGAGCGCGAAGGCCGCCGACCGCGCCGCCCGGCGCGAAAACGCACAGAAGATGCGCGAGGCGATGATGACCGGCGACGAGCGCCACCTGCCGCCCCGCGACAAGGGGCCGGTGCGCCGCTTCGTCCGTGACAGCGTGGACGCGCGCTTCAACCTCGGTGAGTGGCTGCTGCCGCTCATGCTCGCCGTGCTGGCCCTCAGCCTCTTCGCCGCCGAGTGGGCCACCTACGTCTTCCTCGGTGTCTACCTGCTCATCATCGCCGCGATCGTCGACGCGGTGCTGCTGTGGCGCCGCACTCGCAAGAAGATCCTCGTCCGCTTCGGCGAGGACACCCCGACGCGTGGCCTGGCGATGTACACCGTCATGCGCTGCTTCCAGATCCGCCGCACCCGCATGCCCAAGCCGATGGTCGAGCGGGGCGACGCCCCGCGCTGACCCGGACACACGAAGGGGGCCTGCCACCAGCTGGTGGCAGGCCCCGTTCGTGCTCGCGGCGGTGGGTGCTGACGCGGTCAGCCCGCAGACAACGGCATCGGGCCGTAGACCTCGACACCCTCGTGCATGAGCGTCACCTGGACGACGCCGGCGCCCGCGAGGTCCTCCCAGGACTCCGCGAACCATGCCTCGGCGTCGGCCTGCGTCGGGAAGGAGACGGAGTGGCCGCTCGGGAGCGGCTGCCCGGCCGCGTCCTCGAACCGCCAGCGGTATGACTCGCTCATGTTTCCTCCTCGCGATGCTTCGCCCTCTGCGCGCCTCGCTCGTCCCTCGCTCGCGTGCTCGGCGCCGGCCTCGCTCATGCCTCCCTCACCTGCACCTCGACGAAGGGCGGCTTGGTCACCGTCGCCGCGACCTCACGTCCGCGCACGTCGATGACGACCTCGTCGCCGTCGGCGACCGAGCGATCGAGCAGCGCGAGCGCGATGCCCTGCTTGAGCGTGGGGCTGAAGGTGCCCGAGGTGACCTCCCCGACCGCGGCCCCGTCGACCTTGACGGCGCAGTGGCTGCGCGGGATCCCGCGGCCCGTGACGAGCAGGCCGCGCAGCAGCCGCGAGGACTTCGCGACGCGCTGGGCGACGAGCGCGTCCTTGCCCCAGAAGGTCTTCTTGTCCCAGCCGACCGCCCACGCGGAGCGCGCCATGACGGGGGTGATCTCGGGCGAGAGGTCGTTGCCGTGGAGCGGGTAGCCCATCTCGGTGCGCAGGGTGTCGCGGGCACCCAGGCCGCACGGCAGGCCGTCGTACGGGGCCATCGCCTCGACGATCGCGTCCCACAGCCGGGTGCCGGCGGCGGCCGGCGCGACGAGCTCGTAGCCGCGCTCGCCGGTGTAGCCGGTGCGGCACACCGTGATGTCGTGCCCCTCCCACTGCGCCTCGTCGAAGGACATGTACTCGTGGTCGACGGGCAGGCCCATGGCGGTGAGGACCTCGTCGCTGCGGGGGCCCTGCACGGCGAGCACGACGTAGTCCTCGTGCAGGTCGGTGACCTCGACGCCCTCGGGCGCGGCCTCCTGCAGCATCCGGACGACGGTCGCGGTGTTGGCGGCGTTGGGGATGAGGAAGACGTCGTCCTCGCTGCGCAGGTAGGCGATGAGGTCGTCGACGACGCCACCGGAGTCGTTGCAGCACAACGTGTACTGCGCCTTGCCGGCCGAGATCCGACCGAGGTCGTTGGTGAGCGTGGCGTTGACCAGCTCGGCGGCGCCGGGGCCGGCGACCCGCGCCTTGCCGAGGTGGCTCACGTCGAAGAGGCCCACGCGCTCGCGGACTGCGGTGTGCTCGGCGACGACCCCGCCGCCCGGGTACTCGATGGGCATCTCCCAGCCGCCGAAGTCGGCCATCTTCGCGGCGAGGGCCACATGGCGCTCGTGGATCGGGGAGGTGCGCAGGACGTCACTGTCGGTCATGCGCCAGACGCTACCGTCTCGCCATCCGGGATAGCCTCCCAGTGGTACACCCACCACTCCCCCACCGAAAGGTGCCCGTCTCGTGCCCTCGCTGATCCTCGGTTCCCGTTCGCTCGCCGCGTGGTCCGGCCGGACCCTCGTCGTCGGAGTCACCGGCGCCGAGCCGGCTCTCGCCGCCGGCGTCGACCTCCCGAAGTCCACCGTGACCCACCTCGACGCCGCCCTGCCGGTCCTCGAGGTCGGCACCAAGGTCGGGGCGACGACCACCCTTCCCGCCGTTCCGGGCCTCAAGGCCGACAAGGTCGTGCTCGTCGGGCTGGGCGAGGAGGGCGAAGGGGGTACCGACGCACTGCGTCGGGCTGCCGGTGCCGCGGTGCGCGCCGCGGGCAAGGGATCGGTCGCGCTCGCCCTCCCCCACGAGGACGACGCCGACCTGGCCGCCATCGCGGAGGGCGCCCTCTCCGGGGACTACCGCTTCACCGCGCACAAGTCCGCCCCCGGCGAGGGCGAGGACCGCGAGATCACCGTCTTTTCCACGCTCGACCGCAAGGAGGACCCGGCCTCCGTGCTCGAGACCGCCGCGACGATCTCGCGCAACGTCGCCTGGGCCCGCGACCTCGTCAACACCGCGCCCAACCTGCTCTTCCCGCAGTCCTTCGCCGAGCAGGTCCAGCAGACGGCCAAGGCGTCGTCGGGCAAGCTCAAGGTCGAGGTGCTCGACGACACGGCCCTCCTCGAGGGTGGCTTCGGCGGCATCGTCGGCGTCGGCCAGGGCAGCAGCCGCCCGCCGCGCATCGTCGTCCTCTCCTACGCGCCCCGCAGCAAGAAGGTCCCCCACGTGGCGCTCGTCGGCAAGGGCATCACCTTCGACACCGGTGGCGTGTGCATCAAGCCCTCCGCGGGCATGCTGACGATGAAGTCCGACATGGCCGGCGCCGCCGCCGTGGCCGCGACCGTCGTCGCCGCCGCCGAGCTCGAGCTGGACGTCGCCGTGACCGGCTACCTCTGCCTCGCGGAAAACATGCCGGGCGGCAACGCGCAGCGCCCCGGCGACGTCGTCACGATGCGCAACGGGTCGACCGTCGAGATCATCGACACCGACGCCGAGGGCCGCATGGTCCTCGCCGACGGCATGGCCCTGGCCGCCGAGTCGTACCCGGACCAGATCCTCGACGTCGCGACCCTCACCGGCGCGTGCGTCGTGGCCCTCGGCCCGCAGATCTTCGGCGTCATGGGCAACGACGAGGAGCTGCGCACCGCGATCACCGAGGCCGCCGACCGCGCCGACGAGCCGAGCTGGCCGCTGCCGCTGCCGACCGACCTGCGCTCGGGCCTCGACTCCGCCGTCGCGGACCTCGCCCACAAGGGCGACCGCTGGGGCGGCGCCCTGACCGCGGGCCTCTTCCTGCAGGAGTTCGCCAAGGACTCCGACGGCGAGCAGATCCCGTGGGCCCACCTCGACATCGCCGGCCCCTCCTTCAACGAGGGCGGCGCCACCGGCCACCTGCCGAAGGGGGGCACCGGCGTCGCCGTCGGCACCCTCCTCGAGCACCTCGCCAACCTGGCCTGACCCGCTCCCCGAGAACGGTTCGAAGAAGAAGCGCCCGGTCGACTGGGCGCTTCTTCTTCGAGTGCGCAGTCACGGCAGCGTCAGCGGCGGCAGGGTGGGGGTCGGCCCGACTCATGGAAAAGTCCCGACTCTGGGCACGCACGGTGCCGTGCCTGCATCAGGGGTCGGGACTTTTCCTTAGGGCCACCCCCAGCCCTGCCCCGCGGGCCGCAGCCCTGCCCAGCGAACGACGCTCGCGCGCTCAGGCCCTACGCTGGGGCCGGTCCGTGACCCCGGACACACCCCCGTGCAAAGGAGCATCTCGTGGCAGACCCCGCGACCCCCTTCGACCTCGTCATCCTCGGAGCCGGCAGCGGCGGCTACGCCTGCGCCCTGCGGGCCGCGCAGCTCGGGATGAAGGTCGCGCTCGTCGAGGAGGACAAGATCGGCGGGACCTGCCTGCACCGCGGGTGCATCCCGACCAAGGCGCTCCTCCACGCGGCGGAGCTCGCCGACGGAGCCCGCGCGGGGGCGGCCCACGGGATCCTCACGACCTTCGACGGGGTCGACACCGCAGCGCTGCACGCCCGCAAGGACAAGGTCATCGGGCAGCTGCACAAGGGCCTGACGGGGCTCATCGGGCAGGCTGGCATCGAGGTCGTCCGTGGACGCGGTCGCCTCGTCGACGCCGGCACGGTCTCGGTCGACACCGCCGAGGGCGTCCGGACGGTCAGCGCCAAGACCGTTGTGCTGGCGACCGGTTCGTACGCACGCACCATCCCCGGCGTCGAGCTCGGGCCGCGCGTGATGACGAGCGACCAGGCGATGGACCTCGAGACGATCCCGCAGCGGGTCGCGGTCCTCGGCGGTGGCGTCATCGGCGTGGAGTTCGCGTCCATGCTGCGCAGCTTCGGCGCCGAGGTGACGGTCGTCGAGGCCCTCGACCGGATCGTCGCGGCCGAGGAGCCGTCGATCTCCAAGCACCTGACGCGCGAGTTCAAGAAGCGCGGCATCACCGCGAAGACGTCCACCCGGGTCGCATCCGTCGAGGCCGACGAGCACCGCGCGGTCGTGCACCTGGAGGGCGGCGACGCACTTGAGGTCGACCTCGTGCTCGTGGCCGTCGGCCGCGGACCCCGCAGCGAGGGCATCGGCCTCGTGGAGGCCGGAGTCGCCGTCGAGCGCGGCTTCGTCCCGACGGACGAGCGGCTGCGGACCAATGTCGAGGGCGTGCGCGCCGTCGGCGACCTCGTCCCCGGCCTGCAGCTGGCCCACCGCGGATTTGCGCACGGCATCTTCGTCGCCGAGGACCTCGCCGGGCTCGACCCCGCACCGGTCGACGACGTGACGATCCCCAAGGTCACCTACTGCGACCCGGAGATCGCCTCCGTGGGCCTGTCGGCGGACGCCGCGAAGGGGGCCGGCCGCGACGTCGAGACGGCCACCTATCCCTTGGGCGGCAACGGCCGCAGCATCATCCGCGGGACGACCGGATCCGTGACCCTCGTGCGCGAGAAGGACGGCCCGGTCCTCGGCGTGCACATGATCGGTCTCGGCGTGAGCGAGCTCATCAGCGAGGCCCAGCTGGCCGTCGGGTGGGAGGCGCACCCCGAGGACATCGCCCCGCTCGTGCACGCGCACCCGAGCCAGGGTGAGGCCTTCGGCGAGGCCGCCATGCTGGCCGCCGGCCGACCGCTGCACGCCCATGCCTGAGACCGCTCGGCCGACGGGCCCGGCCGGACGCCGATCCGTGCCACGCGCGAGCGTGGGCCCTGTGGACACCAGCCCACCGACTCGTGAGAGTCTGTGACGTATCCCATCTCGATAGAAGGAGCAGAGGCGCATGTCTGAGCGGGTGACCATGCCGGCACTGGGCGAGTCCGTGACCGAGGGCACCGTGACGCGATGGCTCAAGAATGTTGGCGACACGGTCGAGGTCGACGAGCCGCTGCTCGAGGTCTCGACCGACAAGGTCGACACTGAGATCCCTTCGCCCGTCGCGGGCACGATCCAGGAGATCCTCGTCGAGGAGGACGAGACCGTCGAGGTCGGCGCCGACCTCGCCGTCATCGGTGACGGTGACGCACCGGCCTCCTCCGACTCCGGCGACGACGCGCAGGAGGCTCCTGCGGAGGAGACCCCCGCCGAGGAGCCGCAGGCCGACGAGCCCGCCGCCGAGGCCGAGGAGGCTCCCGCCGAGGAGCCGCAGGCCGAGGAGGCCCCGGCCGCCGAGTCCTCCTCCGGTGACGGCGACGGCACGACCGTGGCGATGCCGGCTCTCGGCGAGTCCGTGACCGAGGGCACCGTCTCGCGGTGGCTCAAGGCCGAGGGCGACACCGTCGAGGTCGACGAGCCGCTGCTCGAGGTCTCGACCGACAAGGTCGACACCGAGATCCCTTCCCCCGTCGCGGGCACCCTGACCAAGATCCTCGTCCAGGAGGACGAGACGGTCGAGGTCGGCGCCGACCTCGCGATCGTCGGTGGCTCCGGTGGCGGCTCGACCGAGTCCGCCCCGGCCGAAGAGCCGAAGCAGGAGGCGCCCACGGAGGAGCCGAAGGCCGAGGAGCCCAAGGAGGAGCCGAAGGCCGAGGAGCCCAAGGAGGAGCCGAAGCAGGAGGCCCCCAAGGAGGAGCCGAAGCAGGAAGCCCCCAAGGAGGAGCCGAAGCAGGAAGCCCCCAAGGAGGAGCCGAAGCAGGAAGCCCCCAAGGAGGAGCCGAAGGCCGAGGAGCCCAAGGCCGAGCCGAAGCAGGAGGTGCCCGCCGCCTCCGGTGGTGACGCCGCCGCCTACGTCACCCCGCTCGTGCGCAAGCTCGCTGCCGACAACGGCATCGACCTCGCCCAGGTGACGGGCACCGGCATCGGTGGCCGCATCCGCAAGCAGGACGTCCTCCAGGCGGCCAAGGCGAAGAACCAGCCGCAGGAGGCTGCTGCTCCGGCCGCCGCTCCGGCTGGCGCCCCCGCTGCTGCGGCCCCCGCGGGCGTCCCGGCCGGTCTGGAGTCCAACGTCCCGCAGTCCAAGCGCGGCACCCGCGAGAAGATGACCCGCCTGCGCAAGGTCATCGCCGAGCGGATGGTCGAGTCGCTGCGGGTCTCCGCCCAGCTGACGACGGTCGTCGAGGTCGACATGACCAAGGTGGCTCGCGTGCGCGACGCCGCGAAGGCCGAGTTCGCCCAGCGCGAGGGCACGAAGCTCTCCTTCCTGCCCTTCATCGCCCAGGCCACGGCCGAGGCCCTGAAGGCGCACCCGGGCGTCAACGCCAGCGTCGAGGGCGACGAGATCGTCTACCACAGTCAGGAAAACCTCTCGATCGCGGTCGACACCGAGCGCGGCCTGCTCACGCCGGTCGTGAAGAACGCCGGTGACCTCAACGTCGCCGGCCTCGCCCGGGCCATCGCGGACGTCGCCGACCGCACGCGCAACAACAAGATCACGCCGGACGACCTGTCGGGTGGGACCTTCACCATCACCAACACCGGCAGCCGGGGTGCACTCTTCGACACCCCGATCCTCAACCAGCCGCAGGTCGCGATGCTCGGCACCGGCGCCATCGTGCGTCGCCCGGTCGTCATCACGACAGACGACGGCGGCGAGACGCTGGCGATCCGGTCGATGATGTACCTCGCGCTCACCTACGACCACCGCGTGGTCGACGGCGCCGACGCGGCCCGCTTCCTCGGGACGGTCAAGGCCCGTCTCGAGGAAGGTCGCTTCGAGGCCTGACATGAGCACACGACGACAGCGCATCGCCATCACCGGAGCCTCCGGACTGATCGGCGGCGCGCTGTCGTCGTCCCTGCGCGCGGACGGTCACGAGGTCGTGCAGCTCGTGCGTCACGAGCCGAAGGGAGACCACGAGCGTCCGTGGGACCCGGCCACCCGCGAGCTCGACCCCGGGGTCCTCTCGGACGTCGACACCGTCGTGCACCTGGCGGGTGCGGGCGTGGGTGATCGGCGCTGGACCCCGACCTACAAGATGCTCATCCGCACCTCACGGGTCCACGGCACGGACCTCGTGGCCCGCCGCGTCGCCGAGGGTGCCGGACCGACCCGGCTCGTCACGGCCTCTGCGGTCGGGTACTACGGCGACCGTGGCGACGAGGTCCTCACGGAGACCTCGGCCCCGGGCCGCGGCTACCTCGCCGGTGTCGTCCGCGACTGGGAGGCCGCGGCCGCACCGGCAGTGCAGGCGGGCGTCCCGGTGGCCCACGCGCGCACCGGTATCGTCCTGGCAGCACACGGCGGCGCCCTCAGCCCGATGCTGCGGCTCGCCCGACTCGGTCTCGGTGGCCCCCTCGCGAGTGGGCGCCAGTGGATGCCGTGGATCAGCCTCGACGACGTCGTCGGCGTCTACACGAGGCTGGTCGAGGACGCGTCGGTCACCGGAGCGGTCAATGCCACCGCGCCGCACCCAGAGCGCCAGCGCGATCTGGCGAGCGCGCTGGGTCGCCACCTCCACCGCCCCGCCGTCCTCCCCGCGCCCCGCCCTGCCCTGCGCGTGGCGCTCGGCGAGTTCGCCGACGAGGTCCTCGCCTCCGCCCGGGTGCTTCCCCTGCGGCTCCTCGAGGTCGGCCACGACTTCGCCCACCCGCACCTCGACGACGCCCTCGACCACCTGCTCTGACCGCCGCTGGGTGCCGCGGACCCCTCAGTCCGCCACAGCCCGGACATCTCGCACCCGCCACGCGTCGTCGTGCCAGGCGAGCACGAGGTCGACCCGCTGCCCACGCCGCCCCGGGCGGGGCGTGCGCTCCCCCTCGGCCGAGACCACCTCATAGGCGGACTCGTCGACGACGACCCGCAGGACGGCCCTGACCCCCGAGGTGCGCTGCAGCCGAGCCGATCGCACCGTCATCGTCACCCCGCGGTAGCGCTCGCCCGTCCGCTGCAGCTCGTCCAGCAGGGCGAGGTCCGCCTCCCGAGCAGGCGAGCCCGGCACGTCGAGCCGCTCGACGGCAGCCCGGTCACGCTCGACGACCACCTGCCGGCGCAGCGAGGTCAGCTCCTGCGCGAGCAGCACCGGCGACTCGCGGGTCGCCGCCCGGTCGGTCTGCACACCCGCGCGGGGCCCACCGGGAGTCTCCGACGGCTGCGACCGGGTGCTCACGGCGTTGGCCGGGTGGCCCGGCCCGCTCCCCCCTTCGGCAGTGGCGAGCTGACGCCACGGCACGAGCACGACGAGGGCGAGCGCCAACCCGCAGGCCACGACGACGGCCGGGCGGCGCGAGCCGGCGCCCGCACCCGCGGCAAGCCGGGCGATGGCCCGGGGTTCACTCCCTTCGGTCGTGGGCTCCACGTCCCGGGTCAGGTCGATCGGCTCGTCCCGCCGACGACGGGGCGCGGCGTGGCGCCCTCCCGTGGACCGGGGTCGCTCGTCCTCCTGACCCTCCCGCTCCCGTCGCTGCCACCACCGGCGGCTCGGTGGTGCCTCCGGCGCGGCGACGAGCTCCTCCTGCCACTGCGGTACGTGCACCTCGTCGTCGGCCGCCGACTCGCGCAGCCGACGGGTCAGGCTGCTCGCCACGTCGCCCGTCGACGTCATCCGCAACGGCTCGGCAGGCGCGGCGTCGAAGACGCCACGGGCCACCTCGTCGGCCTCGGGCCGCGCATCAGGGTCGGTCGACAGGCACGACTCCACGACCGCGACGAGCTCCGGGGCGTCCGGCACGAGGTCACCCAGCTCGGCCCGCTCGGCGATGTGCCCCGGCGGCTCCCCGACGAGGCACAGCCAGGCGAGCGCCCCGAGGGCGTGGACATCGCTCGCCCGGGTGGGGTCGCTCCCTTCGAGCACCTCCGGGGCGACGTGACCGTCGGTGCCGTGCACGTCGCCGGGCGCCTCGCCGGTGAGCCGGGAGCAGCCGAGGTCACCGATGGCCGGGCGACCCGTCGAGTCGAGCAGCACGTTGCCCGGGCTGAGGTCCCCGTGGACGACACCGAGGTCGTGCAGGCCGGCGAGGGCCTGCGCGACCGGCGCGATGACCGTGACCGTCTCGCCGACGGTGAGGTGACCGCGCTCGGCGACGACCCGACCGAGGCTGCCGCCGGCGAGGTACTCGAGGACGAGGGCGGTGCTCGGGCCGTGCTCGGTCTCGACGTCGACGGTCTCGTGCAGGGCGACCACGTGCTCGGCGGCGGTCTGCTGCAGCAGCGCGTACTCCCGCACCACCTCGTCCTCGCTGCCCGCAGCCAGCACCTTGACCGCGACGAGCTCGTCGTCGTCGACCCGACGCCCTCGCCACACGGTGGCGCTCGAGCCGACCCCGATCACCCGGGTCAGCCGGTAGCCGGGCACCTGCGGCGGGATCTCGTCCATGCCGTCACCATGGCGCAGATCGCCGATCCGTCCGCGGAGTTCTCCACAGGGGGCGCGGCGTAGGCTGGCCGGATGCGTTTCGAGGAGCTGGGCTTCGCCCCCGACACCGTCGACTACCTGACCGCCTGGGAGCACCAGAAGCAGGTGCACGCCGCGGTCGTCGCCGGTGAGCTCGAGGACACGACCCTGCTGCTCGAGCACACCGCCGTCTACACCGCCGGCAAGCGCACCGAGCCCCACGAGCGACCGATGGACGGCACCCCCGTCATCGACGTCGACCGGGGCGGCAAGATCACCTGGCACGGCCCCGGCCAGCTCGTCGGCTACCCCATCGCGCACCTCCCGGGTCGCCGCGACGTCATCGCCCACGTGCGCCGGCTCGAGGAGATGATGATCCGCGTGGCCGCCGACGTCGGCGTCACCGCCACCCGCGTCCCGGGCCGCTCGGGCATCTGGGTCCCCGGCACCGACGAGACCCGCGACCGCAAGCTCGGCCAGATCGGCATCCGCGTCTCCCGCGACGTGGCGATGCACGGCTTCAGCCTCAACGTCGACTGCGACCTGTCGTGGACGCAGACGATCGTCCCGTGCGGGATCCCCGATGCCGACGTCTCGACCCTCGCCCTCGAGACCGGTCGTGACATCACCGTCGCCGACATCCTCCCTTCGGCCAAGGCACACCTGCTCGAGGTCATGACGCAGGACCTGCCGCTGACGAAGGGGGCTGCAGGAGCCGTCCCCGCCGAGGCGTAGTCTGGAGTGACTCCGGACACCCTCCGGACCACCGACACTGCCAGGAGAGCTGCGTGACCGTCGCACCCGAAGGACGTCGTCTGCTGCGCGTCGAGGCGCGCAACGCCGAGACCCCCATCGAGCGCAAGCCGGAGTGGATCCGGACCACCGCCAAGATGGGCCCCGAGTACAACCAGATGCGTGGCCGCGTCAGTGGCGCTGGCCTGCACACGGTCTGCCAGGAGGCGGGCTGCCCCAACATCTTCGAGTGCTGGGAGGACCGCGAGGCGACCTTCCTCATCGGCGGTGACGTGTGCACCCGGCGCTGCGACTTCTGCGACATCGCGACCGGCCGCCCCACCTCGCTCGACATGGACGAGCCGCGCCGCGTCGCCGAGTCCGTCCGCGAGATGGGCCTGCGCTACTCCACCGTCACCGGCGTCGCCCGCGACGACCAGCCCGACGGTGCCGCCGCGCTCTACGCGGAGACGATCCGCGCGATCCACGAGCTCAACCCCACGACCGGTGTCGAGATCCTCCCGCCCGACTTCGGGGCCAAGCCCGAGCTCGTCGGCCAGGTCTTCGACGCCCGCCCCGAGGTCTTCGCCCACAACCTCGAGACCGTGCCGCGCATCTTCCGCAAGATCCGCCCGGCCTTCACCTACGAGAAGTCCCTCAAGGTGCTCTCCATGGCCCGCGAGGCCGAGCTGGTCACCAAGTCCAACCTCATCCTCGGGATGGGTGAGGAGGACCACGAGATCGAGGAGGCGATCCGCGACCTGCACGAGGCGGGCTGCGACATCCTCACGATCACCCAGTACCTGCGCCCCTCCAAGCTGCACCACCCGATCGACCGGTGGGTCAAGCCCGAGGAGTTCGTCCACTGGAGCGAGCTCGCCGAGGCGATCGGCTTCAAGGGCGTCATGGCCGGGCCGCTCGTGCGCTCGAGCTACCGGGCCGGTCGCCTCTACGCGACGGCGATGCGCAAGTGGGGCCGCGCGGTCCCGGAGCACCTGTCGCACCTCGAGGCGGCCATCGACGAGCCGGCCCGCCAGGAGGCGGCGACGCTCGTCGCCAAGAGCCGAGCCCAGGCGATCCTCGACCAGCCGGCCACCGGCACCGACGGCTGACGCCACCCCCTTCGCGAGGAACTAGACTCTCCCCCCATGGCCAGCAAGAGCGACACCCCCTCCAAGCCGAAGCGCGAGAACCCCTTCAAGCGCATCGCCTCCGTCTACCGGACGGTCAAGCAGCTCGACCCGCAGGTCGGCCTGTGGATGCTGCTCGGCTTCGTCGTCGTGCTGGCGGTCGGTGCGCTCATCGGCCTGATCTTCGGGCACGTCATCGCCTCGCTGCTCGTCGCGCTCCCCTTCGCCGCGCTCGCCGCGATGATCGTGCTGTCGCGACGGGGTGAGCGGGCCGCCTTCGCCCAGATGGAGGGCCAGCGCGGTGCCTCCATCGGCGGCCTGTCCGCGCTGCGCCGCGGCTGGTACTACGACCAGGAGCCGGTCGCCGCCGACGCCACCAAGCCGAGCGAGATCGCCACGGCCGCCGTCGTCTTCCGCGCCCTCGGCCGCCCGGGCATCGTCCTGCTCGGCGAGGGCCCCAAGCACCGCGTCGACAAGCTCTTCGCCAAGGAGACCAAGAAGGTCGCCCGCGTCGCCCCCGGCGTCCCGGTCCACACCTTCATCGTCGGCAGCGGCGAGGGCGAGCTGGCCCCCCGCAAGATCCGCATGACCCTCACCAAGCTGCGCCCGGAGCTGTCGAAGGAGGAGATGTCGGTCGTCAACAAGCGGCTGAAGTCCCTCCCCGGGATCCGTCAGGGTGTCCCCGCCGGGGTTGACCCGTCGCGCGCCCGGATGAACCGCAGCGCCCTGCGCGGCCGCTGACCCACCCGCGGCGCCGGCCCGCGGCGCCACCACCGCCGACCCCCGGGAGAGCACCCGTGCCCGCAGCCACGACCACCCACGCCGAGGACCTCGCCGACTTCGTCGACGCCTCCCCCTCGAGCTATCACGCGGCCGCCGAGGTGGCCCGCCGGCTGCTCGACGCCGGCTTCACCTCCCTCCACGAGAGCGACGCCTGGCCGCAGGAGCCGGGTCGCTACGTCGTCGTGCGCGAGGGCGCGGTCATCGCGTGGGCCGTGCCGACGAGCGCCGGCCCGACGACCCCGGTGCGCGTCTTCGGCGCCCACAGCGACTCCCCCGGCTTCAAGCTCAAGCCCCAGCCGACCACCGGCCACCTCGGCTGGCTGCAGGCCGGCGTCGAGGTCTACGGCGGGCCGCTGGTCAACTCCTGGCTGGACCGTGAACTGCGGCTGGCCGGTCGACTCGTCCTCGAGGACGGCACCGAGGTGCTCGCCGACTCCGGCCCGCTGCTGCGGCTGCCCCAGCTGGCGATCCACCTCGACCGCGAGGTCAACGAGCGCCTCACCCTCGACCGACAGGTCCACACCCAGCCCGTGTGGGGCGTGGGTGCCGCCGAGTCAGCGGACCTGATCGCCGAGCTCGCCGACCGCGTCGGTGTCGACGCGGCCCGGGTGCGCGGATACGACCTCGTGACGGCCGACTCCGCCCGTGGTGCCGTCTTCGGCCGGGACGACGTCTTCTTCGCCGCGGGTCGTCTCGACGACCTCGCGAGCGCGCACGCGGGCACGGTGGCGCTGGCCGAGGTCGGCGACGACCTGGGCGCCGACCACATCCCGATGCTCGCCGTCTTCGACCACGAGGAGGTCGGCTCGGCCTCGCGCACCGGCGCGGGCGGCCCCTTCCTCGAGGAGGTGCTCGAGCGCATCGGCATCTCCCTCGGCGCCGACCGCGGCGACCGGCTGCGGGCGCTCGCGTCGTCGTGGTGCATCTCGAGCGACGTCGGGCACTCGGTGCACCCCAACTACCCCGGCAAGCACGACCCGCACGTGCGGCCCGTGCTCGGGTCCGGCCCGATCCTCAAGCTCAACGCCAACCAGCGCTACGCGAGCGATGGTGTCGGCGCGGCGGCCTGGCGCGGCTGGTGCGAGGCGTCCGGTGTGCACAGCCAGGACTTCGTCTCCAACAACACCGTGCCGTGCGGGTCGACGATCGGCCCGATCACCGCGACCCGCCTGGGGATCCGCACCGTCGACGTCGGCATCCCGATCCTGTCGATGCACTCGGCGCGCGAGCTCGCCGGCACGAGCGACCTGCTCGACCTGGCGCGCGTGGCGCGCACCTACTTCGCGGGCTGACCCCCGCCCGGCAGGTCCCCCGGACGGAAGGCGTAGAGCGCCTCCAGCCGCGCCGCCGCGAGGGCGCGGTAGCCGGCGGTCGCGGCGCGGGTCCGGTCGTCGGGCACGTACCCGTCGAGCACCCCCTGCTCAACCGCAGCCGCGGTCTCCCGCTGCGTCCAGCCCTGGCGCACCCGCAGGTCGAGGTGGGCCAGGAGGTTGCCGAGGTCGAGGGCCGGGTCCCCGAGACCCAGGGTGTCGACGTCGAGCATCCCGATCGATGCGCCGTCGACGAGCAGCTGCTTGTCGTGGAGGTCGCGGTGCAGCAGCGACGGTGCAGCCGGTCGGGCGAGGGCGGCGATCGTGGCCGCGGCCGCGGCGATCCGCCGGTCCACCACGAGCGCCTCTCGGGGCTGCAGGGCGCGATGCGTGCGCGCGAGATCGAGCAGCGCACGCGTGGCGTCCACCTCGGCTGCGAGGTCGTGGGTGGTCGTCCCGTCCGGCGCGGTCGCCGCCGAGTGCAGGGTGCGCACAGCTCGTCCCACCTCCGTGGCCACGACCGCAGGGACAACCCCTGTCAGCAGGTCGTGCAGGGTCTGCCCGGGCAGGGTGGTCAGCACGATCGTGCCGCCGGCCTCGTCCCACTGGGTGACCTCGGGGGCCGAGAGGCCGGGGACGGCGGCGGCTGCGCGCACCCGGCGGACGAGCTCGGCGGTGCGGCTTGGGCGCACGACCTTGGTGTAGACGTACCCATCGCCGCGCTGGTACCGCACGACCGCGCGCCGCTCGGGGCGGTGCACGACGAGCTCGGCCCCGCCTGCGACGAGGTCGGCCAGAGCAGGCAGTCGCCGGTCGGCCCCGTCGTGCTGGAGCACCAGGCGGGACCCGAGGCGCTCGACGCGGCCGGGGGTGGCGTCGGCGACCCGCGTGGCCTCGGTGGCATCGTCGATCCACTGACCGATGACCCGCTGCCGGTCGGGGCCCCGTAGGTCGAGGTGCAGGCGATCACGGCGCGGGTGAGCCCGGACGAGCTCGAGACCGTGGCCGGTCACCGTGCGCCGGACCTCGTCGAAGGGGGTCATGCCGCCACCTGCAGACCGGCCTGCTCCGCAGCGAGCGCGATGAGATCGGCCGTCAGGTCGGGCCAGCGGGGGTGGCCGGACCTGAAGGGCTCCGCTGCCCTCGACAGCAGGGCGAGTGCGGTGCGTGGGCCCAGGTCGTCGGTGGCCGGCCCCGACCAGGTGCTGGCGTGGCCGGCGAGCAGGGGCTCGCGGAGGCGGGCCACGAGTCCGGCAGCGCCCTCGGCGCCGGGCGTGGCGAGCCGGGTCAGGGCAGCGGCCGCGAGCAGGCTCGCCACGTCGTCGAGCGGGTTGCCGAGACGGACCCGGTCGAGGTCGATGAGCCCGAGGTCGTGGCCGTCCGCGACGACCTGGTCGAGCGAGAGGTCGCCGTGCAGCAGGGCTCCCGGCCCGGTACGAAGGGAGCCCCGCGCCACCTCGGCCACGTGGTGTACGAGGTCGACGTGCGCGCCGAGCACCGGCGCGAGGGCGTCGACACCGGGGCCGTCCATGGCCCGCTCCGGGGCGACGTCGGCACGTCCGGTGGCGTGCAGCTCGCCGAGGCAGGCTCCCAGGCGCCGTACGGCCGCGACGGAGACGTCGCTGTCAAGGGTGCGACCGGGCAGGTGCTCGAGGGCGATGAGGCCGCGCCGGTGGGTGGCGAGCACGCGCGGCAGTCGCAGGGAGGGCGCATGGTCCGGCCGGACGCGTGCGTGGGCGGCGAGCGCGTCGTCGTACCCGCGGCGGGCGTACGCGCGCAGCACCACGTGGCCCGCTCCCTCGGCTCGCGGCAGCCGACCGACCCATCGCCGGGCCGGCTTGTGGGCCAGGGTCTGCGGGCTCGCGTCGGTGGCGACCGGATGCCCGGCCCCGGAGAGCCAGTCGGCGAGGTCACCCGTGCGGACGAGGCGACGGAGCGCGGGCAGGCGGCGATCGGTGCGTGCGTCGACGACGAGCAGCCCCACCTCGGGGGCATCGAGCAGCACCTCGCCCGGAGTCACGTGGCGCAGGGCCTTGCCCCGTTTGTCGGGCGCGGCGTTGCCCCAGGCGTGCGCGATCACGGGCCGGCCGGCGACGTCGAGCAGGGCGACGGCGCTCGTACCGGGCTTGTAGCGCAGGTACGACCTCGTCGTCGGGCCGCCCAGCTGCTCAGCGAGCACGGCGGGCTCGAGCAGCCCGGGCAGACCCGGCAGGCCGAGGTCGGCGACGACCAACCGCTCGTGGGCCTCAGCTGCCGACAGCACTGGCGACACCCCCTTCGTGGCGTGGCCGGAGGGCGTCGTCGAGCTCGCCGGCATGACGGGCCAGCACCTCGTCGGGGCGGCCGACGTCGGTGACGCGACCGGCGTCGACCCAGACGATGCGGTCGGCGGACCGGGCCGCGTCGAGGTCGTGGGTGATGACGATCGTCGTGCGACCGGCCGTCAGCCGGTCGAGCGCCGCGGTGACCTCGACCTCGGTCTCGCCGTCGAGGCCGACTGTCGCCTCGTCGAGGATGACGACGGGCGCGTCGCGGACGACCGCCCGAGCGATCGCGATGCGTTGCCGCTGCCCTCCCGAGAGCGTGCTCCCCCGCTCGGAGACGACCGTGTCGTAGCCCTGTGGCAGGGCAGTGATGAAGTCGTGGGCACCGGCGGCACGAGCGGCGGCGACGACCCGCTCCTCGGTGACCTCGGCCGCCCCCTCGGGAGCGCCCATCGCGATGTTGTCGCGGATCGTCGTGGCGAAGAGCAGGCTCTCCTGGAGCACCACCGCGACCTGGCTGCGCACGCCGTGGACCGTGAGGTCCTGCAGGTCCCACCCGTCGAGGCGCACCGTCCCGGAGTCCGGGTCGTGCATGCGCAGCAGCAGCCCGGCGAGCGAGGACTTGCCCGCGCCGGAGGGGCCGACGACGGCGACCCGCTCCCCCGGGTGGATCCGCAGGCTCACGCCACGCAGCACCGGGTGACCCGGCACGTACGAGAGCCAGACGTCCTCGAGCTCGACGTGGCCGGCGACCCGCCGGCCGGGTGTGGCCCACGAGGCGTCGCGCACGGTGGGCTCGGTGTCGAGCAGGTCGACGACGCGCTCTGCGGAGGCCGCGGCCTGGGCGATGCGCCCGGTGTACTTCGCGAGATCGCGCATCGGCTTGAAGGCCGCCTTGAGATAGGTGATGAAGACGACGAGCTCACCGGGAGTGAGCGCGCCGGCGAGCACGCGCTGGGCCCCGACGTAGAGGACGAGGGCCGTCGCCAGGCCGACGAGCACGTCGGTGGACCGCTCGAGCCCGGCGGAGAGCTTCTTCGCCTTGACCCCGTCCTTGAGCGTCTTGACGTTGTCCGACGCGAAGCGGCTCTGCATCTCGCTCTCGAGCGTGTAGGCCTGCACGACCTTCATCGACCCGAGGGTCTCGGTGGCGAGGGTCGCGAGGTGGCCCTCGGCCTTGCGCTGCTTGCGCGAGACGGTGTGGATGCGGCGGGTGGCGCTGCGTCCGGTGAGGACGAAGACGGGGAAGACGACGAGCATGCACAGCGCGAGCTGCCAGTCGAGCACGAAGACGACGACGAGCATCGCGACGAGGGTGAGGACGTTGCCGGCGAGCGGGAGCGCGGCGGTCACGGCCACCTCCTTGAGCCGGCCGACGTCGCTCGTGATGCGCTGGACGAGGTCACCCGTGCGGGCCCGGTCGTGGAAGGACAGCGACAGGCGCTGCAGGTGCGCGAAGGCATCGGCGCGCACGGCCGTGAGCAGCCGGTTGCCCGCGAGCGCGAAGCAGACGGTCATGCCGTAGCTGGCTGCGGCCCGGAGCAGGACGACGACGAGCAGGCCGAGGCAGGCGAGCACGAGGACCTGCTGCAGGTCGTCGGGCTGGCCCTGGTGCAGGTCGGCGCCGAGGTGGCCGATGACGCCGTCGATGACGAACTTCAGCGGCCACGGCTCGAGCAGGCGCATGACGACCTCGAGTGCCATCGCGGCGCCGCCGCCGGCGATGAGGGTCCGCTGCCGGCGCAGGTGCGGTCGCACGTGCGGCACGAGACGCCGCAGCCCGGGCAGCGCCTCGCGCAGACCCTCGGGCCGGCGCACCTTGCGCAGGGGTGAGTCGCTCACGCGGTCTGCCCCCACAGGTCGTCGGCGAGCGAGGTGCGCGGGGCGGGGACCGTGTCGAGGATGCGCGCGACGACCAGGCTCCAGTCGTGCCGGTCCTCCGCGGCCCGGCGCCCGGCCCGGCCGAGCTCGGCGCGCATCGTCGGGTCCCGGCGCAGGCCGGCGAGAGCGGCGGCCAGCTCGGCCGGGTCACCGGGCCGCACGAGGACGCCGAGGCCACCGTCGTCGAGGATGCCGGGGCAAGGACCGATGTCGCTGGCGACGACGGGGAGCCCGGCGGCGAGGTACTCGTAGAGCTTGAGCGGCGAGAAGTAGAAGTCGGGCAGCCGCGGGTAGGGCGCCACGGCGATGTCCATCGCGGCGAGCTCGGCGGGCATGTCCTCGGGGGCCACCGCGCCGACGAGGTCGACGCGGTCGACGACGCCCAGCTCGCGAGCCAACTCGGCCAGCCCCGTGCGCCGCGGGCCGTCGCCGACGAGCCGCAGGCGTGCGTGCGGGTCGGTACGCGCCACCCGGGCGAAGGCCTCGACGAGCACCTCCACCCCGTGCCAGGGCTTGAGCGTGCCGACGAAGCCGATGACGAAGGGGGGCTGCTCCCCCCTTCGCCCGCTGTGGGCTGCAGGTCGGATGAAGCGCGTGTCCACGCCGTTGGGCACGACGTGCACGGCGGTGTTGTCGGTGCGCTCGGTGACCCAGCGGGCGACGGGCGCGGAGACGGTGACGACCGACCCTGCGGCGTCGAAGGCGGCCGTCGCGATGCCTACGGCGCCATCGCGGTCGGCGAGCACCCGGTGCTCGGCCTGCTCGTCGACGAGCGGCGCGTTGACCTCGAGCACGCTGGCGACGGCCCGCTGCCGGGCCCAGGCCATGGCCGCCGGCGACCACAGCGAGTAGCGCTCGTAGACGAGATCGAGCGGGTCCTCCCGGTGCAGCTGCTCGAGCAGGTCGGCCGCCGCGTACGCGGACCGCCGCGCCGACGCCTCACGCTCGGCGCCAGGCTCCCCGGTGGTGCGGGGCAGCTCGTGCAGGACGACACCATCGAGGCCGCGGGGCAGGTCGCCCCCGACGCGGGCGGCGATGAGGTGCACCTCGCCGCCGCGGCGGAGGAGCTCGCGCACGACGGCCTGCACGTGGACGGAGGCTCCCTTGTGCCCGAAGACGGGGACGCCGGGGTCGGCGCACACGTAGGCGACGCGCCTCATGCGACCGCGCTCCCGCCCTCGGATGCGCATTTCCCTAGGTAAATGCGGTCGTCCTGGGAGGCGATGGCGGCGGCGAAGATCCCCTGCAGCTCCCGGGCGTGGTCGCGGAAGTCGAAGTCCGCCTCGAGCAGGCGGCGCGCGGCCCGAGCCCACCCGGCCGCGGTCTCGGGGTCGTCGAGGACGCGGGCGATGGCCTGCCCGAGCGCCGCGGGGTCGCTCTCGGGGGCGAGCAGCCCGGTCTCCTCGTGGCGCACGATCTCGGGGATGCCGGTGACGGGGGTCGAGACGCACGGCGTGCCGAGCGCCAGGGCCTCGAGGAGCACGGTGGGCAGGCCGTCACGGTTGCCGTCGGCGCCGACGACGCACGGGGCGGCGAAGACGTCCGCGGCAGCGACGATCTCACGGACCCGGGACTGCGGGAGCGCGCCGTGCATCGTCACGACGTCGCCCAGCCCGAGCTCGCCGATGCGCTCGCGCAGCGTCGCCTCGAGGGGGCCGGTGCCGACGAGGTCGACGTGCACGTCCCTGCCGGCGCCGACGAGCTCGGCGACGGCGGTGAGCAGGTCACCGAAGCCCTTCTTCTCCACGAGCCGTCCGACGGCGGCGATGCGGTCGGGGCCGGCGGTCTCCCCCTTCGTCGCGAAGGGGAAGGCCTGCAGGTCGACGCTGTTGTACAGCCGGGTGACCCGGTCGGCGGCGGCGCCGAACTCGCGCTGCAGGTGGCGCCGGTTGTACTCGCTCACGGTCACGGTCGTGTGCGCCTCGCGCAGCTTGGTGGCCAGCTCGGCGGGCACGACCTCCTCGTGGAAGATGTCCTTGGCGTGCGCCGTGAAGGACCACGTGATGCCCGTGAGGCGCGCGGCGATCCGGGCGACGTCGGCGGCGATCGAGCCGAAGTGCGCGTGCAGGTGCTCCAGCCCCGAGCGGCGCACCGCGCCGGCAAGCTCGACGGCGGCCAGGGCGACGTCCTCGGGTGCGGCGAGCAGCTCGTCGAGGTGGTCGGCGACCTGCGGCACCTCGGCTGCTGCGGCCCGCAGCCCGGACCAGAAGAGGCTGGCCTTGTGCTCGCGGGAGAGGTAGGTGACGGGCGCCTGCACCCGGGCGAGCAGCTCGTGGAAGCGCCCGTCGATCGGCAGCCGCAGCGAGAAGATCTCGACGTGGGTGCCGAGGGCCTCCTGCTGGAGGATCTCGTGGACGATGAAGGTCTCGGAGAAGCGCGGGTACATCTTCAGCACGTACCCGACGCGCGGGGTGGGCGTGGACATCAGCTGGCCTCCTCGAGGTCGGCGGCGTGGGTCGCGGCGGTGCGGTGGAGCCGGGTGAGCAGGTGGGGCACCCGGCGCAGCCCGCCGAGCGCGATGGTCTGCCGGTCCCGGACGAAGGGGGCCCCCGTCGCCTGCTCGAGCCAGCCGGCGAGCGCGTGCGGCGTGACGAGTTCGGGGTGCAGCGCGTCGACGAGGCCGAGACCGCTCAGCCGGTCGGCGCGCACGAGCTGCTCCTGGCGGGGGCGCACCCTCGGGACGATGAGCGCGGGCACGTTGCCCGTGAGCACCTCGCACACAGTGTTGTAGCCGCCCATGGAGACGACCGCGTCGGCGCCGGCGACGAGCTCGACGGCGTCGGTGACGAACTCGCGCACGACGAGGTCGTCACAGCCGTCGGCGATCTCCTGCAGCCGCAGGCGCAGGGAGGGCTGCATGTACGGGCCGGTGATGATGACGCCGGTCCGACCGGTCGGGTAGGTCGCGTGGGCGAAGGCGAGGGCGGTGTCGTAGCCGTCCTGCCCGCCGCCGACCATGCACAGGACGTAGGGGCGCGGCACGGGGCCGGCGGGTGGTTCGTCGCGGGGCGGGATGAGCCCCTCGGACCGCCCGTCAACGAGGTAGCCGGTGTAGCGGACCCGGCGGGCGACGGTGGGCGGCAGCTCGTAGTCGGCGACGACGTCGACGACGTCACTGTCGCCGTAGACCCAGACCTCGTCGTAGTGGTCGCGGATCGCCTGCGTCGTGCGGGACGAGCGCCACTCGCGGGCCGCGGTCAGCGGGTCGTCAAGGATGTCGCGCAGGCCGAGGACGACGCGGGGGCGGGCGCCGGTGGTGTGCCCTCGGACGGCGTGCAGCGCCTCGAGCGCCTGCTCGAGCTCACCGTCGAGACCGCGGGCGACCTTGTCCACGACGACGACATCGGGGGCGAAGCTCGTGAGTGCCGTGGTGATGACGTTGGAGCGCAGGGTGAGCAGCGCGTCGAGGTCCATGGCGAAGGTGGCGGCGGCGTATCCCCCGTCGCTGTCCTTGGCCACCGTCGGCACGGTGATGACCTCGGTGTGGGGCGGCAGCGGCAGCGAGGTCGCCTGCGGTGCGCCGGTGAGCACGAGGACGTCGGTGCGCGGGTCGGCCGCGACGATCGCCCCGGCGAGGGCGAGGTTGCGGCGGATGTGGCCTAGCCCCTGGGTGTCGTGGGAGTAGAAGGCGATGCGGCGCCGTGGTGTCGTGGTCACGGGCACCACCGTGCAGGGCCGCTGTGAGGTGAACGTGAAGTGAAGATGAGGAAGCCCTCATGCTCCGCCCCGACGGTCAGGGAGCGGTGGCGCGCACCACCCGGGTGCCGGCGGCGAGGTCGTGGAGGCCGCGGCCGTCCCCCTTCGCCGTCACGAGCGGGGGGATGAAGAGGCACAGCAGCGCGGCCCGCACCGCCGAGCGAAGGGGGGTCACCCACCCGCCGTGCAGGGCGGCGACGCGAAGCCCGAGCAGGCGGTGGCCGAAGGTCGCCCCGCCGAGGGTGACGCCGACGAGGTTGAGCACGAAGAGCAGGCCGAGCGGGACGAAGGAGAAGGCCTCGGGGCTCAGCTCGACGAGGCGGCCGATGAGGCCGTTGGTGATCAGCAGGCAGGCCACCCAGTCGACGACGAGGGCGACGACGCGACGGCCGAAGGGGGCGGTGCTCCCTTCGTCGTCCGGGGCGGGCTGGGGGCGGGGCGTGGTGCTGCTCACCGGGGCAGCCTATGTGGACCAGCCGTGGACGCTCCCGCCGCCCGGACCGGCCGCTGGCTAGGATCGGTCTCACCACATGGGATCTCGGTCTCGTGTAACACGGGTGAAACATTTGGGTCATGGCCGGGTAATCGGCCCCGCCTAGGGTTTGACCAACAGTTGAAGCGGCAGGTCAGAGCGGCCTGCCGCCCCACCCCAGGAGGATGGTTTGTTCAGCTCCCCTGACGAGGTTCTTGAGTTCATCAAGGCCGAAGACGTCAAGTTCGTCGACATCCGGTTCTGCGACCTGCCGGGCATCATGCAGCACTTCAACGTGCCGGCCGAGTCCATCGACGAGGACTTCTTCACCGAGGGCCAGATGTTCGACGGCTCCTCGATCCGCGGCTTCCAGGCCATCCACGAGTCCGACATGAAGCTCGTCCCGGACATCAAGACCGCCTACCTGGACCCCTTCCGCGAGGAGAAGACGCTCATCGTCAACTTCTCGATCGTCGACCCCTTCACCGGTGAGCAGTACAGCCGCGACCCGCGCAACGTCGCGGCCAAGGCCGAGGCCTACCTCAAGTCGACCGGCATCGCCGACACCGCCTACTTCGGCGCCGAGGCCGAGTTCTACGTCTTCGACGACGTGCGCTTCGACACCCAGCCGCAGGGCTCCTACTACTTCCTCGACTCGATCGAGGCCAAGTGGAACTCCGGTCGCAAGGAGGAGGGCGGCAACCAGGGCTACAAGACGGCCATGAAGGGCGGCTACTTCCCCGTGCCGCCGGTGGACCACTTCGCCGACCTGCGCGACAAGATCTGCCTGAACATGAAGACCGTCGGCCTCGAGGTCGAGCGCGCCCACCACGAGGTCGGCTCCGCGGGTCAGCAGGAGATCAACTACAAGTTCAACACCCTGCTGCAGTCCGGCGACGACATCATGAAGTTCAAGTACGTCGTCAAGAACACGGCCTGGCAGGAGGGCCGCACGGCCACCTTCATGCCGAAGCCGATCTTCGGCGACAACGGCTCGGGCATGCACACCCACCAGTCCCTGTGGAAGGACGGCGAGCCGCTCTTCTACGACGAGCAGGGCTACGGCGGCCTGTCCGACATCGCCCGCTGGTACATCGGTGGTCTGCTCAAGCACGCCCCCGCGCTGCTCGCCTTCACCAACCCGACGGCCAACAGCTACCACCGCCTGGTCCCGGGCTTCGAGGCCCCGATCAACCTCGTCTACTCGGCCCGCAACCGCTCGGCCTGCATCCGCATCCCGATCGCGGGCAACTCCCCCAAGGCCAAGCGCGTCGAATTCCGCATCCCGGACCCGTCGAGCAACCCCTACCTGTGCTTCGCCGCCCAGCTCATGGCCGGCATCGACGGCATCAAGAACCGCATCGAGCCCCCGGAGCCGGTCGACAAGGACCTCTACGAGCTGCCCCCGGAGGAGCACGAGGCCATCGAGCAGGTCCCGACCTCGCTCCCCGAGGTGCTCAAGGCCCTCGAGGCCGACCACGAGTTCCTGCTCGAGGGCGACGTCTTCACCCAGGACCTCATCGACACCTGGATCCAGTGGAAGTACGAGAACGAGGTGCTCCCCCTGCAGGTGCGCCCCCACCCGCACGAGTTCGAGATGTACTTCGACATCTGATCTTCGGAGGCATGACAAGGGCCAGGATCCCCGGAATATCGGGGATCCTGGCCCTCAGTTTGTGCTCCGGTGCAGACAGGGTAAACATGGCTACCCACTCAGAGAGCGAGCCCGTTGCTACAGCGGTAAAAACCGGCGTGCGCGTCGTGTCACCGTCGTCTTCAATGGAGGCGACGTCATGCCGCAGGTCATGAACGGAAGTCCCGGCACCCGAGCCACCCAAGGAGACCACGACGAAGGGGCAGCGGTGGCAGCCGCGCCGCGCGCCGAGGAGGGCACGACAAAGGAGCAGGACCTGAGCCGGGCCGAGATGAGCGCCGACCGACAGATCTCGTTCCGAAAGTCACCTGCAAGCAGCGGTCAGCCCCTCTCGCCACCTGTCGGCATCAGCCCCGGGTACTGGGAGATCTGGCACTGCACGAGGCGGCAGAACTCCATGTGCCCTGCTGCCGTTCTCAAATTGTCACCCGTTGCTCGTCCTCGCCGCGTGCGCGTATCGGGTGAGGGTGGCGAGCCCGGACTGCGATCATCCTCGCGCAGGCAGACCGGAGTTGGTCAAAAGCTCCCAGTACCGATAATGGCCGCCCGATGCACTCCTACATCTGAGCCGTCTCTGGCGAACTGCGCGGCAGCACTCGCCCCAGCACCATCGACGTACTAGCGTTTTGGTCGTGACCTCCGCCTCCGCAGGCAAACTCGTCGACGAGATCGCTCGTGCCGCCGCGGTCGCCGACGCCCGGATCGCGGTCGCCGAGTCCCTGACCAGCGGGAACATCGCCGCGCGCTTGGGACGGGGGCAGAACGCCAGTCAATGGTTCGCGGGCGCCGTCGTCGCGTACAGCGTCGACGTCAAGACAACCGTCCTGGGCATGACGCGTGGACTCGATCCCGTATCGAGCGCCGCGGCCCAAGAACTCGCGCGCGGGGTGCGTGAGCTGACGGACGCCACCATCGCCGTCTCCGCTACGGGTGTCGGGGGTCCGCAGGACCAGGACGGCCACCCTGCGGGGACGGTGTACCTGGGGTGGTCGACCGCGTTCGAGGAGGGCAGCCGACTGGTGGAGTGCTCCGACGACCCGGCGAAGGCCCTCGAGGACACCGTCGAGTCCGCGCTGCAGGAGATCCACCGACTCCTCCCGTGACCTTCGCCCTGCCCGACGCGAAGAGCCCTGCACGGGTGCAGGGCTCTTCGCGTGGATCGCGGGTCGACTACGTGGAACTCTCGCGATCACGGGTGCTGGACGACTCCTCGCCCCGGTCGGAGGACGCCTCCACTTCGACCGGCTGGGAGGAAGGTGTCCCGACCGAGATCTGTCGCGGCAGCGATCGCTTGTTCACCGGCAGGACGACGGTCAGGACCCCGTTGTCGTAGGTGGCCGACACCTGATCGGGATCGATGTCGTCCCCGAAGGTGAGCTGCCGCCGGTAACTGCCGGAGAAGCGTTCACTGGTCAACCACTGGACCTCTTGCTCGTGCAGGGAGGAGCGGTGAGCGGTCAAGGTCAGGACGCCGCGACCCATGTTGACGTCGATGCTCCCGGGGTCCATGCCCGGAAGGTCCGCGTGGACGAAGTCGAACGCGAGGCCCTTCACACAGCGCCGATCGCAGCTGGTCGACCCCTGCGCCATGACTGACGCGCGGTCTCGCAGTCTCAGGTGCGCACCGGCTCCGCCGTGGCCACGTCGTCGACGACGTCGATGAGGACCTGGAGGTTGGCGATGAGGGCGCCGTACAACGGCCACAGCAAACCGGACAAATCATCGGTCGACAGGTCCTCGGCCAGGACGATGGTGTCGCTCGACATCCGACCGCCGTCCCAGCGCACCGTGGGCCGGCCGATCTCCGAGACGTGCTGGACGCGGACCGGTGACCACCCGGCCACCGGCGGCACGCAGATCCGCGACAAGACCGTGCAGCAGCTCCATCGGGTCGAGCTGTGCTTGGTCGGCCAGCACCACGCACCCGGCGTGCGGCAAGGGGACGGGCAGGTCGTGGCTCCAGCCCGTGGACAGCCCCACCGCCGTCGCGGCCTCGTGCTCGCGCAGGCCACGCGTCGACCTCGATCGGTGTCGGGGGCATAGGTCACCCGCCCGCCGACCCGGGTGCCGACGTCACGGCCGGTGGGCACCTGCACTGGGTCCCGCGCAGGACTGCGACGGGGACGATGGCGGTCGCGCCCGTCAGCGGGTGAAGGTCTCGGGGATCTGCCGAACGGGGACGATGACGACGTCGTCGACCTTCCAGTCGAGGTCACGCGCTACCTGGGCGGCGTGCTCGAGGTCGTCGATGTCGGCGATGTGACCCGCGTGCGGCACGACGAAGCTCTCCACATGGAAGACGTGCCCCATGTCGCGCACGCGGCTGTGGCTGCTGTGCACCCACCCGATCTCCTCGAGTGCCTCGTCGACCTGCTCGGTCAGGGGGTGGCGTCGCGTCCCGTCCACCGTGCGGGCCTGGGCGTCCATGAGCGCGCCCGAGGCGTGTCGCACGTTGGTCCACCCGTCGCGGATGATCGACATGGAGATCGCGATCGCGACGACCGCGTCCGCCCACCACAGCCCGACCCCGATGCCTAGGACGCCGACGATCGTCCCGGTCGCAGTGCGCCAGTCCGCCTTCTGCATGTCCGCGTCGTTGTACAGGACCCGGTCGTGCAAGGTGTCTGCGAGCGGCAGCTTCATCCGTCCCAGGACGACGGGGCCGATGGCGGTGTAGGCCATCGCGGCGATCATCACCCAGCCCGCCCACACCGCATGTCCGAAGAGGTCGACGGTCCCGACCGGAGGGTGCTCACCGTGCAGCAGACCCATCGCCGAGTCGACGATGAGGTAGACGCCCATGCCCAGGAGGGCGACCGCGGCTGCCAGGTGTCCACCACCGACGGCGCGATGGTGACCGTAGGGGTGCTCGGCGTCCACCGGGCGTCGGGCGCGCCGCTGCGCGAACAGGAAGGCGACCGGCGGGATGAGGGCGAGCATGTCCTCCACCCAGGCCGCCTTCATCGCCTGCGAGCTGCCCATCGCGAAAAAGACCACGACGATGCAGGTCGCCATGTACCCCAGGGTCACCCACTCGAGCCGGATGGCCCGCCGCAGGGCCGTGCCCTGCTCGTCCGGTAGCCGGGTGCGCCCGAAGGAGAGCGCTCCCGGCGTGCTCACGGCGCCCTCCCGTGGGTGTCGAGCCACCGCTCGAGCGAGGACTGCGCGGCGTTCTCGCCGGCCGGGACCGCCATCACGTGGGCGCGTGGTCCGTCCGGACCAGGGACCTCGACGTAGGGCCGGGTGAGTCCGACCTTCGAGCTCCATGCGCTCTGGTCTGTGACACCGCCGATGAGGACATCGATGTCACCGCGCTCAAGTGCGGCCACGAGGGCCTCCTCACCATCGACCTGCCAGGCGACCGTGGCACCGAGTGATTCGGCCCATCCCGTGATGATCTCCACCTCGGAGCCGGAGGGCGGGCTCGTCGTCACGTCGGTCCACGGCGGGTGGTGGGACACACCCACCCGGAGCTCGCCCGATGAACGCACCCGGTCGAGCGTCCCGTCAGGGTCCTGCGGGATGCTCCCGCACGCGGCAAGAAGCATCAGGAGCACGACGCAGGCTGCCAGACGCACGACATTCCGCAAGCCGACGACCATGGGGACATGCTAGCCACGCGGCTCCAGTCGGGTCGGACTCCTTGCTCCTCGCGAGCACTGCAGTCACGCACATGACTCCTCCCGTGAGCTCGCCCCGCCCATCGACGGACGCCACCGACGAGGACGGCGCCCTGCGGGTCCTGGCGCCTGCCCTGTTGACGAACCGCCCGGACGCAGCAGAGTGGGGGGATGACGAAGCGACGTGTCCTCATCACCGGTTCGACGGGCGGGGTCGGCACGATCCTGACCCAGCGCCTGCACGACGACTACGACCTCGTCGGGCACGCACGCGAACCCGACCCGGGCGCCGACCCGGTGGTCCGCGGGGCCGACCTGGTCGACTACGACGCGGTCCTGGCAGCCATGGACGGCATCGACACCGTCGTCCACCTGGCCGGTGCGGCATCGCCAGAAGCCTCGTGGGGCCAGGTGCTCGACGCCAACATCGTCGGCACCCGCAACGTCCTGGAAGCCGCTCGTGCGGCCGGGGTGGCACGGGTCGTCTTCGCCTCGTCCAATCACGCGATGGGCATGTACGACCGGCTCGAGCAGTGGCCGGTCTACCCCGGCACACTCCCCCGTGCCGACTCGCTCTACGGGGTGTCCAAGGTCTTCGGCGAGACGCTGGGCCGGTACTACTTCGACGAGCACGGGCTGTCCTTCATCGCGTTGCGGATCGGCTGGGTCTGCGGTGACCCGACCCTCGTCGACACCGATCTCCTCCATGCCATGTGGCTGAGCGAGGACGACGCCGCACAGGTCGTGCGCTGCGCGATCGAGGCGGACATCGACTTCGGCATCTACTACGCGGTCTCCGACAACCTCAATCGCCGCTGGTCGATGACCAACACCATGCTCGAGCTCGGCTACCGACCCCGCGACTCGTGGTCGCACGAGGCACCGACCGACGAGCCCGTCGTCGAGGGCGGCCGCGCCGTCGACGACTCCTGGCCGAAGGGGTCGTGACCGGCCCTGACAGGATGACGCCATGTCCCGTGTCATCTGCCCGCTCCTGAGCACACGCGTCACGACAGCGGAGAAGGCGGTCGAGCACATCCGCCCCGGCGACAACGTCGGGATGAGCGGGTTCACCGGGGCCGGCTACCCCAAGGCGCTGCCGACCGCCCTGCACGACCGGATGGTCGCGGCGCACGCGCGGGGCGAGGACTTCCGCATCGGGCTGTGGACGGGTGCCTCGACCGCGCCCGACGCCGACGGTGTCCTCGCGGAGGCGAAGGGAGTCTCCTCCCGCCTGCCGTACAACTCCGACCCGACGATGCGCAGCCTGATCAACTCCGGCGAGGTCGACTACGTCGACGCGCACCTGAGCCACTCCGCCCAGCACATGTGGTTCGGCTTCTACGGCAACCTCGACGTCGCCGTCGTCGAGGTCACCGCGGTGCTGCCCAACGGCCTGCTCGTGCCGAGCAGCTCGGTCGGCAACAACAAGACCTGGCTCGACCAGGCCGACCGGGTGATCCTCGAGGTCAACCACTGGCAGCCGCGCGAGTTCGAGGGCTTCCACGACGTCTACTACGGCACCCAGCTGCCGCCGCACCGCCGGCCGATCCAGCTGACCGACCCGATGCAGCGGATCGGCGACCCCTACCTGCGGGTCGACCCGGCCAAGGTCGTGGCCGTCGTCGAGACCGACCGACCGGACCGCAACTCACCCTTCACCCCGCCCGACGAGACCTCGCGGGCGATCGCGGGTCACGTCGTCGACTTCCTCCGGCACGAGGTGCGGGCCGGGCGGATGCCCCCTTCGCTCCTGCCGCTGCAGTCCGGGGTCGGCAACGTCGCCAATGCCGTGCTCGCGGGGCTGGACGGCAGCGAGTTCACCGACCTCGTCGCCTTCACCGAAGTGCTCCAGGACGGGCTGCTCGACCTCCTCGACAGCGGGACGGTGCGGGCCGCGTCGGCGACCTCCTTCGGCCTCTCCGACGTGGGCGTAGAGCGCTTCCTCGCCAACATCAGCAGCTACAAGGGCCGGATCCTGCTGCGCAGCGAGGAGATCTCCAACCACCCCGAGCTGGTCCGGCGCCTCGGCGTCATCGCGATGAACGGCATGATCGAGGCCGACATCTACGGCAACGTCAACTCGACGCACATCGCCGGCAGCCGGATCATGAACGGCATCGGCGGCAGCGGCGACTTCACCCGCAATGCCTTCCTCAACTTCTTCCTCACCCCCTCCACGGCGAAGGGGGGCAAGGTTTCCGCCTTCGTCCCGATGGCCAGCCACGTCGACCACACCGAGCACGACGTGCAGATCATCGTCAGCGAGCACGGGCTGGCCGACCTGCGCGGACTCTCCCCGCGCCAGCGGGCGCCGCGGATCATCGACCACTGCGCCGACCCCTCCTTCCGGCCGGCGCTGCACGACTACTTCGCCCGCGCGCAGGCCGCCCGGCCCGACGCCGTGCACACCCCCCACCTGCTCGGCGAGGCGCTCAGCTGGCACGAGCGGTTCCTGGAGACCGGGAGCATGCACGCGGGGTGAGAGACTGCTGCCGGTGAGCAGTGTGTGGACCGCGCGGGGCATGCCCGCGCTGCTGATGGCGACCTTCCTGGGCTTCAGCGGGTTCGCCGTCCTCATGCCCGTGGCACCCCTGTGGGCGGTGCGCGGTGGCGCCGACGAAGGGGGCGCCGGCCTCGTCAACGGCGTGCTCCTCCTCGTCACCGTCCTCACGCAGTTCACCGTCCCGGCGCTGCTGCGTCGCTTCGGCTGGGGGCCGACCCTGGCCACCGGGCTCGTCCTGCTCGGCGCCCCGTCGCTGGGCCTGGCGGCCAGCGATGCACTCCATTCGATCCTCGCGCTGTCTGCGGTGCGCGGGGTGGGCTTCGGCATCCTCACGGTCGCCGGCAGCGCCGCGGTGGCCGAGCTGTCCGACCCGGAGACGCGGGGCAAGGCGGTCGGTGCCTACGGTCTGGCGATCGCCGGCCCGCAGGTCGTGCTGCTCCCCCTCGGGTCGTGGGTCGCGGAGACGGTCGGCTTCGTCCCCGTCTTCGTCGCGGGCGCCATCCCCCTCCTCGGGGTGCCGGCGGCCCTGGCGCTCGGGCGGGCCCTCGAGACCTTCCCCTCCGGCAGCGACCGCGGCACGGACGTGGGTGGCGCGAGCACGGCCCGCGCGACGATCACACTGCTGCGCCCGATGGTCCTCCTCCTGGGCGTGACGATCGCCGGCGGAGCGGTGCTGACCTTCGGCCCGCAGATGGTGCGCGACCCGGCGGTCGTCATCCCGGCGCTGGCGCTCATGGAGCTCATGGCGGCGATCTTCCGGTGGTGGATCGGCGGCGTCGCGGACCGGCTCGGGGCGGAGCGGTTCCTCGCCCCCTTCGTCCTGCTCACCGTCGTCGGCGTCGGCGGCATGGCGTGGGCCGTGCACGAGCAGTCCGTGCCCGTGCTGATCGTCGGCGCGTTGCTCCTCGGCAGCGCCTACGGGGCGCTGCAAAACCTCACCCTCGTCATCTCCTTCGCCTCCGTGAGCCGACGCCACCTCGGGCTGGCCAGCTCGATCTGGAATGTCGGCTTCGACCTCGGCTCGGCCATCGGCTCGGTGGTCGTCGGCGCGATCGCGGTCGCCGCGGACTTCCCGACGGCGCTCGCCGTGACCGGCGCCTTCGCGCTGCTGACGCTGCCGTTGGCGCTCGTGCGGCTGCGGCAGGGGCGGCCGCGGGTGTAGCCCCTTCGAGACGGTCGCTGCGCGACCTCCTCAGGGAGCGAAGGTGGGGAGCGCTGCGCGACCGCCTCAGAGAGCGAAGATGGGGAGCGCTCCCCCTGATGCAGCCAAACCCCTTGTGGGACACTCGCCGCAACTCAGGGAACGAGCAAAGGGGCACGGGTGAGCAACCCAGCACAGCAGTTCATGGACAGGGCCAGGCAGGTCGCGGACGCGGCCGGCGTGGGGCAGGCGGTCGACCAGGCACTCGGGCAGGTGCAGCAGAGCGCCGGCTTCGACCTCAACGCGCGGGACTTCCCCGCGGCACGGGGCGAAGGGGGGTCCGCCGGTACCCGGATCAATGCCGACCACGTCGCCCTCGACGACGCGGCCGAGGCGCTCAGCCGCAGCCGCTACGAGATGGGCCAGAGCGGCCCGGTCCACGTCATCACGCCGATGGTCATGCCCAAGGGGCGCCGGCTGCAGGCGATGGCGCCGGCCATCCTGCTCGTGCTCATCGGCGTCGCCGGCGGGGTCGTGCTGCTGCCCTTCGGCATCAGCCTGGCGGTCTTCGGCCCGCACTACTGGCTGCTCGTGGTCGTCGCCGCGGCCTTCCTGTGGTGGCGCCAGGGCATGGTCATGGTGCCTGAGGGCTGCACGGCGCTGATCTCCCGCTTCGGCAAGGTCGAGGCCGAGGTCGGTCCCGGTCGGGTGACCCTGTGGAACCCGTGGAAGCGGGTCTCCTACATCGTCAACACGACGCGCGAGTACCCCTTCAACGCGCCGATCCGCTCGGCCCCCACGAAGTCCGGCGTGCAGGCATCGGTCGACCTCTTCCTCCAGTTCCGCATCGTCAGCGCGCGCGAGTTCGTCTTCGTCCTCGGTGCCGTGCAGGGCTTCCAGGACAAGCTCAACAACGCGATCTCGGAGACGACCCGCTCCCTGATCTACGAGCAGGAGGCCTCGGGCATCTACGACCTCGTCGGCGAGAGCACGGCGCGGCTGCTCGACCAGCTCAACGCGCAGTTCGCTCCCGCGGTCGAGCTGACGACGGCCAACATCACCCACGCCGAGCCCTCCGCGCAGGAGTACCGGATGGATCTCGCGGCGCCGGAGATGATCCGGGTGGCCAAGGAGGCCTACACCTACGACTACGAGCTGGGGCTGAAGAAGGAGCAGAACGAGGGTGACCTCAACAAGGACCTCGCCTCGCTCAACGAAAACCTCTCGGCGATCCAGGCCGACATCGCCCGCTACCAGGCGCAGATGGACACCGCCCTCGAGCGGGAGACCAACCGCGCCAATGCCGTGGCCCGCCAGCGCTTCGTCGAGTCCGAGTCCGAGGCCCACGCCAACGCGGCGCTCCTCGAGGCGCAGGCCCTCGACATCCGTGCGCTGAGCGCGGCGCTCGCCCCGGAGATCCTCGACTACCGCTATCAGCAGGACATGCTCGACAAGATGGAGGGCGTCTCCGGGTCGCTCCCCCAGATCGTGCGCGTGGGTGGCGAGTCCGAGGGCGTCGACTACCTGCAGATCGCCCGTCAGCTCGTCGGCGGTCAGAGCAGCCAGCTCTTCAGCGCCGACGACATGGAGGCCATCCGGGCCCGTCAGGCCGACATCGCCGAGCGGGTCGCCGAGCGCGAGTCCGAGATCGCCGAGCTGCTCCAGGCTCCGGAGGAGACCGAGGTCGAGATCCTGCCGGTCACCGAGACGGAGACCGACCCGGCCGGCGAGCAGCGTCTCGACGAGATCCGTCAGTCGGTCACCGAGGAGATCGACCTGCCGGGCGAAGGGGAGGAACCGCCGCCCCCGCCGCCGGGCACCAACCCGCCGGTCCCGCCGGCGGTCGACGAGCCGACCCCGCCGGCACCGCCGGCGCCGCGGGTGACCCCCGCGCCGCAGGTCACCATCAACGACATGAGCGAGGGTGAGCGCAATGAGTGACCAGATGATGGAGCAGGCGGTCCGCGCAGTGCGTGGCCAGGGCATGAGCTCGATCAAGGAGGTCGTCTCCGGGTGGGGCGACGTCGCCCGCTACCTGCGCGGCGGTGACTCCGGCTCGGTCGTGCCGGTTGTCATCCCCAAGGACAAGCGCGGCATGCGCTGGACCTCGCTCATCTGGTTCGGCGCGTGGGCCCTGCTGAGCGGGATCTTCCTCGCGGCGACCGACCACGGCGCACTCGGCGGGCTCGCGATCTTCGTCGCGATCCTCGCCTTCCTCCTGTCGGCACTGTGGTGGTGGCGCTCCTCGATCGTCGAGATCGAGGAGGGCACGGTCGGGGTGCTGACGAAGTTCGGCGCCATCTCCGGGCCCGGCCTCTCCCCCGGCCGCCACTACCTGTGGCACCCGTGGGCCCGGGTCGCCTATGTCGTCGACGTGACGACCGAGATCCCCTACACCGCACCGGTGCTCAGCTCGCCGACGCACGAAAACGTGCCGCTGAAGTCGATCGAGTTCTTCCTGCGCTTCCGCATCGTCGACGCGATCCGTTTCGTCCAGACGATCGGTGCGGGCAACTTCGACCTCGTGCTGAGCAACTCGGTGCAGGACGCGATCCGGCAGCGCAGCCGGCAGGTGCGCACCGAGCAGGCCTACGACCTGCGCGGCAGCGACGTCAAGGACATGCAGGACCTGCTCAACCGTCAGCTGACCCGCTACGGCGTGCAGATCATGGGCTGCAACATCCCCGACGTGCAGCTGCCCGACCAGTACCGGGAGCACCTCGCCACGCGTGAGCGGGTGGCCAAGGAGCTCGTGGCCTACGAAAAGGAGTGGGAGCTGACCCGCAAGCGCCGCATCGACACCCTGCTGCTGGAGATCGAGCGCTCCAAGAAGGTCCGCGACGCCAAGGTCGTCGAGGTCCAGGCCTCGCTCAACAAGGCCCGCAAGGACGTCGCGCAGATGCTCGAGGAGCGCGAGACCGAGGCGCAGAAGATCCGCTACGAGATCGAGACCCGCGCGCGGACCAACCTCGTCGCGGCCCAGGGTGAGGCCAAGGCGCAGGAGCAGCTGGCCACGGCCTACCGCGACAACCGCGCGGTCCTCGGCTACGAGCTGGCCCGGCGCCGCCTCGACGTCGGCGCCACGCTGGCCGACGACGCCCCGCGCCCGGTCATCGTCCACACCGACGCCGGCTCGGGCGACAGCTCGGCCCTGTCGACGCTGCTCATGGCCCAGCTGCTGCCGCAGCTGCAGTCCGAGGCCTCCGCTCCCCGCAGCGCGCAGCGTCAGGTGAGCGGTGCGGTCAACCAGGCTGCGCAGCGAGCAGCCCAGGCCGTGCAGGAGAAGTCGCAGGGCTGACGACACCCGACCGAAGGGGGCCGCGCCGGGAGACCGGGGCGGCCCCCTTCGTCATGCCCGGGCCTGCGCATTTCCCTAGGCAAATACGGCAGGGGTGCGCATTTCCCTAGGCAAATACGGCCGGGGTGCGCATTTCCCTAGGGAAATACGGGAAGCGTGCGCATTTCCCTAGGGAAATGCGCAGGGGGTCAGTCGGTGGTCGAGCGAGCGTCGAGGACGGCGAGCACCCGCCGGCCCCAGCGCAGGTTTTCCTCCTCGAAGCTGATCCCCCGCAGCAGGGTGAGGTACTGCCCGACCGGCTCGCCCGACGCGAGGAACTCCTCCTCGGTGCGGCCGGCGAGGGTCCGCTCCTCGACGAGGCGGTAGATCGCGAGCTTCGCCTCGAAGGCCTCCATCCGCTCGACGACGTGCTCGCGGATCGCCTCGGGGTCACCGGACTCGAGCGCCGCGACCTGTACGAGCAGCTCGTCGCGGACGGCCAAGGGCTTGGGCGAGCGAAGGGTGTGCGCCCGCAACGCCTTGCGCCCCGCCGACGTCAGGCGAAAGACCCGCTTGTCCGGCCGCTTGGGCTGGGCGACGGTGCGCGCGGTGACCAGCCCCGCATCCTCCATCTTGTCCAGCTCGCGGTAGAGCTGCTGCGGGCTCGCGGTCCAGTAGTTGGCGACGGACACGTCGAAGGCCTTGGCCAGGTCGTAGCCGGAGGACTCGTCGTGGGCGAGTGCGGTGAGGATCGCGTCCTGGAGGGCCATGGGGTGATGGTAGGCGTCCCTTCGAGACAGTCGGCCGCGGACGGCCTCCCTCCTCAGGGACCGAGAGGTTCCTCTTATTCACTTTGTTGAGTAGGTTGGCTGCATGTTCCGAGACGCAGTGGAAGCCAAGGACCTCGACGCGGTGGACGAGCTGCTCGCGGAGGACGTCGTCTTCCGCAGCCCGGTCGCCCACACCCCCTACCCCGGCAAGGCGATCACGAGCGCGATCCTGCGCGAGGTCGTGGAGGTCTTCGAGGACTTCCGCTACGTGCGCCAGCTGCGTGACGGGTCGGAGGAGGCCTATGTCTCGAGGCCACGGTCGACGGGCTCGAGATCACCGGCTGCGACTTCCTCACTCTCGACGACGAGGGCAAGGTCACCGAGTTCATGGTCATGACCCGCCCGCTCAAGGCCTCGCAGGCCCTCGCCGCCCGGATGGCTGAGCGCTTCGAGGCGATCAAGCAGGCGGCTGCTGCCAGCCAGTGAGCTCGGGCCGCTTGGCCACGACCCCGTCGCCGGACGAGCGTCCGGTGAGCCGCCGGCCCACCCACGGCCCGAGGTGGCGGCGCGCCCACGCCGCCTCCGAGCGAAGTGAGCGACGCGGCGGATCCCCTTGCGGCACAACGCCCCACGCATCGACGTCCGGCACCCCGAGCACGTCCGCGGCGGCCATCGCCAGGCGCTCGTGCCCGAGCGGCGACAGGTGCAGCCGGTCGTCGGCCCACGCCCGCCGGTCCTCGAAGATCGTCCCCGTCGTCACCGCAGGCGGCTCCATGCCGTGCTTTCTGGACAGCCACGTGTAGATCTCGTTGAGCACGACCCGCCGTCGCGCGAGGAGCCGGCCCGCGGGCGAGACCGACCGGATGTCGGGGATCGGCACGACGACGAGGCGCGCCCCCTTCGCCGTGAAGGGGGCGACGACGTCGGCGAGCGTCGCGCGCAGCCGGTCGGGCTCGAAGCGCGGGCGCAGCAGGTCGTTCATGCCCGCGGTGAGCGTGACGACGTCGGGCTCCATCGCCAGCGCCGCCTCGACCTGCGTCGCGAGCACCTCGTGGGCACGCTGCCCACGCACGGCGAGGTTGGCGTAGTCGACTTCGCCGTGGTGGGCGCCGAGCAGTTCGGCGAGCCGGTCGGTCCAGCCGCGCGGTGTGCCGTCGGGCCACGGCTCGTCGCCGATGCCCTCGGACAGACTGTCGCCGATGGCGACGTAGCGCCGCGGTGGCGTGGTCATGCGATCAGACCGCGGCGGCCACGCGGGTGCCCTGGTCGATCGCTCGCTTGGCGTCGAGCTCGGCGGCGACGTCGGCACCACCGATGAGGTGCACGGTGACCCCCTTCGCCTGGAGCTCGTCGTGGAGGGTGCGGTTGGGCTCCTGCCCGGTGCACAGGACGATCGTGTCGACGTCGAGCACCTGCGGCGCGCCGTCGACGGTCACGTGCAGACCGTCGTCGTCGATCCGCTCGTAGGTGACGCCCGGGACCATCGTCACCCCGCGGGCCTTGAGCTCGGTGCGGTGGATCCAGCCGGTCGTCATGCCCAGGCCGGCGCCGACCTTGGAGGTCTTGCGCTGCAGGAGGGTCACCTCACGCGGCGCCGACCGGTGCGAAGGGGAGGTCAGCCCACCCGGCGTGGTCTCGGCCTCGTCGATGCCCCAGGTCTGCTGGAAGGCCGCGATGTCGAGGCTCGCGTCGTCGCCGGGGTCGGTGATGAAGGCGGCGACGTCGAAGCCGATGCCGCCGGCACCGAGGATCGCGACGCGCTCCCCCACCTGCGCGCCGCCGCGCAGCACGTCGAGGTAGCCGACGACCTTGTCGTGGTCGACACCCGGCAGCTCGGGGACGCGGGGGGTGACACCGGTGGCGATGGCCACCTCGTCGAAGCCCTCGAGATCGTCGGCGTCGACCCGGGCGCCGAGCTTGACGTCGACCCCGGTGTCGGCGAGCTTGTGCCGGAAGTAGCGCAGGGTCTCGTCGAACTCCTCCTTGCCCGGGACGCGCCGGGCGACGTCAAGCTGACCGCCGATGTCATCGGCGGCGTCGAAGAGGGTGACGTGGTGGCCGCGCTCGGCGGCGGTCGTCGCGAAGGCGAGCCCGGCCGGGCCGGCGCCGACGACGGCGATCCGCTTGGCCAGCCGGGTCGGGCCGATGATCAGCTCGGTCTCGTGACAGGCGCGGGGGTTGACCAGGCAGGAGGTGATCTTGCCCGAGAAGGTGTGGTCGAGGCATGCCTGGTTGCAGCCGATGCAGGTGTTGATCGTCTCGGGGGCACCGGCGGCGGCCTTGTTGACCAGCTCGGGGTCGGCGAGGAAGGGCCGGGCCATGGAGACCATGTCGGCGAAGCCGTCGGCGAGGAGCTGCTCGGCGACCTCGGGGGTGTTGATCCGGTTGGTCGCGACGAGCGGGACGGTGACGGCGCCCATGAGGCGCTTCGTCACGCCGGCCCATGCGGCGCGCGGGACCTGGGTGGCGATCGTGGGGACGCGGGCCTCGTGCCACCCGATGCCGGTGTTGATGATGTCGGCGCCGGCGGCCTCGACCTCGCGGGCCAGCTCGACGACCTCGTCGTGGGTCGAGCCGTCGGGCACGAGGTCGAGCATCGACAGGCGGTAGACGAGGACGAAGTCGTCGCCGACGGCGGCGCGCACCCGGCGGATGATCTCGAGCGGGAAGCGCATGCGGCCCTCGTAGGACCCGCCCCAGTCGTCGGTGCGCTGGTTGGTGCGCGTGACGATGAACTGGTTGATGAGGTAGCCCTCGGAGCCCATGATCTCGACGCCGTCGTAGCCGGCCTGCTGGGCCAGGCGCGCGCACCGGGCGTAGTCGTCGATCGTCCGCTGGATGTCGACCTCGGTCATCTCCCGCGGAACGAAACGGCTGATCGGCGCCTGGATCGGCGACGGCGCGACCATGCCCGGGTGGTAGGCGTAGCGGCCGGTGTGCAGGATCTGCATCGCGATCTTGCCGCCCTCGGCGTGGACCGCGTCGGTGATGAGCCGGTGGTCGGCGACGTCGTCCTCGGTCGTCAGCGTCTTGCCTCCGGGCAACGGGGCCCCCTCGTCGTTGGGCGCGATGCCGCCGGTGACGATGAGGCCGGCTCCTCCCTTCGCCCGCTCGGCGTAGAAGGCTGCCATCCGCTCGAAGCCGTCGGGCTGCTCCTCGAGGCCGACGTGCATCGAGCCCATGAGGAGGCGGTTGCGCAGGGTGGTCCGCCCGACGGTGATCGGCTCGAGCAGGTGCGGGTACGAGTGAGGCATGGTCGACGACTCCAATGGTCAATTTGTTGTCTAGGCGGAGTCTGCCACGAGGTCGGCGTCGACGAAAGGTGCGGTGACTCAGCCGACGCCCTGGTCGACGAGGCGCCACCGCTCGTCGTCGCCGTTGCGCGCGATGACATAGCCCCAGCTCGTGCGACGCGCCGGGGAGAAGGATCCGTCGGACTGGAGGACCCGGAGCGGCACCGGCACGTACTGGACCTGCTGCCACCCCTCCAGCCCCGTGCCGGCCAGCCAGTAGTCCCGCGCCCGACCGATGCTGTCGTCGGTGACGACGAGGTCCTGCTGGGTCAGCGGGTCGACGTAGGACGGCACGAAGTGATCCGGCCGGTCCTCCGACGCGATCGCCCGCATCGTGCCCAGGTCGTGACCGGGATCCTCACCAAGGAGACGCGTGACGTCGACCTCGACCGGTAGTCGACGAGGGCGAAGGGGGCGGACCGGCCGGACCGGCCGGTCCGCCCCCTTCGTCATGTCGTGGTGCTCAGGTGCGTCGCTCGACGACGTCGAGCACGGCGTCGGCAGCAAGCCGGTGCCACCTCCACGGGCGGTCCATCAGCGCGTGGCCGCCACCGGGTACACCGTCCCAGGTCGCGTCGGCACCCTCGGCGCGCAGCCGCTCGACGAGCTCCCGGGAGCGTTGGGGGCTGCACACGTCGTCGGCCTCGCCGTGGATCACCCGAACGACCCGATCGTGCAGGTGCTCGTAGGTCTCGTCCTCACCCACCCAGGGCGCGAGGGCGACGCTGCCGATCACCGCGTCCTGCCCGCCGCAGCGCAGCGCCGCCCAGCCACCGCTGGAGTGGCCGAGCAGGACGACGGGGCGACCGTGCTCCTCGTGGAGGCGGCGGACGATCTCGCGGGTCTGGAGCAGGCCGCTGCCGGAGGGGGCGACCCATCCCCCGTCGCTGTTGTGCACGAGTACGGGGGCGACCCGGCCGCGGGCGGCTCGGGTCACCGCGGTGACGAAGGGGAGCATGCGCAGGTAGGAGATGTCGCGATGGCGCCGGGGCTGGGTCGCGTCGGCACGACCGCCGTGCAGGAGCAGCGCGATCGCGCGCGTGCGTGGGCCGACGCGGACCCGGCCCTGCCGGATCGATGACATGAGGGTCTCGAGGTCGGGCGGGGTCGTCATCGCACGAGTCTCGCAGGTCGTCGACCGCTACGGCATGGCCGCTTCGTCGACGTGCTGCAGCTCGCAGTCTCGAGGCGGGTGACCATCTCGCGGGCGTCGTCCTGCGCCAGCGATCTGAGGGGTGTCGACGACTCCCTGCGCGAGGTGGAGGAACACGAGGAGGGCCACGAGCCCGCCGGCGATCCGGGCAGCCCACCGCAGTGCTGTCCTGGTCCGGCCACCGTGGGCGGGGTGCGCCGCCTACGCCACGGTGCCGCTACCCGTCGCCGGGGGACGAGGGGTGGCTCAGCCCGCCGAGTCCGTGGCAACGGCGAGCAGGGTCGCCGTCGCGGTGCTCATTCGAGCACCCTTGCGCCACACCGCTGTCAGTGGACGGTCGAGGTCGAGGGTCGTCGGCACGACGACCAGTGCTCCGGTGTCCACCTCGGCGGCGACGGCCCGCTCCGACACGACCGCCGGCCCGAGGCCGGCACGGACGGCGCCGAGGAGCGCGGCGGTCGAGCCCGCCTGCAGCGCGACCGTCGGCCGCCGCCCGAGCGCCCGCTCGAAGGTGCTGCGGGTCCCGCTGCCCTCCTCGCGCAGCACCCACTCGGCCGCGCCGAGTGCGGGCGCGGTCAGCGGGGAGCGCCGGCGCGCCCACGCGTGACCGGGTGGCACCACGACGACGAGCCGGTCGGTGCCGACGACGCGGTGCTCGAGACCCGGGGTTGTCATCGTCGTCTCGACGAAGCCGATGTCGACGAGCCGGCTGCGGACCATGTCGGCCACCCGGTCGCTGTTGACGACGTGCAGCTGCGGGTGGACCTCGAGCCGCTCACGCAGCTCGCCGAGCCAGCGCGGCAGGATGTGCTCGGCGATCGTCAGGCTCGCGGCGACGCTCACCTCGCCCCGCCTGGCCCCGCGCAGCGCGGCCAGACCCGAGCGCATCGTGTCGGCCTCGCGCAGCACCTGCCGTGCCCAGGCCACGACGGCCTGACCGTCGGTGGTCAGCCTCGAGCCTCGGGGGGTGCGGTCGAGCAGGGTCAGCTGCCAGCGCGCCTCGAAGGCCCGCACCCGGGCGCTCGCCGACGGCTGGCTCAGCCCGCGCGCCCGAGCGGCCGCACTCAGGCTCCCGGTGTCGTCCACGGCGACGACCAGCCGGAGGGTCTCGATGTCGAGGTCGGGCAGCTCAGCCATAGCCAAAGACTATGACCTGTGGCGTAACCGGGGTCTACTGGACGGCCTCGATGACGGGCACCGTGGTGGTCATGCAGACGATGACCGGACGGCCCCCTTCGAGACGCTTGCTGCGCAAGCTCCTCAGGGAGCGACGGTCGGCAGCGACGCTCGTCGCGCCGCTGGCCGCTGCCGCAACGGCGTTGGCCCTGAGCACGGTGGTCCCGCTGCTCGGCCCCCTGCTCATCGCCCTGGCCATCGGCGCGGTCGTGGTCAACAGCCGCCTGGGCACCCTCCCGGCCATCGCCGGTCACGACGCCGCCACGAAGTTCCTCCTCCGGCTGGGCGTGGCCGCGCTCGGGCTGCGCCTCCCCTTCGCCGACATCGTCTCGATCGGCCCGAGCGGGCTCGTCGTCATCGCGGTCACGGTGCTCGCGACCTTCACGGGGACGCGATACATCGGTCGTCGCCTCGGCCTCGAGGAGGGGCTGGTCCTGCTCATCGCCACGGGATTTTCGATCTGCGGCGCCGCGGCGATCGCCGCCGTCGAGGACACCGTCCGGGCCAGGCAGCAGCACGTGGCCCTGGCCGTCGCCATGGTCACCCTCTATGGCTCGGCGATGATCGCCGCCGTGCCGTGGCTCGCGGGAGTCATCGGCCTGAGCGATGAGCAGGCGGCGATCTGGGCCGGCGCGAGCATCCACGAGGTCGCGCAGGTGGCCGCGGCGGGCTCGCTCATCGGCACGTCCGCCGTGGCGCTGGCCATGACGGTCAAGCTCGGCCGGGTCGCCCTGCTCGCACCGCTGTCGGCCGTGCTCGCCCGCACCACCCCCGGGGCGAAGGGAGCGACCACCCCCCTTGTGCCGTGGTTCATCGTCGCCTTCGTCGTCGCCGTCGCGGTCCGCACGAGCGGCCTGCTGCCGCAGGGGGTCCTGTCGGTCGCCGATGTGCTGACGACGCTGCTGCTCGCGGCCGGCATGTACGGCCTCGGCATGGGCATCCGCGCCCGTGACCTGTGGCCGCTGCCGCTGCAGGTGCTCACCCTCGCGACGATCTCGACGATCATCGCCGCAGGCACCTCGCTGGCGCTGGTCCTGCTTGTGGGCTGGGGGGCGTGACGCTCAGGTCGACGTGCGGCCGTAGAACAACTCGGAGGTCAGATCGTTGAGCACCATGTCGGGACGCTCACCGCAGGTGAGGACAGAGTTGATCCGTGGCCTCGTACCCCTGATCGGGGTCACCCGGTGCAGGGCCCACTCGCCGCGGAAGAAGGCCAGGGTGCCGGCAGCACTGGGCAGGACCTGCAGGCTGGTCCGGTCTCCCTGCAGCACTCGTTGGACGCTCGGATGGTTCTCGTCGTCGCCGGAGCGCAGCCCCGGCAGGTACTCGAAGTCGCCGCCCTCCTGCGCCTGCTGGTACATGACACACCGGGACGGCGACCTCATCGAGATCCAGAGGGCTGGGTGTCGGCGATCTGGGCCCGCCGGACGGTGGCGATCTGGCCGGCGCTGCTCTTTCGGCAGCCAGCGATCACATCGGCGATGGTTCAGCGCGAGTTGGGTCTGTCACAGCCGGCCGTAGACGCCGTCATCGCGCGCCGGCGTGACGCTGGCGTCGTCACCAAGGCGGTGGGCCTGCAGCGTCGACGTCGGGTGGGCGGCTCCGCAGGTGACGTCGGCGCTCGACGTCTTCGCCGAACGGGCCAGGCGCGGCTGACCTCAGACCGCGAGATCGACCTGGTCACCGACGGGCGAGAGCACGATGACCTCGGGCTGAGCGAGCAGGTGCGGCGCGACGGCCTGGCTGAAGTCAGCGAAGGCGTCCATCTCGCCGTGCCGCTTCAGCGCCTCCGTGGAGTCGTAGGCCTCGAGGAGGATGTAGTCACCCTCGCTCTTGGCGACGCGCTGGAGGTCGTAGCGCAGACACCCCTCGTCGGCGAGGAATGTGCCGCGGGCCGCGGCGACGGCGGCCTCGACGGCGTCGGTGGACTCGGGCTTGGCGGAGATGCGGGCGACGACGTTGATCATGGGTCCACTATATGTGAATCATGGTTCAGATCAGGTGCAGCGCGTCGCCCTCCGACAGCCACGTCCTGCCCCCACATCACCAGGGCCTCATCGAAATGGCCGAGCGCACGGACCTGCTCGTGCACGAGGCGATCGGCGTGAAGGGGGGCCGGGCTCGGCGCGGCCAAGGTCGACAAGAACCAATGCCGCCGCGATGCGCAGAAGGGCTACCGCGGCAAGGTGACGATCGGGCAGGACCTCGACCGCTTCACCCTGCCGCTGCGCAACAAGGGACGAGGTCGCGGCTGACGCCCTAGAGCAGCTCGTCGAGTCACCACTCGGGGTGCGGGCCCCGGTCCAGCCGGTCACCGCATCGTCGGGCAGGATCTCCGACCCGGCCACCCGGGGCCGGAGCCACCGGTGCGCAGTGACTCTTGCCGGGCGCGCTCCGCCACTGCTCTAGACCCCGCAGGGTCAGTTCGGCCAGCTGGCCCGCACCGAGGCCGCTGCTCGTGCTCTTCGTCAGATCACTCATCGCCACTCCCCTTCGTCCTCCACCGACGAGGTCAACACCAGGTGCGGCCACCGACAACGCTCGGGGGTCGAATGGCTTCGAGGCTCCTTCGTCGCACCTCAGCCAACATGCGGGGAGCGCTCCCCCTGTACGCGGGTCGCCGGGGCCGCAAGGCTGTCGCTCATGACGACCTTCCCGCTCCCCCTCCCGTCGACCCAGCCCGAGCCCCAGCCCGCCGTCGACCTCGGTGGTGGCACCGTGGCGACGCTGCGCTGCGCGGGTGAGGTGGCTCCCTTCGCCCGGCCGGTCGTCGACCGCTACCGCCGCTACCAGGAGGCCGGCGAGACCCGCGACCGGCTGCGGACCGGTGTGGGCTTCACCTTCTGGCAGCTGCGGCAGGACCGGGAGACGCAGTTCGCGATCACGGCGCCGGACTACGCGGCGGAAGACTTCGTCGACGCCACGACCGACGACCTGACGCTCGCGCTGTGGATCGAGGCCGCCCAGGCGGACGTGCTCAGCCGCGCGGACGTCGACGGCGAGGAGATCGACCTGTCGATGCGGGTGCACTTCACCAAGGCGGCCCTGACGGTGGTCGAAAAGGGCCGGACCGACGAGCTCGTCCTCGTGCGGCGCCCGTCGACGTCGGAGGACGACTCCGGCTGGCTGGTGCGCACGGCCGAGAAGTCCTTCCTGCGCAACAAGGAGGTTGAGGTCCTCGCCGGGCTGCTCGTGCAGTCGGCCCCCTACCTCGTGCCCCTGCTCACGCTGCCCACGGGGACGGTGGCGCGGGTCGCCGGCGGCCGCTTCGTCGGCGCCTGGGCGACGCGGTCCGCCGATGGCACCGTCACCGATGCGGACCGGCAACTGCTCGACGCCGACGGTCGCGGCGCGGGCGCTCCCATCGGCGAGAGGAGCCCGGCGGCACCCACCACCGAGACGATCGAAGAGGTCGTCGACGGCGTGACCCTGCGCGCGCGGACCCACCCGCAGCTCGCGCCGCTCGCCGGCAGCGTCCTCATGGCCTTCGCCGCCGGCGCGGCCGGTCCGCTGGAGCCGGGCGCCCGGCTGCAGATGTCGTATGCGCCGTACACGCTCGAGGCCACGGACGAAGGGGGCGTCCTCCTCGTCACGACGCCGGACTTCTCCTCTCCCGAGGCCTATCGGGAGAGGACGACCGACGACCTCACCGGCGCCCTCATCTGGCAGGTCGAGCAGGTGCAAAAGGCTCGCCAGGCAGGCGTCGACGCGGCGCCGGTCAGGGCCACCGAGACCATCGCGATCCAGTCGGCCGCGCTCGACGCGATCGTCCTGGGTGAGCCCAGCGCCTTCATCATGGAGCGCTACGAGCTCGATCCCGGCACGGACACCCTCACCGACGGCACGCGGCGGTCCGGGTGGTCGATCGTCACACCGTCGGCCCAGACCGACGAGGAGCGCGCGCTGCGCAACATCGACGCGGGCGAGCTGCAGGCGTGCGACCGCACCTTTGGCCCCTACCTGGCGCTGCCGGTCGGGTCGCTGCTGCAGTTCGCCGGTGGTGAGCTGCAGTCGGCGCACCTCGTCGACCAGGCGAAGCTCGACGAGGTGCTCGCGCGGGGTGAGTACCGCACGATGGGTGAGGTGCTGGCCTCGGGTGAGGCGTCGCGGCCCCTTTTCGTCGACGCTGGCTGAGGGCGAGCACGGCAGCGGACGCCGCCCGGGGGCTGTCAGTCGGGATTGTCGGGTGACTGGAGCGGCAGCAGTTCGAGGGCTTCGCTCGTGAGGCGCGCGGTGGTCTCGAGCAGCTCGCCGAGGGACGACGACCGCAGCAGCGTGAGCTGGTCCAGGGCGCCGAGCTGGGCGATCCATGCCAACTGCCAGCTGCGGGTGACCGGGTCGTCGGCCAGCTCGATGTCCGCGGGCAGGGCCGGCGAGCGGTACTCGCTCATCACCGTGAGCGCGCGTCGCACGGTCCGCTCGGTCTCGGCCAGGCGCGGGGCGTCGCCGTCGGCCCACGTCAGGTCCGGCAGGCGCGTGATCTCGGCTCGCGGATAGGGATCGTCGGGCAGCCACCGGGCGACCTCGATGCGCTCCTGCCCGCGAGCGATGAGACCGACCCGACCTCCGCCCATCGGCCGGACCTGCTCGATGCTCGCGACGCACCCGACAGCGAAGCGCTGATTTCCCCACCGACCTCGAAGCCCCGATCGATGAGCACTACCCCGAAGCGCCCGTCGCCGTCCGCGACATCGCGCAGCATCGTCAGGTAGCGCGGCTCGAACACCTGCAGCGGCAGGGGCTGCCCGGGCAACAGCACCGTCCCGAGGGGGAACATCGGCAGGACGTCCATGGACTCAACGTCGCACATCTACGACCGGCCTGGGCTGCTGGTGAGCGACCATCACACGATCTCGCCACGCTCCCGCATCCGCGCCTCCTTGTAGGCCGACAGCGCGGCAGCCTCGTCCGGGTCGGTCTCTGCCAGCAGCTCCAGGGCTTCCCCGTCGGAGTCCATGTAGTTGGGTCCGGGCACCCACGCGCTGACGAGCGGCACGCCCTCCCACGCTCCCCCGCGAGCGACGGCTACGACGGCGTGCGGGGCACGGAAGTCGAGATCGACCCGCTCCACGTCCACCTGCTCGAAGCTCGGCGCGGACCCAACCCGGTCCAGCGCCGTGAGCGCAGCCGCCCGAAACCCGTCGGCGTCGTACTCCGCCCGCACCGACTGCACGCAGCTCGTCGCCGCGCCAGGCTCGTCGGGCAGGATCGCGTGGCCGGCCTCGGCGACGCCGGGCGCCTCGGTGAGGTCGAGCGTCTCCTGAGCCGACCACGACGGCACCTGGCTGCGCCACTGCTGCGGCCTCCCCCAGGCGTCGGTCGGCAACTCTGCGCGCGCCAAGTCGGTCATCTGCACCCGCGCTGCCCTGGACCGCCAGCCGAATCCCCGGCGCGGCAACCCGTGCGGTCGCTCGCCGTGCCACAGCGCGCCGTCGTCCAGCAGCGCCACGACTTCGTCGACGGCCTGCCAGACCTGCGCCGGAGCGACCCTCGGGTGAGCGCGCACGCTGATGACGTCGATGCCGTCCTCGGAGTGCGGCTTGGCCACGAGGACGGCCCCGGCAGCGGCAGTCTCGACGATCGTCTGCAGGCCCCCACCGAGCCTCAACCACTGGCCGCCGCCACCGGTGGTGAGCTGCTCGGTCCACTGTGGCTCGAGGACGAGCGCCGTCGCCAGCACGATGCGGGTCAGCTCGGTGACCTCGAGTGGGAACTGCGGGATGAGTCCGCGTGTGCGCTCTGACGCCCACGCATCCAGCCGGGCCTGGTCAGGGATCGGCCGCTCCACCCCGACGGGTGTCACCGCATCCCCCGCAACCCAGGCTCCAGCCGCAGCAGCGAGGGTCGGGTGCGGTGCGCCGAGCAGCCGACGTGCGGCAGCACTCGCCTCCCCGACCGGCATGCCAAGGATCTCCTCGAGCACGGCGCGGTCGTCGCCGGTGACGTGCTCAGCGACGGAGGCGAGAAGCAGCCACAGCCCGGCGTGGGAGACGACGGAGGTCGTCGCCTGGCCGAGCTTTTCGCGGCAGCGAGCGGCGTACCGGGTGATCGCCCGGGCGACGGTGCAGTCGGGTGGCGGCGCCGGCATGAGGTCGGCTGGGCCCCCTTCGACCGCCTCTCGCTGACCGCAGGTCAGGCACTCGACCGTCCACATGCCCGGCACGATCAGACACCCACCGAGCCGCTGCCACGGCGTGGCCGCGACCTGCTCTGCCGTCTCGGCGGTGGGCATCCCCATGACGCGCTGGTGGGTGGCGTGGGACCCGCAGCGGTCGCAGCGCAGTCTCGTCGTGGTGGTGGCTTCGCTCACGTCGTCTCCTGTCGATCGCGCGCCTCGGGGAGGAACTCGTCCTCCCAGCCGTCGATGATCCGGAAGAGGTGCTCCACGTGCTCCAGCACGTGCTCGGGCACGAAGGGTCTGGCGAGCATGTCGACCATGACGAGGAAGTCCTCGTCGTCGAGCACGACGAACTTGAGCGCGTGCATGCACCCGTTGAGCCGCTGGGCGATCCGGGTGGCCTCGTCGAGGTCACGCTCGTGGTGCGGCAGCGTGCAGCACATGCGGATGCGCGGTGCGCGCCTCGACGGCCGCACCAGGATCGACGTGCCGGGGAAGTGGACGATGGCGTCACCGTCATCCGTGGTGTCCACCTCACCCACGAGCGGGCGAAGGGCGATGGCGACGAGGGCATTGACCTCTGCCCGGCTGGTGGGTCGGGCGCCGTCGGCGAGCAGCGGGCTGGTCTCCCAGGGCTCGCGCGTGGGTGGAGTCAGGACGGGGCTCGGGCTGGTGAGGAGCGCCGGGTCGAGGACACCGAACCCTTCGCGCAGTGCCGTGATAACCGCAGCGGCCGCCTCGTCGGGCCGCGTGATGTCGTAGTACTTGCCGTAGGTCGGCTCCTGCCGCGTCGGGCACGCCATGCCCAGCCGGCGGACCCTCGCCTGCTGGGTGCGACTCATGCGCCACGTACGAGCCAAGGTCATGTTGGAGGCGACCTCGACGAGCACCTGCGGCAGGACGACGTTGAGCTCGACGAAGGGAGCGTCCCCCGCCTCGTAGACGCTCGTGCGGTCGAGTGAGATCCGGAAGATCTCGCCCTCGCCGAACCGTTCGATGGCCACCACGAGACGCTCGTGGAAGTCCCTCCACGCTGCCTCGACCCGCTGATCGAACATCAGCCACTCCCCTCCGTCGACCTGCTCCACAGCGTAGGTGGGACCACCGACAATGATCCGGCTGAGCGTTTGACACCCCACCGAGGGACCACAAGTGTTCATACATGGCACAAGGGATCTACTGCTTCGAAGGTGAATGGGGCCCTGCCCGCGACCGACGGACCGTCGAGCCAGTGCTCGGCCTTCTCCAGGACTGCGAAGGGACCCCCTACGTCCACCGCAACGTCGCGACAAGGGACGCCCTCGAGTTCTATGCAAAGAAATGGCGTCGGCTCACCTCGATGCCCATCGGCTACTTCGTCTGTCACGGCGCTCGTGGGCAGCTCTGGTTCGGCGATGAAGGCGTGACGATCAAGGAGTTCGCTGAGATTCTCGGGAGCAGGTGTGAGGACAAGGTCTTGTTCTTCGCCTCGTGCTCGACGATGGCCGCCAAGGATCAAGAGCTCATAGACCTCTGTCGGGCCACCAACGCCAGGGCAGTCGTCGGGTACACCAAGACGGTGGACTTCGTCGAGGCGGCCGCGTTCGAGGTCCTGCTCCTGCGCGATCTGCTGTACACGACCAACTTAAAGTCGGCCTACACACGAATGGAGCGCGAGCACCCTCGGATGTCGCAGCGGCTCGGCCTTCGTATGGCACACAAGACGTGGGCCTCATCTCGAAGTGTTGCTCAGCAAGCCCTCGATTCCGCTTGAATGCGCCCGGCGGACAACAACTGCACCGATCTCCTCCGCCATCACTCGCCTTACGCCGCTGCGAACTCGTCGTCCGTCTCCAGACGGGGTGAAGCCTCGGTCACGGGTGCTTCGGCTGGTAGGTCCATCTCGGGCATGAACCGTGCCTCCTGCCACCCAATAGGAAGGGCCGTACAGCGCCACTCGACGAGGGGCAGCAGTCACACGGGCGGTCGAGGACAGGGACTCTGCGCACCCTGTCTAGACGACCTTTCAGCCGATCATGTCGATAGCGCGGTCGCCACCGTCGAAGCTATGGTGACCTGCGCGTCGACCTTTGAACCGCACTCGGCCCTATAGAGGCTCGTGACCTTGGAAACGAGGATGAGCACACACCGAAGGAGCAGGTGCCTGGGAAGCCGCAGACGCGGCGTTGTAACCGCAGGAGAAACGACCCGCACCTCGGGCCCGTGGCGCACCGTCGACGATCTCTCGCTCCACCCCGAGCGCGTCTTCAACCGCAACCTCGCCGCGGCGTCCGGCATCAAGCGGTCCCGGGAGCGCACCGACCTGAGCACGATCCGGGACTGGTTCGGCGCGGACCCTCGCACGGGCGAACTCATGCACCGAGAAGCTGCCTGAACACGCCGGAGAACGTTGTCGACAACGGCTATACGTTGCACGGTCTCCTCGTCGACGTAGCTCTCTTCCGCCTCCTGAGAGCCCGAGGCCAAGCTTGCGGAGCGGACGGGATCAACGGCCTGAAGCTCGAGCTCAGTCTCGTGGCCAGGAAGCCGATCAGCAACCCCCGCAAGGACGGGTGGGCGTGGCTCTCCGAGGGCAACCAGCTCCACGAAATCGTCGAGCGCATGCGCCCACATCGTCGCTGTCGCAGCCAAGCCCAGTCCCACCTCGACACCGCCAGGTGGCCTCAGGGATCGCCTGTGAGGCAGCGCCGTAGGACGAGGTCAACTGACTCAACCTGATCAAGGTCGCCGCCACCCAAGGGCATATAGAACTCGCCGAGCGCAGTCTCAACTACGACGTCTACGACCGCATCGACGACTACCAGCCACCGATTGACCTGCCCAAGAGGACGCGCGGTGTGGTCAAGAAGGAAGGCTCGGGAAACGCAAACTCGTCCTCGCGCTGTCGGCGGTTCCCACTAGTATTGCCGGCGTGTTGATCACCGTCGTAGAGGGAGACATCACCACCCAGGAGGTGGATGCGGTCGTCAACGCGGCAAACCGGCGAATACGAGGCGTCGATGGGGCGATCCATACGGCTGGTGGCTCGGCGATCCCCGAGGACTACATCACCCGCTTTCCCAACGGACTGGACGCCGGCGACACCGGATGGACGATGGCAGGCGAGACCGACCGAGACCACCTGACCTCGCGCTACACGCGTGCCTTGGGGCACGCGGACGAGCTCGGTGCCCGCAGTGTCGCCTTCCCCCTAGTCAGTGCTGATACCTACGGCTGGCCGAAGGAAGACGCAATCGCCGCGGCGGTGGAGGCGCTCAACGCTGCGTCCAGTGCTGTTGATGAAGCCCGCCTGGTCGCATTCGGCCAGCCCACCTATGCCGCGATCGCTCGCTCGCTGGCGAGCCAAGCCGAAGATTGGATTCACTGACATGCCGCAGGAACACGAGTCGCTGAAAAAGGCGCTCGACGACAAGACCTTCGTCATTGCGGACTACCAGCGGCCGTACGCTTGGACTGACAAGCAACTTGGCGACCTGTGGGGCGACCTTGACCTGCTTGGCGATGGCGAACATTTCGCCGGCACGCTGGTGTTGCGAGAGACCGGACATAAGAAGACCACGTCAGCTGGCGAGACTCTGAAGGAGTACGAGGTCGTCGATGGTCAGCAGCGTCTCACGACCGTAACGATCCTCATGACTCGTCTGGCGAAGGCACTCGACCAGATTCAGGGCGTCACGGACGAGGGACTGGCTGATGGCGTACTCGAAGCCAAGCGTCAGATCGGCGCCCTCGTGCGCATTCAACTTCTGGGCACGCAGGAGCCACGGCTCCAACTAGGGACAGACCTCCGAGGCTTCTGGCGCGATCACATCATTGAAGACCTTCCGGCACCCAGTGACCCCATCGCGTCTGCACGCAGGTTGCTCCGTGCCGCGACCTTCTTTGACCAGCGACTCGTGGAACTCGTGGAGGGTGCAGCACCTGAAGTCGCCGCAGGGCGCCTGCTGGACCTCCGGCGCCGCCTCACGTCCGGTCTCCAGTTGCTTGTCTATCCGATCAAGTCGACTGCCGAAGTGGGCGTCATCTTCGAGACGCTCAACGACCGCGGGATCCTCCTCACCGATCTTGAGAAGATCAAGAATTACCTTCTCTACCTCGCGTCCCAGCTCGACGACGTTCGCAGAACGAAGCTCGCGGATCTGATCAACGAACGATGGTCGGGCGTGTTCAAGAACCTGGCTGGACTCCCGTCCGACAGCGAGGACCGACTCCTCCGTTCACACTGGCTAGCCACCCAGGAGCCGAACATCCGCCTGTGGGAGCGGTCTGAGTCGATCAAGAAGAAGTTCCCACGTACGCACTACGTTCACGGCTCTCAACGCCTCCGCGATGACGATGCAGGCGACAGGACCGACCCAGAAGCAATGCGGCAGCGGCTGTTCGACGACGTCTCCGACTACGTCGACCAGCTCTGGCAATGCTCTGCGTTCCTTCGCGATCTGGAGGGGACCTCAACAGCATTCGCATCGTCGACAGCCGACCCCGCGGACATCGCTCGCGTGTCCAGGAACTCGCAAGCTCTTGTCCGCAGCGGGGTCGTTGCTCAGTTCCTCCCCCTACTGTTCGCGACCCGTCTGGCGTCCCCCGGCAACGCCGCCGGCTACGCAGATGTACTCGTCGCGTGCGAAACCTTCGCGGCACGCGTTTTTGCCATCTGCGCGCGTAGATCCGGCGCGGGCAGGCAGGCTCTGGCTGGTCTGGCGCATCAGGTCTTTAAGGGATCGACCTCAATCGGTGACGCCGTCACGCGAGTCGGTTCACTGACCTGGGAGTACGCACCGGACAGCCTCGTGCGAAACAACCTCACGGTGGAGACCAACTGGTATGTGCGGAGCTCCCACAAGTATGTCCTCTATGAGTACGAACTGTCGAAGGGGAAGACGGTCGCCGTACTGAAGCCGTTCGAGACCTTCACGAAGAACTTTGAGAAGACCACCGAGCACATCCTGCCCCGCAACCCGAAAGACATCGACAAAGCGTCGCCCACTTACGCGGGGTCTTGGCGGGACATCTTCAGTGACGATGAGCGAAAGAGTCACACGCATTCGCTGGGCAACTTGATTCTGACGATGGACAACAGCTCCTACAGCAACAAGGAGTACGTCGAGAAACGCGGCAAGACCGGTCAGACGCAGCCCCCGTGCTACTTCACAGCAGCCTTGGCGAGCGAACGCGAGGTCGCCGAGAAATGGCCCAGCTGGACCGCTAAGGCCATCGAGGAGCGACTCGCTGCACTCACGACCTGGGCCGTGTCCGAGAGATGGCCAGCCACAGGGCCGTCAACGTCCGAACCGACGGTAGATGACCCAGCCGACGACGCGGACCAGGCACCCTGACTCCTCACCAAGCCAGATTGCTTCATCCATGTCGACCTAGCGGGACTGCCAAATGCCGGGGCTGGGACTGCTGCACGGATAGGTGACATCTGATCTGTGGCGTCGAGGGACGCTGCTGGAAGGATGGACACCGTGCCCAAGCCCTACCCCAAAGAGTTTCGTGACGATGTCGTGCGGGTCGCTCGCAACCGTGAGCCGGGTCAGCAGTTGAAGCAGATTGCTGCTGACTTCGGGATCAGCGAGTCGTGCCTGACCAACTGGCTCAAACGCGCCGACGTCGAGGACGGCACCGCGCCGGCCGTGACGAGTGAGCAGGCAGCCGAGCTGCGTGAGCTCGAGCGCCGTAACCGATTGCTGGAGCAAGAGAACGAGGTGTTGCGGCGCGCGGCGGCGTACTTGTCGCAGGCGAACCTGCCCCCAAAATGATGTTCCCGCTCGTCCGCGAGCTGGCTGGCAAGGGAGCCCGGATCCGGGTGCCTGTGTCGGTGACGTGCCGGGTGCTGAAGTTGTGTCGTACGCAGTACTACCGGTGGCTCACGTCCCCGGTCACCGCCTCCGAGCTGGCGTGGGCGCATCGCGCGAACGCGTTGTTCGACGCTCACCGTGATGACCCCGCCTTCGGTTACCGATACCTCCACGAGGAAGCCGCCGACGCCGGGACGGGCATGTCGGCTCGCACGGCGTGGCGGATCTGCTCAGCGAACGCCTGGTGGTCGATCTTCGGGAAGAAGCGCTCGGCCCGTCCGCGGCCCGGACCACCGGTGCACGATGGCCGGCTCGCGGTCGAGGACGAGGTGGGCCGCGTCACGCATGACTTCACCAGCGCGGCGGCACCGAATCGGGTGTGGCTGACCGACATTACTGAGCACTGGACCGGTGAGGGCAAGCTGTACCTCTGCGCGATCAAGGACGCCTGCTCCGGGCGGATCGTGGGCTACAGCATCGACTCACGCATGACGTCGCACCTGGCTGTCACCGCGCTGAACTCAGCCGTCGCACGCCGCGCCGCTGACGGCGCCGACGTGGCCGGGTGCATCGTGCACAGCGACCGAGGCTCGCAAGGCGA